>CANBNK010000127.1 GCA_947371015.1 Acetobacteraceae bacterium | reverse complement strand
CAAGGCGAAGGCACGGGCAGCAGCGGAGGATATCGTGGACCTCGGCATGGGCAACCCGGACAGCCCGACGCCGCCGCACATCGTCGCCAAGCTGATCGAGGCGGTGCAGGACCCGCGCACCCATCGTTACAGCATGTCCAAGGGCATTCCCGGGCTGCGTAAGGCGCTGGCCGGCTACTACGACCGGCGCTTCGGCGTGAAGCTGGACCCCGAGACCGAAGTCGTCGCCACGCTGGGCAGCAAGGAAGGCCTGGCCAACCTGGCCCAGGCCATCAGCAGCCCCGGCGATACCATCCTGGTGCCGAACCCGTCCTACCCGATCCACCAGTTCGGCTTCATCATCGCCGGCGCCACCGCGCGCACGCTGCCCTGCACGCCGGATGACGAGATGCTGCAGGCGATCGACCGCGCGGTGCGGCATTCCGTGCCGAAGCCGACGGCGGTGATCGTCAACTTTCCGTCGAACCCGACCGCGCACCTGGCGACGATCGAGTTCTACCGCGAGCTGGTAAAACTGTGCCGCAAGCATGAACTCTTCATCCTGAGCGACCTGGCCTATGCCGAGCTGTATTTCGGCGACGTGCCGCCGCCTTCGGTGCTGGAAGTGCCGGGCGCGATGGACGTGACGGTCGAGTTCACCAGCCTGTCGAAGACCTACAACATGCCGGGCTGGCGCATGGGCTTCGCCGCCGGCAACCAGCGCCTGATCGCGGCGCTGACGCGGGTGAAGAGCTACCTGGACTACGGCGCCTTCGCGCCGATCCAGATCGCCGCCGCCGCCGCGCTGAACGGCCCGCAGGACACGGTCGCCGAGATGCGCACCCTGTACAAGGAACGCCGCGACCTGCTGGTTAAGGGGTTGCACCAGGCTGGCTGGGACGTGCCCAGCCCGGAAGGCAGCATGTTCATCTGGGCGCCGATCCCCGACAAGTTCCGCCACCTGGGCAGCGTCGAGTTCAGCAAGCTGCTGATGGCCAAGGCCAAGGTGGCTGTGGCCCCGGGGCTGGGCTTCGGCGAGCATGGCGATGGTCATGTCCGCATCGCCCTGGTGGAGAACAACCACCGCATTCGCCAGGCGCTGCGCGGTATCCGCAGCTTCATGGCGGTGGACAACGCGGGCCCCGCGCTGCATGGCAGCGACGGCCCCATCAGCGAGCCGGAGCTTGCAGCCCAATGAGCGTACGTCCCTTGACCCTCGGCGTGGCCGGGCTGGGCACTGTCGGTGCCGGCGTGCTGAAGCTGCTGGCCGACAATGCCGCGCTGATCTCCGCCCGCGCCGGGCGCCCCGTGGCCGTGGTCGCCGTCTCCGCGCGGGACCGCAGCCGCGACCGTGGCGTGAACACCACCGGGCTGCGCTGGTATGACGACCCCGTGGCGCTGGCGGGCGATGCCGGCGTGGATGTAGTGGTGGAATGCATCGGCGGCAGCGAGGGCCCGGCCAAGGCGCTGGTGGAAGCCGCGCTGCGGGCGGGCAAGCCGGTGGTGACCGCCAACAAGGCGCTGCTCGCCGTGCATGGCGGCGCGCTGGCAGAACTGGCGGGCAGCACGCCCTTGGCGTTCGAGGCCGCGGTCGCCGGCGGCATCCCCGCCATCAAGGCGCTGCGCGAAGGCCTGGCGGCGAACAACCTGTCGCGCGTTGCTGGCATCCTCAACGGCACCTGCAACTACATCCTGACAACCATGCGCGAGCAGAAGCGCGAATTCGCCGATGTGCTGGCCGAGGCGCAGAAGCTTGGCTACGCTGAGGCCGACCCGTCCTTCGACATCGACGGCGTGGACGCCGCGCATAAGCTGGCGATCCTGGCGGCGCTGGCCTTCGGCCGGCCGGTGGATTTTGCCAGTGTGCATGTCGAGGGCATCCGCGAGGTGTCCGCGCTGGACTTCCAGATGGCAGAGGAACTCGGCTACCGGATCAAGCTGCTCGGCATCGCCCAGCGCACCGAGGCGGGGATTTCTACCAGAGTCCACCCCTGCATGGTGCCGCAGGCGGCGCCGATCGCGCGGGTGGATGGGGTGTTCAACGCCGTGGTGGCGGAGGGCGATTTTGTGGGTCGCGTGGTGCTGCAGGGCCGTGGCGCCGGCGCCGGGCCGACCGCGAGCGCCGTGGTGGCGGATGTCATCGACATCGCGCGTGGCCGCTTCACCCCGGTCTGGGGCAGCGACGCCGGGGCGCTGGCGGTGGTGCCGAGCGTGCCGATGGCGGCGCATACCGGCTGCTACTACCTGCGCCTGATGGTGGTGGACCGCCCTGGCGTCATCGCCGACGTGACCGGGGTGCTGCGCGACCACAGCATCAGCCTGGAGAGCATGCTCCAGCGTGGCCGCGCGCCCGGCGAGGCGGTGCCGGTGGTGCTGACGACGCATGAATGCGACGAGGCGGCGATGCGCGCCGCCATCGCCCGGATCGAGGCGCTGGCCGCGGTGATGGAGAAGCCGGTGCTGATCCGGATCGAGCCCGCCTGAGGTCGGCGACAGGACCCGACATAACACTGCCGTAGGGAGTGCTTCCGGCGACTCCCGGCGCGGTGTAGTCTTCCGACAACGCATACGGAGGCTAACCCTATGGGCGATCTCGGGCCCCACATCGGCAAGCATGTTGACCGCAACCTGGCGCTGGAGCTGGTGCGCGTGACCGAGGCCGCGGCGCTTTCGGCCAGCCGCTGGATGGGCAAGGGTGACAAGAACGCCGCCGATGGCGCCGCCGTGGACGCGATGCGCAAGGCCTTCGATACGCTGGCCATTTCCGGCACCGTCGTCATCGGCGAAGGCGAGATGGACGAGGCGCCGATGCTGTACATCGGTGAGAAGATCGGCCTGGGCGGGCCGGTGGTGGATATTGCCGTGGACCCGCTGGAAGGCACCACGCTGACCGCCAAGGGCGGCCCGAACGCGATGGCCGTGCTGGCGCTGGCCGAGGGCGGCGGCTTCCTGCATGCGCCCGACATCTACATGGACAAGCTGGCCGTGGGGCCTGGCCTGCCCGACGGCGTGGTGGATATCGACGCCAGCCCGGAAGAAAACCTGCGCAACCTGGCGCGGGCGAAGAAGTGCGACGTCAGCGACCTCGTCGTGTGTTTGCTCGACCGCGACCGCCACAAGGATAAAATCAAAGCCTGCCGCGCCGCCGGGGCGCGCATCATGCTGATCCCGGATGGCGATGTGTTCGGTGTGGTGGCGTGCTCGCAGCCGGAAGTCGGCATCGACATGTATCTCGGCAGCGGCGGCGCGCCCGAGGGTGTGCTGGCGGCGGCGGCGCTGCGCTGCATCGGCGGCCAGATGCAGGGCCGGCTGATGTACGAGAATGACGAGCAGATCGCCCGCGCGCTGGAGATGGGCATCACCGACCCGCAGCGGAAGTACAAGCTGGAAGACATGGCCGCCGGCGACGTGATGTTCGCGGCGACGGGCGTGACCACCGGGCCGATGTTGCGCGGCGTGCGCTGGTTCGGTGGCGGCGCGGTGACGCATTCCATCGTCATGCGCAGCAAGTCCGGCACCGTGCGGTACGTGGAAGGCCACCACAACTTCGCGCTGAAGCCCAAAGCCTTCGCCGGTTGAGCCAGCCTACCGTCCTGGGGGTCGAGGCCAGCGTCACCGGTCGGCGCTGGGTCTGGCGGGAGGGCGACCAGCGCATCGGGCTGGCGATCTCCCAGCGGCTGGAGGTGCCGGAGGTGGTCGGCCGGCTGCTGGCGGCGCGCGGCATCGGGCTGGACGCGGCGCAGGACTTCCTGGACCCAACGCTGCGGGCGCTGCTGCCCGACCCGTCCGTGCTGATGGACATGGACAACGCCGCCCAGCGCCTGGCGCATGCGGTGCGTACCGGCGAACAGGTGGCGGTCTTCGGCGACTATGACGTGGACGGGGCGTGTTCCGGCGCGCTGATGGTGCGGGCGCTGCGGATGCTCGGCTGCGAGGTGACGCATTACGTCCCCGACCGGCTGAAGGAGGGCTACGGCCCCAATGCCGGCGCGATCCGGGAGTTGCTGGCGCGCGGGGCGACGCTGATCGTCTGCGTCGATTGCGGCGTGGCGGCGCATGAGGCGCTGGCCGTGGCCCAGGGCGAGGCCGATGTGGTGGTGCTGGACCATCACAAGGCCGAAGGCGCGGTGCCGCCGGTGCGCGCCGTGGTCAACCCCAACCGGCTGGATTGTACCAGCGGGCTGAAGCATCTGTGCGCCGCGGGCGTGGCGTTCCTGGCCATGGTGGCGACGCATCGGCTGCTGCGGCGGCAGGGTTGGTTCCAGACCCGCGAGGAACCGAAACTTCTGGAACTGCTCGACATCGTGGCGCTGGCCACGGTGTGCGACGTGATGCCGCTGACCGGGGTGAACCGCGCGCTGGTGGCGCAGGGGCTGAAGGTGATGGCCCGGCGCGGCCATGCCGGGGTGGCGGCGCTGCTGGATGTCGGCCTGGTGCGGGAGGCGCCGTCCGCGCATAGCCTCGGCTTCGTGCTCGGCCCGCGGATCAACGCGGCGGGGCGGATCGACGAGCCGGATTTGGGCATGCGGCTGCTGCTGTGCGACGACCCGGTCGAGGCGCGGGAGATGGCCGAGCGGCTGGACGTGGTGAACAAGCGCCGGCAGGAGGTGGAGGCCGATGTGCTCGGCACCGCCTTCGAGATGGCGGAGGCGCAGGCCGCGGCCGGCATGCCGGTGCTGCTGGTGGCCGGCGAGGGCTGGCACCCCGGCGTGGTCGGCATCGTCGCCGGGCGGATCAAGGAAAAGTTCAACCGCCCGGCCTGCGTCGCCGGGCTCGCGGCGGGCTTCGGCAAGGGCAGCGGGCGCTCCGTCGCGGGGCAGGACTTGGGCGCGGCGGTGATTGCGGCGCGGCAGATGGGGCTGCTGGTGAGCGGCGGCGGGCATGCCATGGCCGCGGGCTTCGGCTTTGCCGCCGGCAAGCAGCAGGCCTTCCATGACTTCCTGAACGAACGCCTGGCCCTGGCCGGCGGCCTGGCCGGCGCCGCCGACCTGGTGCTGGAAGGCAGCGTAACCGTCCCGGCCGCGACCACCGACCTGGCGCGCCAGGTGGAACGGCTGGCGCCCTTCGGTTCCGGCAATGAGGAGCCGGTGTTTGCCCTGCCGCGCTGCCGCGTGGTCCGGGCGGACCGCGTCGGCAAGGAGGGCGCGACCGTGCGCGCATACCTGGAAGGCGAGGCCGGTGGACGGCTGAAGGCGATATGCTTCCGCGCCAAGGAAGGGCCGTTGGCGGAAGCGCTGCTGTCAGGCGACCGGGTGCCGCTGCACCTGGCCGGGCAGTTGCGCGCCGAGCGCTGGAACGACGATGTGACTGCCTGCTTCCATGTGGTGGACGCCGCGCGGGTGGCCTGAAGGTTGTGGCTGATCGGTCTTTCTGCACCGTGGGTTGCAAATTTCATCGCCAAGCGCGCTATACCGTACAGACCATCCTCCCCCTCACATAAATATTCTTACCTCATCGTCAACGCAGCGATTGGGGTGAGGAACATGCTCTCAGACTGCCATATCCTTGTCGCCGAAGAGTCGGAAACACTCGGACTCCTGATCGAGGAAGTCTTGCTGCGGGCTGGTGCGGCCGAGGTTACTCTTGTCAGTTCCACGGAAGCAGCATTGGTCGCCATCGCAGTATTGCCTGACCGGCCAGGCAACTTGGCGCTGATCGGCCGCTATGTCCTGGGTGGCTGGCGTGAGCCGATTCTCGCGGCGCTGCGGGCGCGGCATATTCCGATGGTGGTCGACAGTGCATCCGACCTAGGCCCGGATGCCGGCGTTGTCGTGCTGCCGAAGCCGTTCGGCGCGATGGCTTTGGTCGAGGCGCTCAGGGCAGCGCTGAGCACAAAAGTGACGTCAATGTGACACCGGGCTACACGAACGTACGATTCGGTACCGACGCCGCCGCCAGCGTACCCATATAGAGTCCGGCGCCAGATTTAAGTCGGCACGGGCGCGTGGGGAGGGATTGCATCCCCTCAGGCCGCACCAGCAGGATCAATGCCCTTCAGTTGTGACGCCGTGGTGGCCTTGCCCCGTAACTTTCTGTTGCGGGCCCTGCCGCCTTCCAGCCTGGCCCGGTTGATGCCGCGGCTGATCCTGGTCAACCTGGACCAGGGGCAGGTGCTGCATGCCTCGGGCCAGGCTATCCCGGTCGTCTACTTGCCTGAAACCGGTTTGGTTTCAATGGTGGAGGTGCTGACTGATGGCGGCACCGTGGAGATTGGCATGATCGGCCATGAAGGCATGGTTGGCCTGCCGGTATTGCTGGGCGCGGATTATGCTGAGCAGGACGCCATTGTGCAGGCGCCCGGCACCGCCTGGAGCCTCAGCGCTGCGTCGTTCCGCGCGGCCCTGGCGGCCGACCCCGCGCTTGGCACGGTACTGATGCGGTTCGTCCTGGTCTTTCTCGGCCAGGTCGCCCGCACCGCCATCTGCAACAGCCGGCACCTGGTGCCGCAGCGCCTGGTGCGATGGCTGCTGATGGCGCATGACCGGCTGGGTTGCCCGTGCTTCCGCATGACGCATGAAATGCTGGGGATGATGCTGGGCGTTCGGCGGGCGGGCGTTTCCGTGGCGGCGGCGGCGCTGCAGGCGGCCGGCCTGATACGCTACGAACGCGGTACCATCACCATTCTGGACCGGGCGGGGTTGGAGCGCGCTTCCTGCGAATGCTACGCGGTGGTGTCCTGCGCCTATGAGCAGATGCTGGACGAGCAGACCTCCACCGCTGCTGACTAGCAGGGGCCGCAAGCCTCCGCTGTCACTCCACCCTGATCCCCGCCTGCCGCACCACCTCGCCCCACTTCCGGTACTCCGCCGCCACATGCGCGGTGAAGGCGGCGCGGTCCAGCGGGGCGGGCTCGATCCCCAGCTGATGCAGCCGGTCGCGCGCCTCGGTGCCGCTGAAGCCGGCGACCATGGCGGCCGAGAGCCGGTCCATGATCGGCTCCGGCGTGCCGGTGGGCACCTGCACGCCCCACCAGATCATCGCGGAAAAGCCCGGCAGGTCGGCGGCTTCGGCCACGGTGGGGGTGGCGGGGGCGGCGAACCAGGGCTGCGGGCTGGTCACCGCCAGCAGTTTTGCGCGGCCGTCGCGGATGGCCGGCAGGTAGCCGGGGAGGTTGTCGTGCACCAGGTCCAGCCGGCCGCCCAGCAGGTCCGTCATCATCGGCGCGGTGCCCCGGTACGGCACGTGCTGCATCGTCACGCCGGCATTGTGGTTCAGGTATTCCGCGATCAGGTGGCCGGAGGTGCCGTTGCCGGGGCTGCCATAGACCAACTCACCCGGCCGGCGCTTGGCCAGTGCCAGCGCTTCCTTCAGCGTGCTCACCGGCAGGTCCGGGCGGGCCATGATGCCGTTGCAGACGTGGCAGCTCTGGCCCACCGGGATCAGGTCGCGCAGCGGGTCGTAGCCCAGGCGCGGGTACAGATGCGGCCCCATCGCCGCGGCGCTGATGGTGGTGATGAGCAGGGTGTAGCCGTCAGGTGCGCTGTGTGCGGCCAGCTCGGCACCCAGGTTGCCGCCGGCGCCGCCGCGATTCTCGATGATGACCTGCTGGCCGATGTGCTGGCTGATCAGCGTGCCGGTTAGCCGGCCGACGGCATCGGTGGCGCCGCCGGGCGGGAAGGGCACCACCAGGCGAACCGGGCGGGCGCCGGGCCAGGCGGTGCCGATCGCGGGCGCGGCGGGCTGGGCGAAGGCCGGGGTGGCGAGGGCGGAGGCGAGCAGGCTGCGGCGGGCAAGGGTCATGCCCGCGAGCCTAGACCGTGAGCGCTTCTGACTGAAGCGCTCACGGTCTAGGCTTTTTATTGGAGAGACTGATTCACGGCTTACGGCGATTCCGGCCAAGCCGATCAGGTTCTAGCGCATGCTGCACCGCAACAGGCGCAAGCCCGGGTGAGGGCTTGCGCGTTTGGCCCCGCGCTATTCCAGCCGCACGCCGCTGGCGCGGATCACCTCGCCCCATTTGCTGATCTCGGCCGAGGTGAAGGCGGCGTAGCTTTCGGGCGTGGTGCCGCCGCCCTCGGTCAGCGCCGGTGGGTCGGCGCCCAGTTCGGCCAGGCGCAGGCGGTAGGTCTGCTCGCGGGTGATGGCGTCGATCTCGGCGCCGAGGCGGGCGATGATGGCGGGCGGGACGCGCGCCGGGGCCTGCACGCCGAACCAACCGGTGGCCTCGAAGCCCGGGACGGTTTCCGCCACCGCGGCCACGTTGGGCAGCGCCGGGCTGCGCTGGGCGCTGGTGACGGCGATGGGCCGCAACCGGCCGTCCCGCAGGTGGCCGATGACGCTGGGCATGTTGTCGCCGCCCACCTGCACCCGGCCGGCCATGGCCTCGATCAGCATCGGGCCGGCGCCGCGGAAGGGCACGTGCAGCAGGTCTATCCCGGTGCGGAGCTTCAGCAGTTCCAGCCCCATATGCGGCGTGCCGCCCAGGCTGGTGCTGCCGAAGTTCAGCTTGCCCGGATGCGCCTTCGCGTAGGCGATGAGGTCGGCGATGGAGTGCACCGGCAGGCTGGGGTGGACGAAGAAGGCGTTGGGCACGCGCATCAGCAGGCCCACCTGCACCACGTCCTGCGGCTTGGACGGGTTGCGGGCGCCGAACAGGGTGTAGTTCATCGCGCCCTCGGCGGCGCTGATGGTTTGCAGCGTGTAGCCGTCCGGCTCGGCGTGGATGGTGGCTTCGGTGGCGATGTTGCCGGTGGCGCCGGGGCGGTTTTCCACCGTCACCGGCACGCCGAGGCGGGCCGCGAGGCGTTCGCTGACCAGGCGGGCGGCGATATCCGTGGTGCCGCCGGGCGGGAAGCCGACCAGCATGCGGATGGCGCGGTTGGGGTAGGCGCCCTGGGCGTGTGCCAGGGCGGGGCTGGCCAGCAGGGCGGCCAGCAGGGTGCGGCGTTGCATGGCGCTACTCCACCTTCGCGCCGCTGCGGCGCACCACATCGGCCCATTTGGACCGCTCGGCGGCCATGAAGCTCTCGAACCCCGCGGCGGAGGAGCCGCCATCCGGCGTCAGGGCGGGCAGTTCGCCGCCGAACTCCGCCATGCGCGCGTGGAAGGCGGCTTCCTTGACGATGCCGTCGATCTCGCGCTCCAGCCGCGCCAGCACCGGGGCGGGCAGCCCGGCGGGGGCCAGCACGCCGAACCAGGCGGTGGTCTCGAAGCCCGGCAGGCCGGCTTCCTGCATGGTGGGCAGGTTGGGCAGCACGGCGCTGCGGCGGTTGCCGGTGGTGGCCAGCGGCTTGACCGTGCCTTCCCGGCAATGGGCGAGGGCGGAGGGGATGTTGTCCATGCCGACATCGACGCGGCCGGCGATGAGTTCGGTCAGCATCGGCGCGCTGCCGCGATAGGGCACGTGCGTCATGTCGATACCGGCCATGATCTTGTAGAGTTCGGTGCAGACATGCGGGCTGCTGCCGATGCCAGCGGTGCCGTAGTTCAGCCCGCCGCTGCGCGCCTTGGCCAGGGCGGTCAGCTCCGCGATGCTGTTCACCGGCAGGTCGCGGCGCACCATCAGCACGTTGGGCACGCGGATGAACATGCCGACCGCGACCAGGTCCTGCGGCTTGTAGGGCATCTTGTCGCCATAGACGGCGAAGTTGATGGCGCCGGTGCCGATGGTGGTCAGCAGCAGGGTGTGGCCATCGGGGTCGCTCTTGGCGACGAAATCGGCGCCGACATTGCCGCCGGCGCCGGCGCGGTTCTCCACTACCACCTGCTGGCCCAGCCGGGCGCCGAGCCGTTCAGCGCCGATGCGGCCGACCAGGTCTGTGGTGCCCGCGGGGGTGAAGGGGATGACCAGGCGGATGGGGCGCGTGGGCGTCCAGGCGCCCTGCGCGCGGGCGTGCAGTGCCGGCAGGGTTAGCGCGGTGGCGAGGAGCGAGCGGCGGGTGGGCAAGGCGTTTCCCCGGTTCTGTCGTTGCCGGGGATGTTGCGCCGGAAAGACCCGCCATGGGAAGCGCAAGTGGCGCCGCTTCGCCTCAGTCCACCGTGGCGCCGGAGGTGCGCACCACCTCGCCCCACTTGGCGATCTCGGCGCGAATGAAGGTCTCGAAGCCCGCCGGGGTGGTGCCGTGGTCCGGCCCGACATCCGGCTTCATGCCGCCGAGGTCTTCCAGCTTCGACCACACCGCCGGGTCCTTCACCACGGCGTCGATCTCGCGGCCCAGGCGCTCGACGATCTCGCGCGGGGTGCGGGCCGGGGCCTGCACGCCGAACCAGGCGGTGGCTTCCACACCCGCAAAACCTTCCTCGGCGGTGGTGGGGACATTGGGCATGGCGGGGCTGCGGGTGGCGGTGGTCATCGCCAGTGGGCGCAGCCGGCCTTCCTTCAGGTGGCCGATCACGCTGGGCAGGTTGTCCACCGCCACCTCGATCCGGCCGGCGATGACTTCCTGCAGCATGGGGCCCGAACCGCGGAACGGCACGTGCGTCATCTGGATGCCCGCGACGTTCTTCAGCAGCTCCCCGGTCATGTGCAGGCTGGTGCCGCTGCCCGAGGAGCCGTTGTTCAGCTTGCCCGGATTGGCCTTGGCATAGGCCACCAACTCGCGCAGCGAATGCACCGGCAGGCTGTTGGTGACGAAGATGACGTTCGGCACCCGCAGCAGGAGGCCGACGGCGGCCAGGTCCTCGGGCTTGATCGGCATGCGCGGGCCGTAGAGGCTGAAGTTGATGGCGGCGCTGCTGATGGTGGCCATCAGCAGGGTGTGGCCGTCCGGGTCGGCCTTGGCGACGACCTCATTGCCGATATTGCCGCCGGCGCCGGGGCGGTTTTCCACCACCACCTGGTGACCGAGCCGGCTGCCCAGCGCCTGCGCCATGATGCGCGCGGCGATATCCGTGGTGCCGGCCGGGGTGAAGCCGACCACCAGGCGGATTGACTTGTTGGGGAAGCCGCCCTGGGCCAGCGCGGGCGTGGCGAGCGCGAGAGGGGCGGCGAGGAGCGTGCGGCGGTTCAGCATGGCGTTTTCCAACTTGGCGTTTTCCGGGGCTGCGTCTGGTTGCCGTTGGCGGCGATGGTGGCGGAAGCGGGGGCCGGAGGGAAGCGCGGTGCTACCCCTCGCTCTTCGCCCCGCTCACCCGGATCACCTCGGCCCACTTCACATTCTCCGCGGCCATGAACGCGACGAACTCGGCCGGGCTGCCGCCGCGGCCGCGGGCGCCCAGCAGGTCCATGCGGGACTTCACCGCCGGGTCCACCAGCGTGGCGTTCAGCGCCTGGTTCAGCCGGGCGATGATCGGCTCCGGCGTGCCCTTCGGCACCTGCAGGCCGAACCAGGCGCTGGCGTCATAGCCCGCCATCGGCCAGCCGGCGGTTTCCGCCACGGTCGGGATGTCCGGGCAGGCGGGGTTGCGGGTCTTGGTCGTCACCGCCAGGCCGTGCATCTCCCCGGCGCGGACCAGTTCGATGGCGCTGGGCAGGTTGTTGACGCCGAAATCGACGCGCCCGGCCATCACCTCGTTCGCGGTGTCGGCGCCGCCGCGGAACGGCACGTGCAGCATGTCCACGCCCGCCATCGCCTTCAGGTATTCGCCGGACAGGTGCAGCGAGGAGCCGATGCCCGAGGTGGCGAAGCTGAGCGCGCCGGGCCGGGCCTTGGCGTCCGCCAGCAGCGACGCCAGGGTGCGGTGCGGGCTGCGCTTGCCGACGACGACGATGTTCGGCAGGTCTGCGAACAGCGCCACTGGCAGCAGGTCCGCCGGGTTCCAGTTCAGCCGGGCCACCAGGTGCGGGATGATGGCGCCGCTGCCGATGCTGGCGAAGAACAGGTTATAGCCGTCGCCAGGCAGGCGGGCGGCAGCCTCGGCGCCGACCGCGCCGCCGGCACCGCCGCGATTTTCCGCCACCACCGCCTGGCCCAGCCGCTGCGCCAGGCCTTCGGCCAGCATGCGGGCCAGCACATCCGTGGTGCCGCCCGCGGGGAAGGGCACGATCATGCGGAACGGGCGGTTCGGCCAGGGGGCGGCCTGGGCGTGCGCCGCGGTGGCCAGGAAGGGCAGGGCCAGCAGGCTGCGGCGCGGAGTCGCCAATGGGGTACGGTAGCAGGGGGGGTGGGGCAAGGGCGATTCCTCCGCATTGAACGTGGCGGTTTGTTCATGCTCCTGCCGCATCGCGTGGCCTGGTGGCAAGCTTGAAGTCGAATCCGTGCGCTGGGCGTTCCGCCTCTGTCGGTTCCAGGCTAGGTTGCGGGTGTCCCGGGGCTGGTCCGGACAAGGGCGCGCTGCATGGAATTCATCAAACTCTATTCCCGGGTGCTTGGCATGCTGGGCCCGGACAAGCGGGTCGCCGCCGGGCTGACGCTGGCCAATGTGGTCATGGCCGCCCTGCAGTTCCTGGAGCCGGTGCTGTTTGGCCGTGTCATCGACCTGTTGACCCGGGCGGAGCGGCTGGCGCGCGCCGATGTCTGGGCCCAGGCGCTGGAACTGCTGGCGCTGTGGGCCTGCGTCGGGCTTTCCGCCATCGGCGCCAATGTGGCGATTGCGCTGCTGGCGGACCGCATGGCGCACCGCAACCGGCTGACGGCCATGGCGGCGTTTTTCCAGCACGTGCTCGCCCTGCCGCTGTCCTTCCATGGGGATATCCAGTCCGGCCGACTGATGAAGGTGATGCTGGTCGGCAGCGACAACCTGTTCGGCCAGTGGCTCGGCTTCTTTCGTGAACACCTGTCCACCTTCGTCGCCGCCCTGGTGCTGCTGCCGCTGACCCTGGTGCTGAACTGGCGGCTGTCGCTGCTGCTGATCAGCCTGGTGGTGCTGTTCGCGGTGCTGACCGCGATCGTGATCCGCAAGACCGAGGCGGCGCAGGGCCAGGTGACGCGGTTTCATTCGCAGCTGGCCGGCAATGCGCAGGACGCGTTGAGCAACGTGGTGGTGGTGCAGAGCTTCACCCGCATGGCCAGCGAGATGGCGAACTTCCGCCATATCGTGCAGCAGGTGCTGGACCGGCAGTTCCCGGTGCTGAACTGGTGGGCGGTGGTCAGCGTGCTGACGCGCGCGGCCAGCACCGTCACCACCATCGCCATCTTCATGCTGGGCACCATGCTGCACCTGGATGGCTTCGCCACCGTGGGCGAGATCGTCAGCTTCATGGGCTTCGCTGGGCTGCTGATCGGCAAGCTGGAAGGGGCGGTGGCGTTTGTCGCCGCGCTAGTCCTGCATGGGCCCAGCCTGAAGGAGTTCTTCGAGGTGATGGACGCCCGCAGCACGGTGCCGGAAAAGCCCGGCGCGCTGGTGCTGCCGCGCACCACCGGCGATGTGCTGTTCGACAACGTCGCCTTCGGCTACCCGCATGGGCCGAAGATTTTGGCCGAGGTCGGCTTTCATGCGCCGCCCGGCAAGACGGTGGCGCTGGTCGGGCAGACCGGGGCCGGCAAGTCCACCGCCATGGCGCTGCTGCAGCGGCTGTGGGACCCGGTGGAGGGCCGCATCACGCTGGATGGGCACGACGTGCGCGAGGTGACGCTGGACAGCCTGCGGAAGAACATCGGCGTGGTGTTCCAGGAGAGCATGCTGTTCAACCGGACCATCCGCGACAACCTGCTGGTGGGCAAGCCGGACGCCACGCAGGAGGAGCTGGAGCGCGCCTGCCGGATGGCCGAGGCGCATGACTTCATCACCCGCCAGCAGAACGGCTACGACACCATGGTGGGCGAGCGCGGCGCGTCGCTTTCCGGTGGCCAGCGCCAGCGGCTGGCGATTGCGCGGGCGCTGCTGAAGGACCCGCCGGTCCTGATCCTGGACGAAGCCACTTCGGCGCTGGATGCGGCGACGGAAGCCCGGGTTTCCAAGGCGCTGAAGGCGCTGATGGATGGGCGGACGACCTTCATCATCGCCCACCGGCTGTCCACGGTGAAGGACGCCGACGAGATCCTGGTGTTCGACGCCGGCAAGATCGTCGAGCGCGGTACCTTCGAGCAGCTGGTGCGCCTGGATGGCCGCTTCGCCGAGTTGGTGAAGACGCAGCTGACCACGGCCCTGACACCGACGACGGTTGCGCCGGGTTTGCCACAGGCACCGGCGCCGTCCGCTACCTAGGCCCTGCCGCAGCGTTGATTTGCGCCGCGGCTACCCGCTGCGGTTGTGCTTTCCCTTGCATTTCGTTCATGCCCGGGCGCAGCCTTCCGTCTCAAGGGAAAAAGGCGGCCGGCGCCATGATCATAGCCACGATCCTGCAGCGAAAGGGTGGCGAGGTGTTTTCGGTGAACCCCGACGACACCATCCACCAGGTGGCGGTCAAGCTGGCGCAGCACCGCATTGGCGCTGCGCTGGTCAGCGACCCCTCGGGCGGCATGCTCGGCATCATCAGCGAACGCGACATTGTCCGCGGCATGGCCGGGCAAGGGCAGGGCACCACCCAACTGCTGGCGAAGCACCTGATGACCCGCAGCGTCATCACCGTGACGCCGCAGGAGATGGTGACCACCGCGCTGGCGCTGATGACCGACCGCCGCGTGCGGCACCTGCCCGTCATGGAAGGCACCCGCGTGGCCGGCATGGTCAGCATCGGCGACCTGGTGAAGGCGCGGATCGAGGAGACCGAGCTGGAGGCCACGGAGTTGAAGAACTACGTGGCCACGGCAGGCTGACCGCCGCTCGGCGGCGGCGGACCGACCACCAAGGGGCGGCGGCGGGGTAGCGCGGCGGCGGCCGGCGCCGTAAAGCCGTGGCACCTCTTCCGCCGGAGCCACCATGAGACTGGACCTGCCGCGTTGCCGGGCCTGGGCCGAACGTCGGGCCTTGCCGCTGTGCCTGGTCGTCGGGGGTGGTGTTTCCATGGTGCTGGGCATCGACCGCAACTGGGATCTGCAGAACTACCACCTGGTGAACGCGCTGGCGGCCTTCGGCGGCCGGCCCGGCGACATCGCCCCGGCGGGCATGCAGAGCTTCTTCAACCCTGCCGCGGACCTGCCCTTCCTGGCGCTGCTGCGCGCGTTCAACCGCTGGCCGCTGCTGATCTGCTTTCTGATGGGACTGCCGGCTGGGCTGGCGGGGTGGCAGCTGTGGCGGCTGGCGGGGCGCGTGCTGCCGCCGGGGCGGGCGGCACTGGCGGCGTTGCTCGGGGTTGGCGGCGCCGCCTTCGTGTCCGAGATCGGCACCACCTATAACGACCTGCTGACCCTGCCGCTGCTGCTGGGCGCGCTGCTGGCGCTGCTGCCGGGCGGGGCGCCGCGGGTGCTCATCGCCGGCCTGATGGGCGGGCTGGCGGTCGGGCTCAAGCTGACCAACGCGCCCTTCGCGCTCGCCCTGGCGGCGGCGCTGCTGGCGCTGCCCGGCGGCCCGCGCTTGCTGCCACGACTGGCGCTGGGCGGCGCGCTCGGCGTGGCGCTGGCCGGCGGGCCATGGATGCTGCGGCTGTGGCTGGACTACGGCAACCCCATCTACCCTTTCATGGACCATTGGTTCGCCCCGGCCGGGGAGGCGGCGCGCATCGGCCGCGACCTGCGCTTCCTGCCCGGCAGCGCCTGGCAGGCGGTGAACTGGCCGTTCCGCTGGGCGGTCTCCACCCAGCCGCTGGTGGCCGAGATACCGATGCGCGACCCCCGCCTGGCGCTGGGCCTGCTGGC
>CANBNK010000126.1 GCA_947371015.1 Acetobacteraceae bacterium | reverse complement strand
GCTGGCGCAACTGCCGCACTTCGCCAACGGCATCATGGGCCTGATCAAGCAGATCGAAGGCCGCATGAAGGAAGCCCAGGCCAACGCCCCGACACCTTCGAGTGAGCCGGATCTCACGGCCGTCCCTGGCGCGTTCCGCTTCGGTTAACCGTCGCCGGAGCGGGCTATTGCCGCAGAACCCTCGCCTACCCACCGACCCGCCGGCCCTCAGCGTGGTGCTGTGTTCCCACGCGCGGCCGGACTACCTTGCCGTCTGCCTTGCCGCGCTGGCGGCCCAGCAGGACGGCCAGGCCGAAATCCTGGTCATCGACAGTGCCTCACCACCCATACCCGCGGCGCGCATCGCCGAGTTGGCCAGCCAGTACGGCGCCCGGCTGGTACGCACCGACCGGGCTGGCCTGAGCCTGGCGCGCAATATCGGCCTGGCCGCGGCTGGCGGTGCCTGGGTGGCCTACCTGGATGACGACGCGGTCCCCGCCCCCGACTGGCAGGCCCGCCTGCTGGCCCGCATCGCCATCCTGCCGGCCGATGTCGGCGTTGTCGGTGGCCGCATCCTGCCGCGCTGGGAAGCACCCTTGCCAGCCTGGTGGCCGCAGGGCCTGCGCGGCGTACTGACCATCGTGGAGTGGGAAGGTTGCGGCGAGGTTGGCCGCGGCACTCCCCCCGAAGTCGCGGTCTATGGAGCCAACATGGCCTTCGCGGCCCAGCCGTTGCGCAATGTCGGCGGCTTTCCGGAAGCGCTCGGCCGCATCGGCCTGCGCCTGCTCAGTGGCGAGGAGGAGGAAGTCGTCGCCCGGCTGGGAGCGCGTGGCCTGCGCGCCTTCTATGACGGCGCCGTCACCGTCGGCCATTCCATCCAGCAGCAGCGGCTGCAACCGGCGTGGCTGCTGAACCGCCTGCTGTGGCAGGGCGCCACCGACGCGCTGCGCCAGCGCAGCCTGCGCCGCACCGCTGCGGCGGCTGGCAAGCTGGCGGTGCAGGCGCCGCTGCTGCTCTGGCCGGTGGCCTCCTCCACCCTGCTGCGCGCGCGCTGTGGCGCGGCCTACAACCTGGGCTACCTGCGCGGCTGGCTGGGCACGCCGCTGACTCAGGCGGCGGCGTGAACCGCCGCCATCTGCTGCTGGCCAGCGGGGCGCTTCCCGTCGCAGCCCTGCCATGGGCGGCACAGGCGCAGCGGCCGCATCCGCTGCGCGCCCGGCTCGGCAACCTCAAGGTAGGCGCCAACCTGGAACGCTGGTTCGCGGTGGCCGACAACAACCAGCCGCGTCGCCTCGGCCCCACGTGGTGGCGACAGTTCAGCCAATCCGGCTTCGACCACGCCCGCCTGTTCATCCCCAACGTCCAGGACAGCGGCGAAGGCGAGGACCTGCTGCGCATGTTCGCCGAAGCGGCGATGGACGCCACCAACAACGGCATTCCAGTGGTACTCGGCCTGACCGACAGCTTCCACCAGTCGGCCCCGTGGGGAGAGCGTGAATGGCGCGCCCTGGAAGCCCGCGCCGCCTATCTGGCGGCGAAGACCGACCCGGACATGGTGGTGCTGGCGCCGCTGAACGAACCCGCCTTCCCCGACGCCGCCAGCTGGGCCCCGATGCGCGACCGTCTGCTGGCCGTGGTGCGCCGGCATGCGCCGCGGCACCTGCTGGCCTGGGGCGGCTTCGAGTGGTGCAGCCTGCGCTCGCTCGCCACGATGCCGCCGCCGCGGGATGGCGACTGCATCGCCGAGGTGCATGACTACCAGGGCGGCAGCACGGCCGCCGTCGCCCGCCGCTTCGCCACCGCCACCGCCTGGCGAGAGCGCCATGGCGTGCCGGTACTGGTCAGCGAACTCGGCGGCGCCCAGGGCCATGAGGAAAACCATGCAGCCTGGGCGGCCGATCTGGCGCAGTCCCTGCCAGCCTTGCGGCAGCTGCGCCTGCCGGCGACGCTATGGGCCTTAACCCACGGTAGTTGGTGGCGCCTGCAGGATGGCGCCTCAGCTGCGCCCCGCCAGTCGATCCGCGATCTGCTGGGGTGAATAGCCGCGGTCCCGCTTGGGCAGCAGCAGGCCGATGACCCAGCGGTGCATCGGCACCTCCACCCAGCGCCAGGCACACCAACCGGCCACCAGGTTGAGCAGGAAGCCGACCACCAGCAGGCCGATACGGGCGCCCAGCCCCGGCTCGGTCAGCCGCAGCACGCCGACCAGCCCAGCCTCGACGAAGATCCAGCAGAGATAGACGCCGAAGCTGGCCTCCCCCAGCCGCACCAGCAGCCCTGGCTTGAGCGGCGCGGGCCAGCGCCACGCCAGCGCGATCAGGGCCGCCAGCCCGGCTACCACCAAGGGGTCCAGCCGCAGCAGCAACCCGGCCGGCAGCGCCAGCACCACCATGCGCAGCAGGGTCGGCGATTGCGGATTCCACCGCGCCAACGCCATGCCGAGCACGAACTCCAGGAAGAACCGGACGAGGCCCAGGTGCAGCGTCAGGTTGAGGCCGGACCAGGCATCCACGCGGCTCAACACGACCAGCCCGAGGAAAGCCAGCGCCACCACCCCCGGCACGGCACGCGCCGGCAGCCGCAGCAGCCCGCCAAGCAGCAGCGGAAACGCCAGGTAGCCGGCCCATTCCGCCGAGAGTGCCCAGGACGGGTAGTTCCAGGCATGTGCCGACATGGTCTCCCAGTCGTTCACCAGCAGCAGTTGCAGCAGCAGGTCGAGTGGGTTGAACCGTTCCGGCGCACGGATGCCGATGCCGGTCGCCAGCGCCAGCCCGACCAGCAGTGCCAGTGCCAGCAGCGCCAGCGCATGCAGCGGCCATATCTTGGCCAGGCGCCGCACCAGGAACTGGCGGACCGCCTGCCAATCCTGCGGGGGCCGGGCGGCATAGCCCAGCCACATCGCAAAGCCGGACAGCAGGAAGAAGCCGTCCACCCCCAGGTAGCCACGCCCCAGCAGCGGCTTCAGCCAGGGCAGTTCCGGGGTCACATCCAGCGCGAGATCCAGGTGGTACAGCACCACCCAGGCGATGAAAAAGAAGCGCAGCTGGGTCAGGCCCGCTGCGCGGGGCGCTGCCGCTATCGCATTCGCGCGAGGCGTCGCTTCCATGCGCTCTCCTGACAGAAGGCTGATTGGCCCCCTCGGGAGCCGCGTGAGACAACGCAGCATGCTCGATTTCGTCGCGTCTCCTATGAACCTTCGCGTTATCGGCAGCTTCGGTGCGGGTGCGCTGTTGGTGGCCGCGCTGTGGGCGCCGGAAACCACGCTGCTGGCCATGCCGCTGTCGGTGCTGCTGCTGGCGGTGCTGCTGTTCTACGAGTTCCCGCTCCTCCTCGCGGGGATGCTGGTGCTGGTGTACGGCGCGGCGATGGACGTGCAGGTGGACAACCTGACCGCCGTGGCGGGTACCGGTGCCGCCGGCGCCATGGGCGCGGCGCTGATCAAGCTGGTGCCCTTCGCACTCGCGGCCGTGCTGCTGCTGCGCTACGGTGTCGCCAGCGCCATCAACTGGCCCTTCCTCGCCTTTGCCGGCATCGCCGCCATCAGCATCGCCGTGCTGCCGATGGGCCGCGTGGTCGGCAATGCCGAGATGATCCGCAGTTTCATCGGCAGCACCGCCCCCTTCGTGCTCGGGTTCGCCCTGGCACCGAAAAGCCTGTGGACCGCACTGTGCCGCGGCGCCGCCTTCGTGCCGGTGATCTCGACGGTGGTCGGGCTGCTGGTGGGGCTAGTCGGCTTCTATGCCCCCATCGATACCTTCGGCCGCTTCCAGGGGCTGCATTCGCCGCCCTTCCTGGCCGGATTCTGCTCCACCGCCATCTTCGCCTGCGTGCTGGAATACCTGCGCGGCTTCAGGCTGCCCTGGCTGCTGCTGGGCGGCGTCAACCTGGCCATCCTGCTCGCCACCCAGGCGCGCGCGCCGCTGGCCGCGACCATCCTGTTTCTAGGCATCGTCTTCCTGCTGTCCAACCGCCACACCTTCCCCCTGAAGCGCAAGGTGGACCTGGTGATGGGTGGCATGCTGCCGGCCCTGGTCGTGCTCGGCCCGATCACCGCCTACGCGATCCAGCGCTTCACCCAGCCGAACTACAGCGGCGGCGACTTCAACTTCTCCGGCCGCGACATCATCTGGCCGTTCTTCGTCAACGCCATCGAGCAACGTCCGCTGTTCGGCTTCGGCCTCGGCGCCGGCAAGCTGATCGTCGATCCGCTGGACCCCGGCATCCGCTACCTCGGCAGCAACGCCGCGCATAACGAATACCTGCGGCTTTCGGTGGATGGCGGCATCATCGGCTGCGCGGCGATCTTCATCTCGCTCGTTGCCTGGGTGGTCATCGGCACCCGCCGCGCGCCGCTGGTGGACCGGCTGGTGCTGCGCGCTGCCATTGCCGCGGTGCTGCTGCATTCCGGCTTCGACAACACGCTGATCGCCAGCACCGCGGTCATCCAGTTCACCTGGTTCGGCGCCGCCCTGGCGCGCTGCCGGCTGGAAACCCGCGAAGCCGCGGCGACGCAGCAGGCTACCCGGGCGGAGGCGCGACGGCTGGCCCTGGCGGCGGGCTGACGCGCGTGCCGGAAGGCCCCTACGCGCTGGTACGCAAACGCCGGCTCGACCTCGACCGCGCCAAGGGCATCGCCATCCTGCTGGTGGTATTTGGCCACATCGTCGCCCGCCAGCAGCCCGAGGGGCTGACCTGGTACGAACCGCTGCGCTTCGCGGTCTATCGCTTCCACATGCCGCTGTTCTTCTACCTCTCGGGCACGGTGGCGATGCTCTCCGGCGTGTTGCTCACGCCGCCGGAGCGCTGGGCCACGCTGCTGGAAAGGCGCGCGGTGCGGCTGCTGCTGCCCTTCTTCGCGGTCGGGTTGCTGATTCTGCTCGGCAAGCTCGGCGCCGGTCAGGTGACCAGCACGGTGGACAACGCGCCCGAAGGCCTGGGCCCCGGGCTGCGCCACCTGTTCTGGGATACCGCGTCCAGCCCGGCGACCAGCATCTGGTACCTGCTGGTGCTGTTCCTGGCCACGGCGGTCGCGGTGCCGGCGTTGCGGCTCGGCCTCGGCAGCAGCGGCCTGGTCGTGCTGGGCCTGGTGCTGCAGTTCGTGGCCGTCCCGCCAATGCTGTACCTGGACCGATTCGCCAGCCACTTCGTGTTCTTCGCCATCGGCATCTGGGTGGCGGAGCGGCAGGACCGGCTGCTGCCGGCCCTCTCCCGCCAGCTCGGCCTGTGGTGCGGATTGTTCCTCTGCAGCCTGGCGCTGGCCGGGGCCGGCGTGGTGCCGGAAGCCTGGTCCATGCTGGTCTGCGGCCTGCTGGCGCTGCCGGCGCTGCATGCGCTGGTGCTTGCCGCGCCGGTCAACCGGTTGCGCTGGCCGCTGTGGTTCGGCCGCTACTCCATGGTGATCTACCTGTTCAACACCGTCGCCATCGGCGTGGCCAAGGCGATGCTGGTCGCGCTCGGCGTCGGCTGGACCGTCGCCGGCTTCTGGCTGCATGGGCCGCTACTGATGGCCGCGGGCCTGTTCCTGCCGATCGCGTTCAAGCATGTGGTGCTGGCGCGGCTGCCGGCGGTGGATCGGCTGACCGACTGACCCCATTGCGGCGGTGCCACAAATACGCTGCACCGCAACAAGCAGCCGAGGCATTCCTTGACACCCACCCCCCTGCCGGGCTTCATCCGCCCGCCCGGCTGCGATCCCGCCGGTTGGCATCTTTTCCGGTGGGTCCCAGGTTGAGCGCAGCAATGGCAAAGCGGAAGTCGTCCGGCGGCTGGGGCGAAAGCGTCAAGACGATCCTGTATGCCGGGCTCATCGCCATCGGTATCCGCACCATCGCGTTCGAGCCGTTCAACATCCCCTCGGGCTCGATGATCCCGACGCTGCTGGTCGGCGACTACCTGTTCGTCTCCAAGTACAGCTACGGCTATTCGCGCTACTCGGCGCCGTTCGGCCCCAACCTGTTCAGTGGCAGGGTGTTCGGCAGCCTGCCCAAGCGCGGCGACGTCGCGGTGTTCAAACTGCCCCGTGACCCCAGCCAGGACTACATCAAGCGCATCATCGGCCTGCCCGGCGACCGCATCTCGGTCCGCGGCGGCATTTTGCAGGTGAATGGCGAGGCGGTGCGGCGCGAGCGCCTGGGCCCCTTCATCGTCGAAGGCGATGGCCCGCGCATGACCGTGCAGCTCTACCGCGAATCCCTGCCCGGCGGCCGCGTCCACCAGATCATCGAGTATTCCGACACCCAGCCGAACGACAACACCCAGGACTACGTGGTGCCGGCCAACCACGTCTTCGCCATGGGCGACAACCGCGACAACAGCCAGGACAGCCGCTTCCTGGACGCGGTCGGCTTCATTCCGGTGGACAACCTGGTGGGCCGGGCCGAGTTCATCTTCTTCTCGGTGGATGGCTCCGCCGCCTGGTGGGAAGTCTGGGGCTGGCCCTTCGCCATCCGCTGGACCAGGCTGTTCTCTGGCGTCCGCTGATCCGGTGATGAGCGAAGCGAGCGAAAGCCTGGAGGCCTTCGCCGCCCGGCTGGGCCACCGCTTTGCCAATCAGGGCCTGCTGGAACAGGCGCTGACCCACCGTTCCGCCGCCGACCCCAAGCGCAGCCAGCTGGATAGCAACGAACGCCTGGAGTTCCTGGGCGACCGCGTGCTTGCCCTGCTGATGACTGAATGGCTGACCGAACGCTTCCCCGAGGAGCGCGAGGGCGACATGGGCAAGCGCCTGGCAAGCCTGGTGGCGCGGGACGCCCTGGCCAAGGTGGCGGAATCGCTCGGGCTGCGCGGCATGCTACGGGTGCCCGAGAGCGAAGGCCGCGCCGGCCTGCGGGAACGCGCCAACGTGCTGGCCGATGCGGTGGAAGCGTTGCTGGGCGCCATCTACCTGGATGCCGGCCTGCCCCCCGCCCGCGCCCTGGTGCGGCGCGAATGGGAAAAGATGATGGGCGCCGACCCGCGCCCGCCGGTTTCCGCCAAGAGCCGGCTGCAGGAATG
Organism: Acetobacteraceae bacterium; assembly: GCA_947371015.1. Classification (GTDB taxonomy): domain Bacteria; phylum Pseudomonadota; class Alphaproteobacteria; order Acetobacterales; family Acetobacteraceae; genus CAIMOR01. Next base: position 8,644 of record CANBNK010000126.1, on the reverse strand, counting down.
GACGCTTGGCCGGGCGCTGGGCTTGCCTGAGTATCGTCTGGTCTCCACATCAGGCCCGTCGCACCAGCCCTTCTTCGTGGTTTCCGTCTCCGCCGCCGGACGAGAAGCCGAGGGCATGGGCGAATCGAAGCGCGCGGCTGAACAGGCCGCAGCAGAAACCTGGTTGGCAGGATTGGGACAGAAGTGACAGTTGAACAGGCTGAGCCGACCCGTTGCGGGTTGGTCGCCGTGGTTGGCGCGCCGAATGCCGGTAAATCGACGCTGGTCAATGCGCTGGCCGGTACCAAGGTCACCATCGTCTCGCCGAAGCCGCAGACGACGCGGTTCCGCATCCGCGCCGTGGTCATGCAGGGCCGAGCGCAGCTCGTGTTGGTGGATACGCCCGGCATCTTCGCGCCGCGCCGCCGGCTGGACCGCGCCATGGTTGCCGCCGCCTGGGGTGGCGCGCAGGATGCCGATGTCGCGCTCTTCATCGTGGATGCCCGCGCCGGCCTGACCGACCCGGTCCGGGCCATCGCCGACAAGCTGAAGAACAGCAAGGTCCCCGTCTGGCTGGTGCTGAACAAGGTGGACCTGATCGACCCGCCGCGCCTGCTGCCGCTCGCGCAGGAACTCAATGCGCTGATGCCGGTGGCGGAGACCTTCATGATCTCGGCCGAAAAGAACCGCGGCCTGGACAAGCTGATGGAGCGCTGCGCCGCCGTGGTGCCGCCCGGCCCCTGGCTGTTCCCCGAGGACGAGCTCTCGGACCTGCCCAACCGCATGTTGGCGGCCGAGCTGGTGCGCGAGCAGATTCTGCGCCAGACGCATGAGGAAGTGCCACACCACGCGACCGTGGAAACCGAGCAGTGGACGGAACGGCCCGATGGCAGTGTCCGCGTGGACTGCACTGTCTATGTGGAACGCGCGACGCAGAAGGCTATCCTGATCGGTGATGGCGGCCAGCGCATCAAGCAGATCGGCCAGAAGGCCCGCGCCGAGATGGAAAAGCTGCTGGAACGCCGCGTTCACCTGTTCCTCAATGTCAAGGACCGCCCGGGCTGGGATGAGGAGCGGGGCCGTATCCGCGCTCTGGGCTTGGAAGATTTAGGCTAGGCGCGCTAGGCTCCTGCGCCATTCCACGCGGGAGAAAAGTAAAAATGCGCATAGCCGCCGACATGACCGCGCTCATCGGCAACACGCCGCTGGTGCGCCTGAACAGGCTCACCGCCGGCCTCGGCGCCACCGTCGTTGCCAAGTGCGAGTTCTTCAACCCGCTCTCCTCGGTGAAGGACCGCATCGGCCTGGCCATGATCGAGGCGGCCGAGCGCGACGGCAAGCTGAAGCCGGGCATGACCATCGTGGAGCCGACCAGCGGCAATACCGGCATCGGCCTGGCCGGCGTGGCTGCGGTGAAGGGCTATCGCTGCGTGCTGACCATGCCCGAGAGCATGAGCATCGAACGCCGCGCCCTGCTGCGCGCGCTGGGCGCCGAGGTGGTGCTGACCCCGGCCTCCGGTGGCATTAAGGCCAGCATCGCCAAGGCTGAGGAGATCGCCGCCACCGACCCGGCGCGGCACTGGATCCCCATGCAGTTCGACAACCCGGCCAACCCCGAGGTGCATGCCCGCACCACCGCCGAGGAAATCTGGCGCGACACCGACGGCACGGTGGATTTCGTCGTGGCCGGCGTCGGCACCGGCGGCACCATTACCGGCATCAAGCGCGCATTGGGCGCCCAAAAACCCGGCTTCAAGGCGGTGGCGGTGGAACCCACCAACTCGCCCGTCCTTTCCGGGGGCACGCATAGCCCGCACAAAATCCAGGGCATCGGCGCCGGCTTCGTCCCCGGCATCGTCGATATCGCGATGCTCGACGAGATCATTCAGGTCACCAACGAGGACGCCATCGGCACGGCGCAGGCGCTGATGAAGCAGGAAGGCATCCTCTGTGGCATCAGCAGCGGCGCCAATACCTATGCGGCGCTGAAGCTGGCGGCGCGGCCGGAGAATGCCGGCAAGCTGATCGTGGTGATCCTGCCCTCGACGGGTGAGCGCTACCTCAGCACGGACCTGTTCGCCGACTACCGCGGGTAGCGCGAGCTAAGGCGCGCGCAGTACCGCCGCGCAGGCCGCGGGCAGCCGCGGCGGTTGTGGCGGCCGGGGTGGGCGTGGCGCCGGCGCCCGCGCCTCGGCACTGAACCACCAGGCCAGGGTGGCGTCGCAGCCATCGCCGGGCGGTGGCGGCGCTATATCGACGCACTCATCCTGGCCCGGCGGGCAACGGAGCCGCAGGTGCAGGTGCTCATCATGCCCCCACCAGGGCCGCACCCGGCGCAGCCACGCAGCGCCGGGCGAGGTACGGCAGAGTTCCTGCTTGATCGCGGCGTTCACCAGCACACGGTCCACCCCGGGCGTTTCCGCCGCCAATTGCACCAGGCGCGCATGGCCTGTCCGCCAGCGCGCCGGGTCCACCGCATCGCCACCCGGCAGCACCACGGAAGGCACCCGGACGTCCTCCCGCTGCGCCGCGGCCAGGCCACGCTTTGGGTTGATGTCCAGCCAGATGTCCACGTCCAGCCCGGCCTGGTGGCTGGCATGGCCATAGGGCAGCGGGCCGCCGCGCGGCTGACCCATGTCGCCGACCCACAGCGCAGGCAGCCCCGCCGCCGTAACCCGCGCTGCCAGGCCGCGAATCGCTTCCAGCAGGTGCGGATGCCCCCAGTGCCGGTTGCGCGACACCCGCACTGCCTGCCAGCCCAGACCATCGCTCGGCAGCCGCTCGGCCCCGACGATGCAGCCCGCACCGGTGCCGCCGATGATCCGCGGCGCCCCAGGCGCGGCGCCACCCACCGCGGCCCAGGGCAGGCCCCAGGGCCGCGACACCTGCGCGAAGGCTGTATCAAACGGCGCCGGCAGCGCCATCAGCACGAACAGAAGGACGATACCGGCGCGCGCGATCAGAACCTCCGTTCGAATACCGTCACCACGTCGCCCGGCTGCACCAGGGATTCACGCGCGGCGCGGAACTCCATGGGCTTGTTGTCGCGGCCGACACGGGTGATGGAAACATAGTCACGGATCGCACGGTAGTTGAAGCCACCGGCCACCGCCACGGCGGTCAGCGTGGTCATGCCCGGCTGGTACGGGAACTGCCCACCGCGTTCCACCATGCCGAGCACGAAGATCGGCCGGTAGTTCAGCACCTCTACCGCCACGTTCGGGTCACGGAACAGGTTCTTGGTCTTCATCTCCGCTTCGATGGCGCGTTCCACTTCCGGCGAGGTGCGGCCCAGCGCGCGGACGGTGCCGATCAGCGGCAGCGCCAGCGTGCCGGAGTCCGAGACCCGGAAGTCCCCGGTCAGGCGCGGGTCGTTGAACACGGTGACGCGCACCTGGTCGGACGTGCCCAGCCGGTATTCGCTGCGGGCCACCTCCTCGATGGCCGGCAGGCCGGAGCCGGGCGCGGAGCAGCCGGCGACGGCGACGAGCGGCGCAAACATGGCAAGGCGACGAGTGATTGGCATGAAATAGTCCCTCCGGTTCATGGCAGCATCGGGTCCCACGGGGACGCTGTTCTGCCGGTGGATGTTTTCTGACAGAGCGCAGGCGGTTTGCGCGTTCGCGTTTCCTTGCGCGCGTGGTTCATCACGCCGTTGTTTGCCAAAGGGGCCGCTGATCGCCCTTGGTTTGATTGACCCTCGCTTTCTCCCGCCCCTAATCGGTGTGCATTGCCGCAAACCGCGGAAGGGAAAGTGCCGCTCCATGCTCGACAGACCGGTTGAGAGCCGCCCCCCGGCGGAACGTCGCCCCGCGCCGCGCGCCATGCCGGCGAATGCGTCATCCATGCCGATCGAGCCGGAAGGCATGACGGTCAACGCGCTCATCGCGTCGCTGAAGCGGCGGCGCTGGGTTCTGGTGCTGTGCGCCCTGCTGTTCCCAGCCGTCGCGTACATCGCCGCGAACCAGCTGACGCCGCGCTATACCGCCAGCGCCAGCGTGATGTTCGAACCCGAGGGCTACAACGCGCGCGAGTTGCAGAGCATCCTGCGCGATGAGACCACGACGGATGCGGTGCTCGCCAGCCAGGTGGAGATCATCCGCAGCCTGTCCATCGCGCGCCGGATCGTGCGGCAGTTCGACCTGACGGAGCGCGCCGAGTTCAGCTGGTGGCTGGAGGACGCCAAGCGCGCCGACACGCCCTGGTTCCGCCTGCGGGACGCACTGGCGCGGCGCGTCTTCTCGCTGGCGCCGGACATCGCCGGCTTCCTCGGGCCGAAGCCGATCGCCACGTTGCCGCCGGATGACCAGGCGGAGATCGCCGCGGCCGAGGCGGTGCGCGACCGCCTGCTGGTCAACGTGGTGCGCAACAGCCGGGTGCTGGCGGTGCAGTTCACCACAGAGGACCAGCGGCTGTCGCAGGAAGTCGCCAACCTGGCGGCCGAGCTGTACATCTCCGACCAGTTGGAATCGAAGTTCAACGCGGTCCGCCGCGCGACCGATTGGCTCGACAGCCGCGTGACGCAGCTGCGCACCGAAGTGCAGCACACCGAAGCGCGCATCGCCGAGTTGCGCACCACCAGCGGCCTGACGCGCGGCGTCACCGCCGGGCTGGGCACCGAACAGGTCAGCCGCCTCAACACGGACCTGATCGAATCGCGCAACCAGCTGGCCACCGCGGAAGCGCGGCTGGCGGCGGCACGGGGTGGCGGCGGTGCCGACCTGACCGCGTTGGGCGCTGCCAACCTGACCGTTCAGCGCAACGCGCTGGATACCGCCCGCGCCGAGTTGGAGCGGCTCTCGGCCACGCTGGGCGCCAACCACCCGGATGTCCGCGCCGCCCGGTCGCGCACCACGGACGCGCAACGCGCCGTCGGCAGCGAAACCGGCCGCGTTGTGCAGGCGCTGGCCGGCGAAGCCCGCGCCGCCCGTGCCCGGGTGGACAGCCTGCAGGAAGCGCTGCGCATCCAGGAAGCCCGGCTGAACCAGAACCAGAGCGCGGAAATCCAGCTCGCGGCCCTGGAACGGGAAGCCGATGCCAGCCGCAGCCTGCTGCGCGCCGTGCTGGAACGCAGCCAGCAGACGGTCAGCCAGACCGCCATCGAGAAGGCTGACGCCCGCGTGCTTTCGCCGGCCACCATCCCGGGCATGCCCAGCTTCCCCAAGGTCAGCATGTTCGTCGGCGCCGCGCTGGTGCTCGGCCTGCTGTTCGGCCTGCTGGTGATCTGGTTCCTGGAACAGGCCGACAGCACCATGCGCAGCGGCGACGATGTGCGCGCCGCCCTCGGCCTGCCCTGCCTGGCGCTGGTGCCGATGCTGCGCCAGGGCCTGCTCGGCCGCCACCGGGTGGAGGACTGGGTGGTGCGCAAGCCGCTCAGCCCGTTCAGCGAAAGCATGCGCACGCTGCGTGCCTCGCTGTGGCTGGGGCATGAGCCACCGCGCGTCATCGTCATCACCGCGGCGCGACCGGGCGAGGGCAAGACCACCACCTCGGTGGCACTCGCCCGCTCGGCGTCGATGAACGGCGAGAAGGTGCTGCTGATCGACTGCGACGTGCGCCAGCCCAGCCTTGGTCGGGTCTTCAGGTGTGAAGGCGCGGCCGGCGTGACCGACCTGCTGCTGGGCCAGGCGGTACTGGAGCGCATCATCCGGCGCGACCATCTTTCCACGCTGGACTACATCCCCGCCGGCGCGGCCGAGATCCACTCGCTCGGCCTGTTCATGAGCGAAGCGATGGCCGGGCTGCTGGAACGCGTGCGCCGCGAATACGACCTCATCATCCTGGACGCGCCGCCGGCGCTGGCCATGGCGGATGCGCGGGTGGTGGCACGCCTCGCGGACGCCACATTGCTTTGCGTAAAATGGCGGGACACGCCGCGCTCGGTGGTGCGGAACTCGCTGAGCCTGCTTGAGGAAGCGCATGCCCGCATCGTCGGTGCCGCGCTGACGCAGGTGGATGCCAAGGTGCATGGCCGGTCCGGCTATGCCGATGCCGAGGTCTATCACCCCCGCTACGGCGGATATTTCAGGGAGTAGGCGCGAATGGCGCGTTTTCTGGTAACGGGCGGCGCTGGCTATGTCGGCAGCCACCTGGTGCGGGCGCTGGTGGCCCGGGGCGATGAGGTCGTGGTGTTGGACAACCTGCGCCAGGGCCATCGCGCCGCGGTGCCGGCCACGGTCGAGTTCGTCGAGGCCGAGTTGGCCGACCGCGCCCGCGTCGCGGCCGTTTTTGCCAACTGGAAGTTCGAGGCGGTGTTCCACTTCGCCGCGCTTTCCCTGGTGGGGGAAAGCATGCGCGAGCCACTGCGCTACTGCGCCGAAAACGGTGCCAACAGCCTGTGGCTGGCGGATGCGGCGGTGCAGGCGGGGGTGCGGAAATTCGTGTTCTCCTCCACCGCCGCGCTGTTCGGCTTCCCAAAGTCAGTGCCCATTGCGGAGGATGCCGAGCTGGCCCCGGCCAGCGCCTACGGCACCAGCAAGCTGATCGTGGAACAGGGCCTGCACTGGGCAGACCAGGTGCACGGCCTGCGCAGCGCCTGCCTGCGCTACTTCAACGCCGCCGGCGCCGACCCTTCCGGCGAGATCGGCGAAGACCATGAGCCGGAAACGCACCTGATCCCGTTGTGCATCGGCGCGGCGTTGGGCACCCGCCCGCCACTGACCGTCTTCGGCACCGACTACGCCACACCTGATGGCACCTGCATCCGCGACTACGTGCATGTGAACGACCTGGCCGCCGCCCACCTGGCTGTGCTGCCGCTGCTGGAGGAGCGCAGTGTTCGCTACAACCTGGGCAACGGCGCTGGCTATTCGGTGAAGCAGGTGATCGAAAGCGTCGAGCGCATCAGTCGCCGCAAGGTGCCGCACAGCTTCGGCCCGCGCCGCCCTGGCGACCCGGCGGCGCTGGTGGCCTCCAGCGAGACGCTGCGGCGGGAGACCGGCTGGCAGCCGCGCTTCGCCGCGCTGGATGACATCGTCCGCACCGCCTGGGCCTGGCATGAGGCGCATCCGCGCGGCTACGGCGATCGCTGAGTCCGACCAGACGCACATCAAGCGTCGCCTCGCGGGCAGTTGTAGCGACCTGGGCGCAGCCAGACCGCAGGCTAAGACGGTGGCGCTTGGGTGTCGGGAATGACGGCTGCTGTTGCGGCTTCAAAAATAGTGCTGAGGCAGACTCAAGACGATTTCGGTGGCCCTGAACCGGCCATGGGCCGGGGGGCGATACCGCGCCTGGCCATTGCCTTCGGCAGCCACCTGATCGCCGCGCTGCTGCTGGTCTGGCCGGCCTTCTGGAACGGCTTTCCGCTGGTCTTTGCCGACACCGGCACCTACCTCGGCCAGGCCTTGCTGCATTACCTCGGCTGGGACCGGCCGCCCTTCTACAGCCTGTTCCTGCTGCTCACCCATTGGCGGGCCAGCCTGTGGCTGCCAGTCCTGGCGCAGGGCCTGCTGACGGCGCACCTGTTGGGGTTGGTGCTGCGCGGGCTGGGCCGCCACGAACCCCAGGCGTTGCCGCTGGCCGCAGCGGCGCTGGCGGTACTAACGCCGCTGCCCTGGTTCGTCGCCCAGTTGATGCCGGATTTCTTCAGCGGCGTGGTGGTGCTGACGCTGTGGCTGCTCGGCTTCCGGCTGGCGGTGTTGTCCATCAGCGAGCGCATCTACCTGCTCGCGTTGGCCATGCTCGCGGTCGCCGTGCACCAGAGCCACCTGCCGCTGGCGCTGGGCCTTGCCGCGGTCGGCGGCGTGGTACTGGCCGTGCGGCGCGGCTGGCGCCAGGCGTGGCGCCCGATGCTGCGCATGGCGGTGCCGGCCCTGGTGGCGGCGGTGGCGCTGGTGGGGGTCAACGCCATCGGCCGCGGCAAGGCATCCCTGTCACCCTACGGCATGGTGTTCCTGGCCACGCGCGTCATCTACGACGGCCCTGGCCTGGCGGTAGCGCGGGCGCAGTGCCCGGCGGTGGCATGGCGGCTATGCGGCGTGCTGGACCGCATGCCCGGCTGGCACAACGGCTTCCTGTGGAACGACGACTCGCCATTGCAGGACGCCTTGGGCGGCGCCGAGGCCTGGGCGCCGGAGGCCCGCGCCGTCGTGCTGGCAACGCTGCGGGAACGGCCGGCCGAGGTCGTGCTGGCGGCACTGGGCAATACCTTGCAGCAACTCGGGCTGTTCGGCGTCGGCGATGGGCTGGAACCCTGGCCGCCGCCGCACGGGCCGCAGCCGCTGGTGGCGCGCTTCTTCCCGCAGGAGGTGACGGCCCTGGCCAACAGCCGGCAACAGCAGGGCCTGCTGCTGGAAGATTCGCGGCGACTGATACCGCTGCACCTGGCGACGGTTTTGCTGAGCTTCGGTGGACTGCTGGGGCTGCTGGTGTTGCGCTGGCAGCGACTGCCGGGCCCAACCGTGGCCCTGGCCGTGATGGTGGTGGCGGCGACGCTGGGCAATGCCGCCATCGCCGGGGCGCTGTCAGGCCCGGCTGGGCGATACCAGGCACGGATCATCTGGCTGCTGCCCTTCGTGTCCGGGGCGCTGGTGGCGGGGCTGCGGCTGGTGCCGCAGCACGCACCGGCCGGATTGCGGCCGCGCTTCCCGGGCTAGAGCCTGATCGGCTTAGGCGGAATCGCCGTAGGCCGTGAATCAGTCTCTCAAACAACAAGGCTGGAGCGTGA
>CANBNK010000125.1 GCA_947371015.1 Acetobacteraceae bacterium | reverse complement strand
CCATGCCCTGGGCCAGCGCCTTGGCGCGGATGCGCGCGACCGGCAGGCCTTTGCCGTCGTCGGCGACCTCGATGATGATGTGCCCGCCTTCATGGTAGGCGTTCAGCATCACCTTGCCGGTTTCGCCCTTGCCGGCGGCGCGCCGCTCGGCCGGGGTTTCCAGACCATGGTCGCCGCTGTTGCGGACCATGTGGGTCAGCGGGTCCTTGATGAGCTCCAGCACCTGACGGTCCAACTCCGTCTCGGCGCCCTTCATCTGCAACTCGATCTTCTTGCCCAGGTCGTGCGACAGGTCCCGCACCAGGCGAGGCAGCTTGGCCCAGGCATTGCCGATGGGCTGCATCCGGGTCTTCATCACCCCTTCCTGCAAATCCGTCGTGATGTGACTGAGGCGCTGCAACGGCACGGCGAAGGCCTGGTTGTCCTCGCTGCGGGCCAACTGCAACAGCTGGTTGCGGGTCAGCACCAACTCGCTGACCAGCATCATCAGGCCTTCCAGCACGTCGACCGAGACGCGGATGGTGGTCTGCTGCGTCGCCGGGCCAGTGCTGTCGGTGGCGCTGGCTTCGGCAGGCTGGTGTTCGGGCTCCGGCTCGGGCGCGGCCACGGCAGCGGGCTTCGCCGGCACAGGCGCGGCGGGCACGGCGGGCGGCGCAGCACGCGCGCCGGGCGGGGCCACGATCTGGCCTTCCGCGGTGGCGTTCAGCGCATCGATCAGCGGCATGTCGTCGCCGCCCGGCTCGGCGCCGCTCTGCTCCAGGCTGGTGACGATGGCGCGGATACGGTCGGTCGCCGCCAGGATCAGCGTGACGCCGGAAGGCGAGACCTTCAGCGCGCCGTCGCGGTAGCGGCCCAGCACGTTCTCGGCGGCATGCGCCACCGCTTCCAACTGACCCAGCCCGAGGAAGCCGCAGGTGCCCTTCACCGTATGCACGATGCGGAACACCTCGGAGAGGGTGGCCTGGTCCTCCGGGTTTCGCTCCAGCCGCACCAAGGCGGAATCCAGCGTAACGAGCCCCTCGGAGGTTTCAGTGAGGAAGTCGGCCAGAAGGTCGTCCATCGCGCTCTCTCGGCAAGTCAGACAGCGAGGATGGCGTGCGGCGGCCGAAGAAAGCGTAAAGCGCGCCGCGGATTCGAGGGCCGATTCAGGTGGGGCGATGAATCATGCCGGCGGCACGAGGCTTCGACCGGTGGCGAAGCCGCTGATACCGCCCGCCGCCAAGGCGGCGGATGGCGCCGCGTCACACCGAGGGGCGTGCGTTCGGCGTCTCGCTTAAAGGCGAACAGGAGGTCATGCCGGTGCTCAACGGCGTTGAACGCGGAATCAGCGCCGCGCCAGCATCAGTGCCGGTACGCCCTGCCCCATGCCCGGCATCAACGAACAGTCGAAGCCCTGCGCCGCCGCCAGGGCCAGCAGCAGCGGTGCCACCACATGGCGCGGGCCGCCGGCCAGCGGGTCCGCGCTGCGGCCGGTCAGCACCGCCAGGATTTCAGCCTGCCAGGCGGCGTTGCGGCCTTCGGGCAGGAAGAACAGCTCCCGCGCACTGCCGGAGCAGGTGACCACGCCGCCGCGCGGCAGCGCTTCAGCCGCCAACAGCGCGCCGTTCAGCACCAGCGGCACCAGTTCAGCGGCGACCGGCGCCTCGAACAGTGGGCCGGCCAGGTCGAACCGCACCCGCTGGGCTGCCGCCGAGCCGCCGAGCAAGGCAACCAGCCCCGCCCGGTCAGCGGGCTCGCCACCGCCGCCCCAGGCGGCGCGTTGCAGTGCAAGCCTGCCGCGCAGTTCGGCGGCGGCCTGCCGCGTCACGTCCAGCATCTCGGCATCCTCGCCCCCGGGGCCGCCCGACAGCATGTCCAGCATGCCCGCCAGGGTGCCGAGCGGGCTGCCGAGGTCATGCGCGATCCGCGCGGTCAGCACCTGGGCCAGGCGCAATTCAGCGGTAAAGGCGGGTGTGGGCATGGCGTACTCCCCGGTAGGCTCGGCGGTTCAGGCCCCGGAGCACCCTTGCGGCGACCCGGCGCCATCGCCAGTACGATACAACTCTCACCCGAAGCTTAACGTGGCATGAACCAATTGCAGCCCGGCCAGCGCGTCCGCCACCCCGGCCAGCCCGAATGGGGCGTGGGCCAGGTGCAGTCCGTGGTGGGGGACCGGGTGACGGTGAACTTCGAACATGCCGGCAAGCTGCTGATCAACGCCGCGGTGGTGACGCTGGACGTGGTCGACGACTAGCCCCCCCTTGCGCCTGCGGGGGATGGGGGACCAAATGCTGCACCGAGAAGTCTTAACAAGGAAGTGCCCAGGCATGCTCGACCCCTTCGGTCGAACCGTCAGTTACCTCCGCGTATCGGTCACTGACCGCTGCGACCTGCGCTGCGTCTATTGCATGGCGGAGGACATGACCTTCCTGCCCAAGGCGGAAGTGCTGAGCCTGGAGGAGCTGGACCGGCTCTGCGGCACTTTCATCGGCCTGGGCGTGGAGAAGATCCGCCTGACCGGGGGCGAGCCATTGGTGCGGCGCGACGTGATGCGCCTGGTGCGCAGCCTGGGCGAGCGGCTCGGCCCGGGCGGCCTGCGCGAGCTGACGCTGACCACCAACGGCACCCAGCTGGCCAAGCATGCCGAGGGGCTGTTCGCGGCCGGCGTGCGGCGGATCAACGTGAGCATCGACACCCTGGACCCGCAGAAGTTCAACGCCATCACCCGCTGGGGCAAGCTGGAACAGGTGCTGGACGGCGTGTTCGCGGCCAAGGCCGCCGGGCTGGCGGTGAAGATCAACGCCGTGGCGCTGAAGGACGTGAACGAGCACGAATACGACAGCATGCTGGCCTGGTGCGGCGAGCATGGCTTCGACCTGACGCTGATCGAGACCATGCCGATGGGCGAGATCACCGGTGACCGCACCGACCAGTATTTGCCGCTTTCCCTGGTGCGGCAGCGGCTGGCGAAGCACTGGACGCTGGTGGACAGCGACTACGCCACCGGCGGGCCGGCGCGCTACATGACGGTGGCCGAAACCGGCCAGCGGCTCGGCTTCATCACGCCGATGACGCACAACTTCTGTGAATCCTGCAACCGTGTACGGCTGACCTGCACCGGCACGTTGTACATGTGCCTGGGCCAGGACGACGCCGCCGACCTGCGCAAGCCGCTGCGCGACCCGTCAGTGGACGAAGCAGGGCTACAACGGGCGGTGCTGGAAGCGATCGGCCGCAAGCCGAAGGGCCACGACTTCATCATCGACCGGGCAAACCGGCCGGCGGTGGCGCGGCACATGAGCGTGACGGGGGGCTGACCCTCTCGCGCCAGGGTGAGGGTTGCCATGGAACAGGTGCAGGAACTGGCCGCGCGACTGGTGATACCGGGTCTGCCAGCCTGGAGCGGGCTGGCAGTGCTGTTGGTGCTCGCGCTGTTTGCGCTGGCCTGGCTGGCCATGCCGTTCAGCGTGTTTGGGCTGAAGAGCCGCTTGGAGATGCTGGAAGCGCAACTGGAGGATATCCAGGCAGAAATCCGTGCCCTGGCGATGCGGCTGGCCGAAGCGCCGCGGCCGGGTGTTTCCAAGGACCATTTCGAGATCGACCCGCCACGGCGAGAGCCGCCGCCGGAGGTGGCCGCGACGCCGCCGGTGCCGCCGCCGGCAAAGCGGCCTGAGCCGCGGCTGGACTGGCCTGTCCCAGCGCGGCGGTAACGCCGTCGCTCCAGCGCGGCGGTAACGCCGTCGCTCCAGCGCGGCGATAACGGCTACCGCGCCGCAAGTACCTCGAACACGTCGCCCTGGTCGCGCCGGCCCTCGATATGGCGGCGGTGCCACAGCGCGTAGAACAGCAGGTGCCACGCAGCGAAGCCGGCGCGCTTTTCGCTGGCGTGGCGGAACAGCGGCAGCACCCGGTCCGGCTTCGCCAGCGCGGCAACACCGGGCTGCGCCGCCACCAGCGGGGCCAGTCGTTCGGCCGCGTTCTCGATCCAGGCGCCGACTGGCACGGTGAAGCCCTGCTTCGGGCGGAATGGCTCGGCGGCCGGGAAGTTGTCGGCCAGCCATTGCCGCAGCAGCCATTTGCCGCTGTGGCCCTTCACCTTCAGCGCATCCGGCAGGCGGAAGGCGGCAGCGGCCACGCCGCTGTCCAGCAGCGGCGTGCGGCCTTCCACGGCATGCGCCATCAGGCAGCGGTCCAGCTTGGTCAGCAGGTCGTTGGGCAGCCAATCCGCCACGTCCAGCGCCTGAGCCGCCTGCAGACGGCTGCGGCCATGCCCGGCCTCGGCGGCTTCGGCCGCCGCCACGCCGTCTCGCCAACCGGTCGGGGGGGCGCGCAGCAGATCCAGCTTGTCGAAGGCACCTTTGGACCGCAGCGTCTTGCCGCCCAGCCACCAGGGCCGCATCGCCGCGCGGTAGCGGCCATAGCCGGCGAACAACTCGTCGCCCCCCTCGCCTGAGAGCACCACTTTTACTTGTTCACGGGCGCGGCGGGCCAGGAACCAGGTGGGGATGATGGCGTAGTCCGCCGCCGGGTCGTCCATGCAGCCGACGATCTCCGGCAGATGCCGCCAGACCTCGGCTTCCGTCACCGTGATGCAGTGATGTTGGGCGCCGGCGGCCTTCGCCAGGCGGCCCGCCTGCTCGCGCTCATCGGCGGAACCGGGCACGTCGAAGGCGGCGGTGAAGGCCTGCACCGGGGCCTCGTTCAGCCGCGCCATCATGGCCAGCACCGCGGCGCTGTCGATGCCGCCCGACAAGAACATGCCATAGGGCACGTCGCTGCGCTGATGCAGGCTGACACTTTCCTCCAGCGCCTGGTCCAGCCGTGCGAGGGCATCGACTTCAGTGATCGGCTCCGGCCCGCCCTCGGGCAGCGCCACGCGGCGGCGGCGCTCGGTCACGGCGCCGTCGGAGAGCACCACCGTCTCGCCAGGCAGCACGCGGGTGATGCCCTGGAAAATGGTCTCGGCACCGGTGGTGAACTGCAACTGCAGCAGTTCGTGCAGCGATTCCGTGCGCAGCCTGGGCTGCACCAACCCAGCGGCCAGCAGCGCCTGCGGTTCACTGGCGAAGGCGACGCCGTCGGCGACCTCGGCCATGTAGAGCGGCTTGATGCCGAAGGGGTCGCGCGCCAGCACCACGCGGCGGGTGGCGCGGTCATGGATGGCGATGGCGTACATGCCGCGCAGAGTCTCGGCGAAGCCCAGACCCTCGCGGCGGAACAGGTGCAGCGGCGGCTCGCAGTCGCTGCCGGTGACGCAGTGCAGTTGGTTCTGCTCGCGCAGCTCGCGGTAGTTATAGACCTCACCATTCGCCACCAGGGCGGCGGCGCCGGCGAACAGCGGTTGGTCGCCGGTGACCAGGTCGATGATGGCGAGGCGGTTATGCGCCAGCGCGACATTGCCCTGCACATGGTGGCCCTGGCCGTCCGGCCCGCGATGGGCCAGCGCGCCGATCAGCGCTTCCACCGTGGCGGCGGCGGGGGTGATGCCCTGGCGCAGCACCAGGCCGGCTATGCCGCACATCAGCGCGGCTCCGGCGGCGCGGAGATGGGGGGCGGCGCCGCCTGCGCGGCGACCGGGTTTGGCGCCGCTTTCGCGGAGCAGGTGTGCGACGCCGCTTGCGCGGCGACACCGTGCAGGAATTCGCGCCAGCGGGCCAGTACCGGGCCCTCGGCATGGGCACGGAGGAACTCGGCCCGACCGGCGGCGGCCAGGGCGGCGGCACGGGCAGGCTCGGCCAGCAGGCCGGCGATGGCAGCGGCCATGGGCTCGGGTTGGTCCTTCGGCACCAGCAGGCCGGTCAGTCCATGCTCGATCAGTTCGGTCGGCCCCTGGCTGGCGGCGGCCACCACCGGGCGGGCGGCGCTCCAGGCCTCCAGTACCACATTCCCGAGCGGTTCGTGCCGCGACGGGCAGATGAAGACATTGCAAGCCGCCAGCAGCGCCGCCGTGTCGGTGCGCCAGCCGAGAAGGGTCAGGCGATCCGCCACGCCCAGCTCTCGCGCCAGGCGTTCCAGGGCGGCGCGTTCCGGGCCTTCCCCGGCGATGGCCAGGGTGGCGCCTGGCAGCAGCGCCAGGGCGCGCAGCAGGGTGTCGAACCCCTTGTTGCTGTGCAGGCGGCCAAGCGTGAACAGCCGGCTGCCGGCGCGGCCCGGCAACGCAGCGCGCGTGGCGCCCAGCAGGTCATGGGCGAAGTTAGGCACGTAATGGGCGCGGGCGGCGGGCCAGCCCTGCTCCTCGACGAACCAGCGGCGCAGGTCCCGCGTATTGCCGACGATATGGTCGCAATGCCGGTAGTAGCGCAGGTCGTAATAGCCACCGAGCCGGCCGACCAGCGGCCACGAGGCGCCGCGGCGCTTCACGGCGCCAGCGTAGTCGGCGGCACGGTTCTGCCAGGCCACCACCACCTGCGGCTGGAAGTGGCGGAGCGTGCGGTCCAGCCGCGGCCGGGTGGTGAAGTCGAAGTAGTTGCCGAAGGGCAGTTCCACCGGCTGCACCCCGGCGGCGCGCAGCCGACCGCCGCGGCCAGCATCGGCGCGGATCAGCGGAAGGACCTCCTCGCCGGCATGGGCCAGGGCGGGGATCAGGCGCTCATAGAACGCCTCGGCGCCGCCTAGCGCCGCGCTGCCGAGGATATGGGCCATTCTCATGCGGCGAGCTTCTCGAAGGCGGCGGCGATGTCGTCCCAAGCGGGGCCGGGGCCGCGCGCCAGGGCGGCGTGGTGCGGGGCGGTCCAGGTGGCGTCGTCGCGCAGCAGGCGGATGGCGGCGGTGGCGAAGGCTTCGTCGTCTGGCGCAACGACACCATCGGGCAACCGTTCCGCCACCGCGCCCAACGGCGTGACCACGCATGGCAGGCCGATGGCCTGAGCCTCGGCGAGCGCAAGGCAGAAGGTCTCGCCGGGGTCGCCGCGGTACAGCATGCAGCGGGCGGCCAGCAGCTTTTCGCGGAGCGCGGCGCGGGGCAGCGGCGCCAGCAGCCGGACACCAGGGGCGCTGGCGGCCTGGGCCAGCACGGGGGCGACCCGTGCCGCCAGCCGAGCGTCGCCGCCATAGGTCGCGGCGCCGGTATAGAGGTGCAGTTCGGCGCCGGGCACCGCCGGGGCGATGCGCTCCGCCCAGACGCGCAGCAACCAGTCCAGCCCGCGCTGCGGGTTGGAGGTGAACACCGCGACCGGCGCAGGCGGGGCGCGCGGCAGCGCGGGGGCGTCGAAGGGCGGCGCGACCGCCAGCGGGATCTGCACGCGGCGGCCGGGGAGCCACCATGGCAAGGTCGCCGCATGGCTGGGGCCGAGCGTGACCAGCACCGGCCGGGCCAACAGCAGGGGCCAGGCGTGGCGCGGCTTGCGCAGATATTGCGCCGGATTGTGCAGCCACAGCACCCGGCGGCCTCGGCATGGTAGCCGCAGGAACAGTCGCGGCACGCGGTTGGCGATGATCAGGTCGGCCGGCGCGGTATCGCCGCCGCGGGTCTGGCGCACGGTGTGGCCACGCTGGGCGAAGGCCTGCGCCAGCAGGGCGAAGGCGGTTTCCACGCCGCCGAGCGGGCGCTCGGCCAGCGTCGCCGCCAAATGGGGCGCCTGCTCGTCGGCCATGATGATGTTCACGCGGGATGGCGCCCAGAGGGCGGCATCTCCGCCGCGGGATGGCGCCCGAAGGGCAGCACCTCGGCCGGCGGGCCGGTGTCCGCGGGCGGGACCGGGGTTGGCCGATACTTGTCCGGCTCCAGCCGCGCCTTCAGATGCGCCAGCAGCGGGAACACCCCGGCGCATAGCGCGATCAGCAGGCCGAGCGCGCCTTCCCGCCAACCACCGCGCCCCACGTAGCTCTTCACCGCGCGGGAGAGCGCGCGGCGCAGCGCATTGGCCAGGCTACCTGGGCCGTCGGCGGCCAACAGATCCATCGCGCGGGCGTTGGAGTAGCTGTCCACCCGGCGCCACATGTCGGAGATATCGGCGTCCAGCGCGTGGTGGATGCCGGCGCTGGTGATCCGCTCGCCCTCGGTGCCCACATAGTCCACGCCGGGGTGGACGCGTTGGGCGCGCCAATGTTTGGCGCCGCGGCGGAACAGGATCGGCTTCAGCGTGGTACCGATGCCGCCCTCCCAGCCATGCAGCACCAGGCGCTGGCCGACATGGTTATTGATGCGGACGCGGTGGAAGCCGTGCGGCGAGGTGGCGATGGTGCGGCGTATGGCGGCCCAGAGTTCCGGTGGCACCGTCTCGTCCGCGTCCACCTCCAGCACCCAGTCGGTGGCGCAGGCGGCGATGCCGGCATTGCGGCGGGCGCCTTCCACCGGCCAGGCGCCTTCCAGCACCGTGGCGCCGGCGGCGCGGGCGATCTCGGCGCTGGCATCGCTGGACCGGTCCAGCACCACCACGACAGCGTCGGCCGGTGCCAGGGCGCTGAGGCAGCCGGGCAGGCGCGCCGCCTCGTTGCGTGCCACCACGAGGGCAGTGATGTTCATGCCGGAACCTTGGCGCGCAGCAGGACTTCGGCGCCGGCCAGCGCGGCTTCCACGGTCAAGCCGGGCATGGAGTGCAGCGCCGGAGCCTCGGGCGCCTGCACATAGGCGGCGCGCTTGCCAGCCGGCGCATATTCGCCGACGCGGGAAGGCCCGAACAGCCCGAGCGTCGGCGCGCCAGTGGCGGCGGCCAGGTGCATCAGCCCGCTGTCATTGCCGATGAAGATGGCGCTGCGGGCCATGATGGCGGCGACCTGCGGCAGCGCCAGCTTGCCCACGGCATCCACCGCGCGGTCGCCCAGCGCCGCCAGCACGGGCGCGGCCATGGCAGCCTCGGCGGCGCCTGGGCCGCCCAGCACCACGACGCGGGCACCCACCAGCGCGCCACCGGGCGCCGAGAGGGCCCGGAACAGGCCAATGAAGCCCTCGGCCGGCCAGGTCTTCTTGTCCCAATTGCTGGTCGGGCCGAGCGCGATCCAGGGGCCGTCGCCGGGCATCAGCCGGGCGGCGACGGCGTCATCCTCGGCGTTGAACCATGCCACCGGCAGCGGTGGCGGCTGCACGCCCAGCAGCGCCGCCAGGTGCTGCACCCGGGGCACCGGCTTCGGCGCCGTCGCGGCGGTCTCGCCTGCCTTCACCTCGGCACGGCCGCCACGCAACACCAGGCGGCGGCCGGCGCGCAGCACATAGGCGGTAGCCGAGCCGCGCAGGTCCACCACCAAATCCCAGCGGCGCGGCACGACCAGGCGCAGCAGGTCCCACCAGTGCAGGCTGTACTTCCGCTTGGCCAGCACGATCAGGCGCTCCAACTGCGGCATCCGGGCGAACACGCCCTCCGCCACCGGGCCGCAGACGACCGTGACGCGCGCCGCCGGGTGCTGCGTCAGCAGATGGGCCAGGATGCCGGTGGAGATCACCGCGTCGCCCACCCGCGTGGAGGTAATGAAGAGGATACGCACGGCGCGGGTTTATCCGAACATCGCTTGCACCGCGACCCTTTCGGGGCCACTTCCAACCGATGCCGATTGCAATGCTGCCAGACCGGGGCGTGGTGGAGCTGACGGGCGATGATGCCCAGGGCTTCCTGCAGGGCCTGGTATCCAACGACGTCACCGAAGCTGCGCCGGGACGCACGCTGTGGGCCGCGCTGCTGACCCCACAGGGCAAGTGGCAGGCCGACTTCTTCATGTTCGCCGAGCCCGACCGGCTGCTGCTGGACTGCGAGGCGACCCAGGCGGCGGAGCTGGTGCGGCGCCTCGTGCGGTTCCGGTTGCGCGCCAAGGTGGCGCTGCGCGATGCCAGCGCCGAGTTCGCCGTGCTGGCCGGCTGGGGCACGGCCCCTGCCCCGCCGGGCGCGAGTCCCGACCCGCGTTTGGCCGAAGCCGGCTGGCGCTGGCTGGCCCCGGCAGGCACCGCCGGCGACGCGACGGCCGAGGAGTACGACCTGCATCGCCTGGCCCTGGGCCTGCCGGATGGTAGCCGCGACATGGAGGCCGAGCAGAGCATTCTGCTGGAAGCCGGCTTCGACGAGTTGCACGGCGTTTCCTGGACCAAGGGCTGCTACATGGGCCAGGAGTTGACCGCCCGCACCCGCTACCGCGGCCTGATCAAGCGCCGGCTGGTACCGGTGGCGGTCAGCGGCCCGCTGCCGCCACGCGGCACCCCGGTGCTGCTGGACGGCGCCGAGGTGGGCGAAATGCGTTCCAGCCGCGGCTCGCTGGGTATGGCGCTGCTGCGGCTGCCGGCGTTGCGCGCGCCGGCGCTGGCCTGCGGCGGCGCGGTGCTGGCGCCGCGCCCGGCGCCCTGGATGGCGCTGCCCGGGGAGGGCTGAACGCGCCCCGCGGAACGAAGCCTTAACCCGGCCGGGCCATGCTGCCGCGATTCCCCCGGCGAGGCGGCATGAACAGCGATCGAGTATCCCGTACTGCCCGGACGCCTTCTCCGGCGCTGCACAAGGGCGCTGCCCCGGAGAAGGCCAACACCTTCAAGCAGGCCCTGGCGCGCGCCATGGACGGCGGCGGGCCGGATGCCCCGCCGGCGCGGCCTCTGCGCAGCGCCCAGCTACGCGCGCAAAGCAACGCGAGCGGCACGGCGGCCAGCACCGCATCGGCCGCCTTGATGTTGCAGGCCAGCCGCCACGCCCAGCCCACGCGCCGGGCGGACCCCTTTCGCGATCGCATCGCCGCCGCCGAGGGCAGCCGCGAGCAATACGCCGTCCGCAATCCGGCTTCCGGCGCGCTCGGGCGCTACCAATTCGTGCCGACCGCCCTGCAGGATTTGGGCTGGAAGGATGCCAGCGGCGCCTGGACCGCCACGGCGGCGGCGCAGGGCGTGACCAGCGACGAACAGTTCCTGGCCAACCCGGCGGCGCAGGAAGCGGCGATGACCACCTATCTGGCGCGCACCGAACAGCAGCTTTCCCGCAACGGCGCGCTGGCCCAGGCCGGCGGCAGCCTGCCAGGGCTGGATGGCGCGGCGGTGCCGGTGACGGAAGCCGGGCTGATGGCGGCGGCGCATCGGCGCGGCGCCGGCAGCGTGGCGCGCTACCTGGCGCATCGGGCGAATACGCCGGACGCCTCGTTGAGCCCGCAGCAGCGCCAGGCTTTCGCCAGTGTGGAACGCCGGCTGCGCGACTTTTCCGAGATGCCCTATGCGATGGCGAGCCGGCGTACCGGAGGCACGCCAGCGGCGTGAGGCGCGACCAACGCCGCGGCGTTACGCCTTGACCATGAACAGCACCGGCATGGCGGCGCCGCCGAGCATTTCCATCCGGCCGGGCCGGTCCGCGACATAGCCCAGCTTTTCGTAGAGCGGCACCGCATCCAGGTAGGCCCGCAGCATGAAGCGGGTGCAGCCCTCAGCGTGGGCGCGGTCCTCCGCCGCCAGCACCAGGCGGGTGCCGAGCCCCTGGCGCGCGGCATCCGGGTGGACGAAAACCTTGCGGATGCGGCCCTGGCCGGGTTCGGCATGAATCCAGCCGGCGCTGCCCAGCAGGCGACCGTCGCGTTCGGCCACCCAGACATCGCTGCGCAGCACATCGGCGGCGTAGTCGGCGGTGCGGACGAACGCCGCATGCGCCGCCTTATGCGCTGCCGTGTAGGCAGCGCCCAGTGCGCGGAAGGCGGCGTCGTGCAGCGCCGCCACCGCTTCCAGGTCGACGGACGTGATGCCGCGCAGCCGCAGCGTCGCGGCGCCGCCCTCCCCGACCGGCATCACGCCGTACGGTCGGACTTTTCGCCGGCCAGCGCAGCCTGCGCCGCCGCCAGCCGCGCCACCGGCACGCGGTAGGGCGAGCAGCTCACGTAGTCCAGCCCGACGCTTTCGCAGAAGGCGATGCTGGCGGGGTCACCGCCATGCTCGCCGCAGATGCCCAGCTTCAGGTTGGCCTTCACCGCGCGGCCCTTGTCGGCGGCAATCTCCACCAGCGCACCGACCCCTTCGACATCGATGCTGACGAAGGGGTCGCGCGCCATGATGCCCTTCTCGACATACAGCGGCAGGAACTTGCCGGCGTCGTCGCGCGACAGGCCAAAGGTGGTCTGCGTCAGGTCGTTGGTGCCGAAGCTGAAGAAGTCGGCGACCTCGGCGATCTTGTCCGCGGTCAGGCAGGCGCGCGGCAGCTCGATCATGGTGCCGACGTAGTATTCGATGTGCGTGCCGGTCTCGGCGAAGACCTGCTGCGCCACGGCGTCCACCTGGGCGCGGGTGATCTCCAGCTCCCGCCTGGTCGCCACGAGGGGAATCATGATCTCCGGCACCGGCGCGCTGCCGGCGGTCTTGGCGGTCTCGACCGCGGCCTCGAAGATCGCGCGGGCCTGCATCTCGTAGATCTCGGGGTAGGAGATGCCGAGGCGGCAGCCACGATGGCCGAGCATCGGGTTGGCTTCCGCCAGCTCCGAGGCGCGGCGCTGCATGGTCGCCAGGTCACTGCCCAGCGCGTCGGCCACCTCCTGCATCTCGGCATCCGCGTGCGGCAGGAACTCATGCAGCGGCGGGTCGAGCAGGCGAATGGTCACCGGCAGCCCCGCCATGATGCGGAACAGCTCCGAAAAGTCCTTGCGCTGGAACGGGAGCAGGCGGGAAAGCGCCTCGCGCCGGCCGTCCTCGGTCTCGCTCATGATCATCTGCCGCACCGCCAGGATGCGCGCGGGGTCGAAGAACATGTGCTCGGTGCGGCAGAGGCCGATGCCCTCGGCGCCGAACTTGCGCGCGGTGTCGGCATCCAGCGGCGTCTCCGCATTGGCGCGGACCTTCAGGCGGCGGACGCCGTCGGCCCATTCCATCAGCGTGGCGAAGTCGCCGCTGAGCTTGGGCTCGATCATGGCGACGTTGCCGATGAAGACCTCGCCCGTCGCGCCGTCCAGCGTCAGCGTATCGCCGGCCTGCACCACCTGGCCACCGGCCGAGAGCTGCTGGCTGGCGTAGTCGATGGTGATGCCGCCGGCGCCGGCGACGCAGGGCCGGCCCATGCCACGCGCCACCACGGCGGCGTGGCTGGTCATGCCGCCGCGCGCGGTCAGGATGCCGCGGGCCGCGTGCATGCCGTGGATGTCTTCCGGGCTGGTCTCGATGCGGACCAGGATGACCGCCTCGCCTTTCGCCGCGCGGGCCTCGGCTTCATCGGCGTTGAACACCACGGTGCCGCAGGCGGCGCCCGGGCTGGCAGGCAGGCCGCGGCTGAGCAACTTGCGCGGCGCCTTGGGGTCCAGCATGGGGTGCAGCAACTGGTCCAGCGACTTCGGATCGACGCGCTTGATCGCCTCGGCCTGGTCGATCAGCCCTTCGCGCGCCATGTCCACCGCCACCTTCAGGCTGGCGGCGGCGGTGCGTTTGCCGTTGCGGGTTTGCAGCATGTACAGCTTGTTCTGCTGCACCGTGAACTCGATGTCCTGCATGTCCCGGTAGTGCTTTTCCAGCGTGGCGCGCACCTGCACCAGCTCGGCATAGGCGGCGGGCATGGCGGCTTCCATGCTGCGCTCATGCGGCTTGGCCTTCAGCTGCGCCATCGGCTGCGGCGTACGGATGCCGGCCACCACGTCCTCGCCCTGCGCGTTGATCAGGTATTCGCCGTAGAAGATGTTCTCGCCGGTGGAAGGGTCGCGCGTGAAGCAGACGCCGGTCGCGCAATCCTCGCCCATGTTGCCGAACACCATGGCCTGCACGTTGACCGCGGTGCCCCAGCTGGCGGGGATGTCGCTGAGGCGGCGATAGGTGTTGGCGCGCGGGTTCATCCAGCTGCCGAACACCGCGCCGATGGCGCCCCAGAGCTGGTCGTTCGGGTCCATCGGGAAGGGCTTGCCCGTGACCTCCACGACCATTTCCTTGTAGCTGCCGACCACGCCGCGCCAGTCATCCGCCGTCAGGTCGGTATCCTCGATGACGTCGCGGTCCAGCTTCGCGGTCTCGATGATTTCCTCGAAGCGGTGGTGGTCCACGCCCAGCACCACCGAGCCATACATCTGGATGAAGCGGCGATAGCTGTCCCAGGCGAAGCGCGCATCGCCGGAGCCGACCGCCAGGCCCGCCACCGTCACGTCGTTCAGGCCGAGGTTCAGCACCGTGTCCATCATGCCCGGCATGGAGACGCGGGCGCCGGAGCGCACGCTGACCAGCAGCGGCTTTACCGGGTCGCCGAACTTGGTGCCGACGGCGGCTTCCACCCGGGCCAGGGCGGCGGAGACCTGGGCGCCCAGTTCGACCGGGTAGCGCCGGCCGTTGTCATAGTAGTGGGTGCAGACTTCCGTGGTGATGGTGAAGCCGGGCGGCACGGGCAGGCCGATGCTGGCCATTTCGGCCAGGTTGGCCCCCTTGCCACCCAGCAGGTTGCGCATCTCGGCCGAGCCTTCGTTGTGGCCGGCACCGAAGCTGTAAACCCACTGGGTCATTGGCGGTCATCCTCTTGCATTATGCGACGCCGACTGCGGCTGGGCCTGGCGATTAGCCCCAACGCACGGCGTTTCCTTTGCGGTAAGGCAAAGGCGGTGCCATCTGCGTGTAAATCAACCTTCGAGTTTTGACAGATCCGCGACCGAATCCATCGCGGCACGAAGTCGGGCGAGCAAGGCCAAACGATTGCGGCGGAACTGCGGTTCGTTCACCAGGACCTTGTCGAAGAAGGCGTCCAGCGGTGCGCGCAGCGTGGCCAGGGCAGCCATGGCTTCGGCGAAGTTTTCGGATTGTCGCAGGCGCTCGGCTTCCGGCACGGCCGTGTCCAGCGCGGCGGAGAGGGCCTGTTCCTCCGGCAGGGTCAGCTCGGCCGGGTTGAGTTCGGCGCCGGTGTAGCTGGCGGCATCCTTCTTTTCCTCGATGCGGAGGATGTTGGCGGCGCGGCGATAGGCGGCGAGCAGGTTGGCGCCGTCCTCCGACTCCACCAGGGCGCGGAGGGCGTCGGCGCGAGCGAGGAGACGGGTGAGGTCGTCATCCGGCGAGGTGCCGAGGATGGCGGCGACAACGTCGTGCCGGGCGCCCTCGGCGCGGAGCTGGACGCGGAGGCGGTCGAAGAGGAAGTCGAGGACTTCGTTCACGTCCGGATACGCGGTCATCACGCCAGACTTTAAGGCAGTCTCGACAAGCGGATGCGTGGCTAGGAGAGCCTGCCGCAGCCCAACCCGCAGCCCATTCTCCCGCACAATACGGATCACGCCGAGCGCCGCGCGCCGCAGCGCGTAGGGGTCGCCGCTGCCGGTCGGCTTCTCGCCCACCGCAAAGAAGCCCGCCAACTGGTCCAGTTTATCCGCCAGCGCCACGCTGATCGCGACCGGGTCGCTGGGCACCGCATCGCCGGCGCCCAGCGGGCGGTAGTGCTCGGCCACGGCGTCGGCCACCGCCGCCGGCTCGCCCTGGCCCAGCGCGTAGTAGCGGCCCATCACGCCCTGCAATTCCGGGAACTCGCCCACCATGCCGGTGGCCAAATCCGCCTTGGCCAGGCCGGCGGCGCGCTCGGCCTGGGCGACATTGGCGCCCACCAGCGGCGCGATCACGCCGGCCAGCCGTACCAGGCGCCGCACCCGCTCACCCTGCGTGCCGAGCTTCGCGTGGAACACCACGGTCTCCAGCTTCGGCAGCCAGGCCTCAAGCTTCTGCTTGCGGTCCAAATCCCAGAAGAAGCGCGCATCGCTCAGCCGCGCGCGCAGCACGCGTTCATTGCCGGCGACCAGCGCCTTGCCGCCATCGGTCGCGGTGATGTTCGCCACCAGCGCAAACCGCGGCGCCGCCTTGCC
>CANBNK010000124.1 GCA_947371015.1 Acetobacteraceae bacterium | reverse complement strand
TCCGGGGGCACGCCGGCGACGATGGCGTCCGGGTCTGCGCCGGAGATGTTGGGGATGACCTGGCCGTTGTTGCGGCCAGACGCGCCGAAGCCGATCTCGGCGGCTTCCAGCACGGTGCAGGAAATGCCGTGCTCGGCGAGGTACAGCGCCGCGGAAAGGCCGGTAAAGCCGGCGCCGATCACCGCGATGTCGGTGCGCTGGTCACCTTCCAGGGCTTCGGTCGGCGGCGGGGCGGGGGCGGTGGCAGCCCAGAGGCTGGGCGGCATCGCGGTGGAGGTCATGACCGCATGGTGGGGGCCGCGTGGCGCAACGGCAAGAGGTCAGCGCCCGGCCAGCGCGCCGATGGCGGCTCGGGCCATGCCGGCATTCTGGTGGCCCACGCCGGGCACGCTGAGCACCCGCCAGGCAAAGGGCGCGCCGAGCGCTGCGGCCTGGCGGCGGGCCAGGTCGAAGAAGTGCCAGCCGCGGGCGTAGCGGTGGCCGCCCTGGGCCCGCGCCCAGGGCTGGCTGGGCAGGCTATCGTGGTTCGGGTCGGTATCGGCCTCCCCCAGGGCCACCACCACGGGGCGGGCGAAGGCGGCGCGCAGCGCGGCCTCGGCACCGGGGAAGCCGGCCAGGCCCTCCGGGAAGGGCCGGTCGGTAAGCGGCAGGGTGTAGCTGCCGGCATTGGCGATGACGATGGCACCAACCCGGGGCGCGCCGGTCAGCAGCAGGTAGCGGTGCACGAATTGGCTGCCGGCGGAATGGCCGAACAGCGCGAAGGGTCCCTCGGCTGCGCCGGCGGCGCGTTGCGCGGCGGCAACGGCGCGGTCGAGCGCGAAGAAGCTCCAGGCCTCGCGCGGGCGGGGGCGACCTTCGGCATCCACTGCGCCGCCGTAGTTGTAGTTGGCCACGCCGGGGTACTTGGCCTCGCTGAACTCCGGCACCACCAGCAGCAGGCCGTGCTGCTCGGCCAGCGGCGCCCAATCGTCGCGGTAGTGGTCGCCGTTGCGCTGGTTGCCGTGCATCACGGCCAGCACCGGGCCGCCCGGGCGCCAGGCGGCGGGGCGGTGGAGCCAGACCGGCAGCGGTAGCTCGGGGCGGGCGCCGGTCGGCTCGGCGACCTCGATCCGGGTGGGGCCGGCGGGGAGTTCCGCGCCGGCGGGGGATATGGTCAGCATGAGCAGCAGGGCCGGCAGCAGCGCGCGCATCAATCCACCTGCGCGCCGGAAGCGCGGACCACCGTGGCCCAGCGGGCGATATCCGCCTCATGCGTGCGGCGGAAGCCTTCGGGCGTCAGGTCGGTCGGTGGCACGATGCCCTGGTTCATCACCAGCCATTCGGTGAAGGCCGGCGTGCGGATGATCTTCGCTACCTCCGCGTTCATCCGCGCCTGGATGGCGGCGGGCAGGCCGGGCGGGGCGAAAAGGCCGTACCAGGTGCTGGTATCCATCTCCTTGCCACAGGCTTCGGTGACGGTGGGAATGCTGGGCAGCGCCGTGACGCGGCTGTTCTGCATCACCGTCAGGCCCTGGGCCTGGCCCTGCTGGATCAGCGCAATGGCCGGGCCAGTCTGGTTGAAGAACAGCTGCACGTCGCCGGCCAGCAGCGCCTGCATGGCGCCCGGCTGGCCGCGATAGGGAATGTGGACCAGGTTCAGCCCGAAGGCGGTGGCGAAGGCGGCACCGGCCAGGTGGGTGGAGGCGCCATTGCCGGTGCTGCCGTAGTTCAGCGTGCCCGGCCGGGCACGGGCGGCGGCCAGCACATCGGCGCAGCTGCGCAGCGCGGGGGTGTGCTGCTGGTTCACCAGCATCACGTTGGGCACATCGCCCAGCAGGGCGATGTGGGTGACATCCCGCAGCGGGTTGAACGGCAGGTTGCGGTACAGCGTGGCGTTGATGGCGTGGGTGCCGGCGGTGCCGACCAGGAACAGATAGCCATCCGGCCGCGCCTTGGCCACGAAGTCGCTGGCGATATTGCCGCCGGCGCCGGACTTGTTGTCCACCACCACCGGCACGCCCAGCGCCTGCGACAGCGGTTCGCTGAGGCGGCGGGCATAGATCTCGGTGCCCGCGCCATTGGGGAAGCCACCCATGAGGGTGATGGGGCGGTTGGGCCATGGCGCTTCCTGCGCCAGCGCCGGCAGGGCGGCGGCGGTCAGCACAAGCAGGCTCAGCAGCAGGCGAGGCAGCATCCCGGCAACTCCATGACTATTTGTACCCAGCAGACACGAAGCCAGGGCCGGCACGCAACAGGGCTGATGCCCAGCGATCACGGCTTCTGTTACCGTGATGGGAACGGAGCCGCTTGGGGGCGTGATGGACCATTCTTCGGCCTGGGTATCGCGGGCATTGCTGCTGGCGCTGTGTGCCGGCTGGATGCAGGGCGGCTTCATCGCGTTCAGCGACCCCGCGGCCCTGGCGGCGCTGAGCGGCGGCCAATTGCACATCGCCAAGGCCGGCCCCGCGACGGGGCTGATGGTGATCAGCGCGCTGGCGGCGACGGTGATGGTGCTGTTCGAAGGCCAGCTTCGCCGGCTGGGGGCGCTGTGGCTGGGGCTGGTCAGCATCCTCGGCGCCCTGATGGTGCATCGGTTCTGGGGGCTGCATGGCGTTGAGTTCAGCCTGGCGCTGCAGGGTTTCCTCGGCATGGTCGGCTTTGGCGCGGCCTTCCTGATGGTGGCGCGCGGCGGAGAGGTGCCGTGATGGCGCGCCTCGGCGGACGGCACATGCGGATGGGAGGCAGCGCATGATCGCGCGTGGGGGTCGCAGCATCTACGGCGCGCCGCTGGGCATCCTGATGCTGGAAGCGCGCTTCCCGCGGATACCCGGCGACATGGGCAATGGCACCACCTGGCCCTTTCCGGTGCTGTTCAAGGTGGTGCCCGGCGCCAGCCCGGAGAAGGTGGTGGTGGGCGGCGCCGCCGGGCTGCTGCCGGACTTCGTGGCGGCGGCGCAGGAACTGGTGCGGCTGGGCGCCGAGGCGATCACCACCAATTGCGGCTTCCTGTCGCTGTTCCAGGCCGAGTTGGCCGCCGCCGTGGGCGTGCCCGTCGCGACGAGTTCGCTGATGCAGGTGCCCTGGGTGCAGGCGACGCTGCCGGCCGGCAAGCGCGTGGGCGTGGTGACGGTGAACAAGGCGGGGCTGACGCCGCGCCACCTGGCCGCCGCCGGCGTGCCGCTGGACACGCCGGTGACGGGGACCGAGGGCGGCCGGGAGTTTTTCCGCGTGCTGATCAAGGCCGAGAGCGACGACATGGATGTGGACCTGGCGCGGCAGGATATCCTGGATGCCGGGCGGGCGCTGGTGGCAGCGCACCCCGAGGTCGGCGCGGTGGTGCTGGAATGCACCAACATGCCGCCCTACGCCGCCGACCTGGCGGCCGATCTGGGGCTGCCGGTGTATGACATCTACAGCATGATCTGCTGGTTTCAGGCGGGGTTGCGGCCGCGACGCTGGGCGTTTCCGGGCTAAGCCCGATGGCCTGGGGCGGGATCAGCCGCCGGGCCGCGGCATGCTGGGCGGGCGGCTGAACAGCCAGGACGGGGCTGATTGCGGCGGCGGGCCGGCGGGCGTGACGCCGCAGCTGGGGCGCAGGATGCCGCAATCCCAGCGCAGGCCGGAGGGTCGGCCGGTCAGGCTGCCGCCGGCCTCGAACCGGCAGCGGCAGAGCTTTTCGGCGATGCAGACCTCCAGCCCCTCCCGCGCCGGGGTGCAGGCGGGTGGTTCCTGGGCGCCGGCGGGCAGCGCGACGCAGCACAGCAGCAGGGCGAGGATCGGGCGCATCGGAGCCAGACTGCGCCGCCGGGAATGAAGGAGGGCTGAATTGCCAAGGGCCCCGGCATTGCTGCCGAGGCCCCTGGGTAAGCGCGCGGATGGCGCGGCTTATTTCATCGCGCTGATGGCGCGACTTATTTCATCGTCACGGCCTGGCGGCCACGCTGGCCGTCACGCACGTCGAGCGCAACCTTCTCGCCCTGCTGCACGTCCTGGCGGCCGGCACGCTGGAGCACGGAGGAGTGCAGGAACACGTCCTGGCCACCATCATCCGGCGTCACGAAGCCGAAGCCACGGACCTGGTCGAACCACTTCACGGTGCCGTTGACACCATAGGTGGGGCCACCGGCGCCCTGGTCGAAGTCGCGACGCGGCGGCGGACGGTCGCCGAAGGCGGGGCGCGGACGGTCGCCGAAGCCACCACCACCACCTGCAAAGCCACCACCGCCACCCGGCGGGCCACCGAAATCGCGGCGCGGCGGACGGTCACCAAAGCCACCACCACCGCCGCCGAAATCACGGCGCGGCGGGCGGTCGCCAAAGCCACCACCCGGCGGCGGGCCACCGAAGTCGCGGCGCGGCGGCGGACGGTCGCCGAAGCCACCACCACCACCGCCGAAATCACGGCGCGGCGGGCGGTCGCCGAAGCCACCACGGTCGCCACCGAAGTCACGGCGCGGCGGGCGGTCGCCGCCCATGCCGGCACCGGCGCCACCACCCTCGCCGCGCTTCAGCGACGAGATGCGGGTCACCAGGCGCCGACCTTGGCGGTCGGTACCGATTTCGCAGACCAGAGTGTCACCGGTATCGGGAGGTTCGATGCCGGCTTCGGTCAGGGCCGAAGCGTGGAAGAAGACGTCCTGGCCATCAGGGCCAAGCACGAAGCCAAAGCCCTTGCGGGCGTTGTACCACTTCACCTGGGCCGAAACCGGCCCTTCGCCGCCCTGTATGTCGTTGTCGGAAGGCACTGCTGCGGATCCACTATTCAGTTACGGACATGCGGGCAGTCCAATGGACCAACGCCGAACGTCATACTTCAGCATGGCATCCCGCGCGGCCGATTGCGAGCATGAATTCACGCGAAGCGCGCAGGATCGTAGGGCCGGACATCGATCTCCAGCGGGTGCCCGCCCAGCAGCTGCCCGACCAGCCGGCCGGTGCGCGGGCCAGCCACCAGGCCGACATGACCGTGGCCGAAGGCGTGGACGATGTCGTCGGTGGCCATCGACATGCCGATGACGGGCAGGCCATCGGGCATCGAGGGGCGGTGGCCCATCCAGAACCTGATGCGATCGGCCGGCAGGTCCCGGGGCAGGCCGGGGAAGCTGCGCAGCAGGTGGTCGCGCAGGATTTCCGCGCGCTGCCAGTTGGGTGCGGCGTCCAGCCCGGCAATCTCCACCTGGCCGGCCACGCGCAGCCCGCGGTTGGTCATGGTGATGCTCATCTTGCCGTCGCTCGGCATCAGCGGCGTGACGGGGCCAATATCCACCCCTTCGATCATCGCGTGGTAGCCGCGCTCGGTCTGCAGCGGCAGCTTGTCTCCGGCGGCGGCGGCCAGCGCCTTGCTGTGGGCGCCGGCGGAGATCACCGCGCGGTCGGCCGCAACCTCGGCGCCGGAGGTCCGCACCGCCTTCAGCCGGCCGCCTTCGATGCGGAAGCCGGTGGCGGCGACGCGCTGGTGCACCGCGCCCTGCGCCACCGCCAGCGCCACCAGCGCGGCGACATAGGCGCCGGGGTCGCGGCAATGGCCGCCCTCCTCCACCAGCGCGGCGAAGCCGTAGCGCCGGTCCAGATGCGGCTCCCGCTGGCGCAACTCGTCGGCGTCCAGTTCCAGCCATTGGATGCCGGCCTTGTAGCGGACGCGCCAGGCCATCGCCTCGGCCTCGAACTCGCGGCGGCTGGGGTAGATGTACATCAGGCCGCGACGCTCGATCAGATGGGCCACGCCGGCTTCCTCGGCCAGGTCGGCATGCAGCGAGGGCGCGCCCTGGAGCATGGCGCGGAGCGCATATGCGGTGCGCTGGATCTTGGCTTCCGTGCTGCCTGCCTTGAGGTAGCGCAGCAGCCAGGGCAGCACCTTGGGCAGGTAGGTCCAGCGGATGGCCAGCGGCCCCAGCGGGTCCATCAGGAAACCCGGCACCTTCTTCCACAGGCCGGGCGTGGCCGGCGGAATGACCGACATCGGCGAGAGCCAGCAGCCATTGCCGTAGCTGGCGGCCTGTTCGCCGCCGGGTTCGCCGGGGTCCAGGATGGTGACGCGATGGCCTTCGCGCAGCAGGGCCAGCGCCGAACAGGCGCCAACGATGCCGGCGCCGATGATGACGGTGTGGGGGCGCGGCTGCGCTGCGGTGTTGGTCATGCGGGGAGGATAGAGCGGGAGCGGCCGGCCGTCAGGCCTTGTTCTGCCGCCCCGGGTCCGCCCCGGCCAGCAGCGAGACATGCGCCGAGACCACGCGCCAGCCGAGTTCCGGCAGGCGCACCATGATCTTGGTCTCGCGGCCGATGAGCCCGGTATCCGTCCGCTCATATTCCAGGTGGGTGCAGGCGAAATCCTGGCCGAAGCTGGTGATGTGCACCTTGCGCGTGGCCCGGGGCGCGTATTTCTGCACGCTGGCGCGGAAGGCGCGGATCTGCTCGATGCCCCAGCCGATCTCGGTGACGCCGAAGCGGACGGTGCGCGGGTCCGGCCAGAAGCTGGCATCCAGCGTGGCGTTGTCGTTGCCGGCGATGGCGGCTTCATAACGGTCGAAGACGGCGCGGGCCTCGGCGATGACGGCGGGGTTGTCGAGTTCCAACGGGGGCGCTCCTGGCGATTCGGCACCCAGCGTAGCGCGGGATCGGTCGATTGGGCTTGCATGACCGCACGGTATATTGAAGACTATTCTTATCCCAAGTGCGTGAGAGCCGGAACCATGCTGGAGGCCGCCATCGCCCCCTTCCCTGCCGCCCAGGCCCGTTTCGCCCAGGGCTTCCTGTTCGCCACCGGTATCGAGAACAGCGCCCCCACGCTGGACGGCGGCAAGGTCCGCCGCGACCAACTCGCGGAGTGCCGGTTCTATGACCGCTGGCGGGAGGATTTCGCCCTGGTCAAGCAGATCGGCTGCGAGGTGCTGCGCTATGGCCCGCAGTTGCACGAGACGCTGCGCGGGCCTGGCCGGCATGACTGGGCCTTTGCCGACGAAACCTTCGCCGCCCTGCGCGCCCAGGGCACCACGCCGGTGGTGGACCTGTGCCATTTCGGCGTGCCGGATTGGGTGGGGGATTTCCAGAACCCGGATTTCCCGCAGTTGTTCGCCGACTATGCCGGCGCCTTCGCGCAGCGCTTTCCCTGGGTGCAACTCTATACCCCGGTGAACGAGATGTTCATCACCGCCGTGTTCAGCGCCAAGTATGGCTGGTGGAACGAGCAGCGGCAGGACGACCGCAGCTATGTCACGGCCATCAAGCATATCGTGCGGGCCAATGTGCTGGCGATGCGCGCGATCCTGGCGGTGCGGCCGGACGCCATCTTCATCCAGTCCGAGAGCACCGAGCATTTCCACCCGGAATGCCCGGCCTCGGTCGGCCATGCCGAGCACCGCAACGCCGAACGCTTCCTGACGCTGGACCTGAACTACGGCCGCCGCGTGGACAGCAGCATGTACGAGTACCTGCTGGACAACGGCATGACGCGCGACGAGTACCACTTCTTCCTGCGCGGCCGGGAACTGCGGCCGAACTGCGTCATGGGCAATGACTGGTACGTCACCAACGAGCATCTGATCGGCGCCGATGGGCATTCGCGCTGGGCCGGCGAGGTATTCGGCTACGACACCGTGACGCGCGAATACCATGAACGCTACGGCCTGCCGGTGATGCACACCGAGACCAACATGGACGAAGGCCCGAACGGCGACGAAGCCGAGCGCTGGCTGTGGAAGCAGTGGAGCGGCCTGATGCGGCTGCGCAGCCTGGGCGTGCCGATGATCGGCTTCACCTGGTACAGCCTGACCGACCAGGTGGACTGGAACAGCGCGCTGCGCGAGGTGAACGGCACGGTCAACCCGCGCGGGCTGTTCGACCTGGACCGCAAGCCCCGCGCCGTCGGCCGGGCGTACCAGCGGCTGATCGAGACCTGGGGGCCGGTGCTGCGGGCCGGCCAGGGCGCGCTGCGGTTGCCTCTCGCCGCGGCCTGAACGATCCTGACCGGATTGACGTGCTGCCCGGCCAAGCCGACCGGTCGCACGTCAGCCGGGAGAGAACGCCGATGACCGATACTGCCGCCGCCGACCGCGTGCTGCGCCAGGCCGTGGAGAGCGGCGCCGTGCCCGGCGTGGTGGCCATGGCCGGCAATGCGGCGGGGTTGCTGTACCAGGGCGCCTTCGGCACGCGTGGGCTGGCGGACGCCACGCCGATGTCGCTGGACACGGTTTTCGCCATCTTCTCCATGACCAAGGCCATCACCAGCGTCGCGGCGATGCAACTGGTGGAGGCCGGGCGGCTGACGCTGGACGGGCCGCTGGGCGCATGGTGCCCGCATCTGGCGGCGCCGCAGGTGCTGGAGGGCTTCGACGCCGAGGGGCGGCCGAAGCTGCGGCCGGCGAAGCGGGCGGTGACGCTGCGCCACCTGCTGACCCACACGGCCGGGTTTTCCTACAACATGTGGAACCCCGATATCGGCCGCTACATGCAGGTGATGGAGATGCCGACCGCACGCTCCGGCAAGCTGGCGGTGCTGAACATGCCGCTGGTCTTCGACCCCGGTGAGCGCTGGCAGTACGGCATCAACACCGACTGGGTCGGCCAGGTGGTGGAGGCCGTGCGCGGCGCGCCGCTGCCCGCGGTGTTCGCCGAGCATGTGCTGGGGCCGTTGGGACTGGCGGATACCGGCTTCGTGCCCGGCCCGGCGCAGCAGGCGCGGCGGGCGGGCATGCATCAGCGCGGGACGGATGGCGCGTTGACGCCAATGGCATGGCCGGTCAACGCCACACCGGAGTTCTTCGGTGGCGGCGGGGGGCTGTTCTCCACCGGGCCAGACTACCTGCGCTTCACCCGCATGCTGCTGGGCGGCGGTGCGTTGGATGGCGCCCGCGTGCTGCGGCCGGAGACGGTGGCGCTGATGGGCGAGAACCATATCGGCGCGCTGGAAATGGAGCCGATGCCGACGGCAGTGCCCAGCATGAGCAACAACTTCACCCCCTTCCCCACGGTGCCGAAGAACTGGGGGCTCGGCTTCATGCGCAACACCCAGGACCTGCCGGGCGGGCGCGCAGCGGGCAGCCTGGCCTGGGCTGGCCTCGGCAACCTGTACTTCTGGGTGGACCCGGCGCGCGATGTATCCGGCGTGCTGCTGACGCAGGTGCTGCCGTTCGGCGACCCGGCGGTGCTGGCGTTGCTGGCGGCGTTCGAGGCAGCGATCTACGCGGGGTAGCGCCTGATCGGCTTGGGCGGAATCGTCGTCGGCCGTGAATCAGCCTCTCCAGCAACAAGCCTGGTCCGTGAGCGCTTCGGTCCGAAGCGATCACGCTCCAGCCGGCCAGGCTCAGTCCGGCCGCAGCCCCATGCGCTGGACGACGCCCGTCCATTTGGTCACCTCGGCCTGCACGTAGCTGCCGAAGGCGGTCGGCGAGCCGCGTTGCGGCTGGATGCCCTGGCGCACCAACGCGTCATTCACCTCCGGCTTGGCCATCGCCTGGTTCAGGGCGGCGTTCAGCCGGGCAATGATGGCGGGCGGGGTGGCTGCCGGGACCAGCACGCCGCCCCAGCTGACCGCCTCGCAGCCCGGCACCGTCTCGCTGACCGGGGCCAGGTCGGGGGCTTCGGTAAGGCGCGGGGAGGAGAAGATCGCCACGCCCTTGACCCGCCCGGCGCGGATATGCGGCAGCAGCGAGGGGGCGGTATCGACGCTGGCGGGAATGACGCCGGCGATCAGGTCCGCCGCGGTCGGCGCGCTGCCGCGATAGGGGATATGGGTGATCTCGGCACCGGTCAGCGACTTCAGCAGTTCCATCGCCATGTGCCCGGCCGAGCCGATGCCGGCGGTGCCGTAGCTCAACCGGCCACCGCGGGCATGGGCCAGCAGCTCCGCGATATTCGCGGCGGGGACCGAGGGGTGGACGCCCAGCACCAGGGGCACGACCGAGACCGCCATGACCGCGCTGAAATCGCGGATCGCATCATAGGGTGTGCGGCTGCCGTACAGCGCGGGGCCCATGCCATTGGGGCCGGCATTGGCCATCAGCAGCGTGTAGCCGTCCGGTGCCGCACGGGCGACGAGTTCGCCGGCAATGAAGCCATTGGCGCCCGGGCGGTTTTCCACCACCACGGTCTGGCCGAGCATTTCCGTCAGGTGCGGCTGCAGCAGCCGCGCGATGATGTCGCTGGCACCGCCGGGCGGATAGGGGATGACCATGCGGATGGCCCGCGCGGGCCAATCGGGCTGGGCCAGAGCGGGCGTGGCCAGGGCCAGGCCAAGCATCGGCAGCACCTGCCGGCGGGTAACGCGCATGGACTTCTCCCCTCGAACACGCAAACGCCCCGGCCGGGTGGCCAGGGCGCTGCAAGTGTGGGCCGGCGGGGTTGTTCCCCGCTCGGCCCGGTAGGCGGTTCAGCCGGCGGCGGCGACCGCGCGCTTGGCCATCACGGTCACCAGGTGGGCGCGGTATTCGGCGCTGCCGTGGATGTCGCTGTTCATGTCATCGGCCGGCTGCACCACGCCGGCGACGGCGGCCGGGGACCAGCTGGCGGTCAGCGCGGCTTCCATCTCGGCCTGACGGAACACGCAGGGCGCCGCGCCATTGATGGCAACGCGCACTTGCCCACCAGTCTTGGCGACGAAGGCACCGGCCATGACGTAGCGGCTCGCCGGGTTCTTCATCTTGGCGTAGCCGGCCTTTTCCGGGATCGGGAACTCCACCGCCACCAGCAGTTCGCCGGCATCCAGCGCCGTGGTGAACATACCCTGGAAGAAGTCATCCGCGGCGATGCGGCGCTTGGAGGTCACGATGGTCGCGTTCAGCGCCAGCACGGCCGAGGGGTAGTCCGCCGCCGGGTCGTTGTTGGAGACGCTGCCGCCGATGGTGCCGCGGTTGCGGACCTGGTTGTCGCCGATGGTGCTGGCCAGCTGGGCCAGGGCCGGGATGGCGGCCTTGACCTCGGCGCTGCTGGCGACATCGGCATGCCGCGTCATGGCGCCGATGACGACCTTGTTGCCGTCCCGCTTGATGCCGCGCAGCTCGGCGATGCCGGACAGATCGACCACGCTGGTCGGCTTGTTCAGGCGGTGCTTCAGCGCCGGCAGCAGGGTCTGGCCGCCCGAGATCGGGCGGGCATCGCTGTCGGCGGAGAGGATCTTCACCGCGTCCGCAACCGTGGTCGGCTTGTGGTAGGCGAAATCATACATGGTGCGGTCCCCTCTTACTCTGCCGCCAGCTGGCGGCCGCTGTTGATGATGTGCCAAAGCTTGGCCGGTGTCGCCGGCATTTCCACATGTGTCACGCCATAGTCGCGCAGCGCATCCACCACCGCGTTGATGACGGCGGGCGGGCTGCCGATGGCACCAACCTCACCGCAGCCCTTAACCCCAAGCGGGTTGTGGGTGCAGAGGGTTTCGTGCGTGGCGACCGAAAGCGTGCCGACATCATCCGCGCGGGGCATGGTGTAGTCCATGAAACTGCCCGACAGCAGTTGGCCATCCGCGTCGTAGCTGCAAGTCTCCAGCAGTGCCTGGCCGATGCCCTGGGCGATACCGCCCTGAACCTGGCCTTCGACGATCATCGGGTTGATCACGCGGCCGACATCATCCACCGCGGTGAAGTTGATGACCTCGATGGCACCGGTGTCGGGGTCGATCTCGACCTCGCAGATGTGGCAGCCGCCCGGATAGGTGAAGTTCTTCGGGTCGTAGAAGGCGGTTTCGTCCAGCCCCGGCTCGATTTCCTCGATCGGGTAGTTGTGCGGGACATAGGCGGTCAGCGCGATCTCGCCCCAGGCCTTGGTCTTGTCGGTGCCGGCGACGCGGAAGGTGCCGCGGTCGAACTCCACGTCATCGACGCTGGCTTCCATCAGGTGGGCGGCGATGCGGCGGGCCTTGAGGACGATCTTGTCCATGGCCTTGACCATGGCGCTGCCGCCGACCGCCAGGCTGCGGCTGCCATAGGTGCCCATGCCGAAGGGGACGCGGTCGGTATCGCCATGGACGATATCCACCTGTGACAGCGGGATGCCGAAGCGGTCCGTCACCAGCTGGGCCAGGGTGGTCTCGTGCCCCTGGCCGTGGCTGTGCGTGCCGGTGAGCACCGAGACGCTGCCGGTGGGGTGGACGCGGATGGCGCCGACCTCATAGAGGCCGGCACGGGCGCCGAGCGCGCCGGCGACGGCGGAAGGCGCGATGCCGCAGGCCTCGATGTAGGTGGAGATGCCGATGCCGCGCAGTTTTCCTTGTGCGGCGGCGGCCTTGCGGCGGGCCTCAAAGCCGTCCCAGTCGGCGGTCTTCAGCGCCTGGGCCAGGGTGCTCTGGTAGTCGCCGCTGTCGTATTGCAGGGCAACCGGGGTCTGGTACGGGAAGGCGTCCGCCGGGATGAAGTTGCGGCGGCGCAGTTCCAGCTTGTCGATGCCGGTCTGCTTGGCGGCGATATCCACCAGGCG
This sequence comes from Acetobacteraceae bacterium, assembly GCA_947371015.1. Classification (GTDB taxonomy): domain Bacteria; phylum Pseudomonadota; class Alphaproteobacteria; order Acetobacterales; family Acetobacteraceae; genus CAIMOR01. Next base: position 3,675 of record CANBNK010000124.1, on the reverse strand, counting down.
TTCCAGCAGGAAGGTGGCTTCCGGCCGGCCGGCACCGCGATAGGCATCCACCGGCACGGTGTTGGTGAACACCGCCTTCACCTCCGCATAGATGGTCGGCGTGGTGTACACGCCAGCCAGCAGCGTGGCGCTGAGATAGGTGGGCACGGAGGTCGCGAAGGTGGAGAGATAGGCGCCCATATTCGCGGTGGTGGAGACGTGCAGGCCGAGGAACTTGCCATCCGCCGCCAGCGCCAGCTTGGCCTTGGTCACATGGTCCCGGCCGTGGGCATCTGACATGAAGCTTTCGGTGCGGTCGGCGGTCCACTTGATCGGCCGGTTGATGCGCGCCGCGGCCCAGGTGACGATGGCTTCCTCGGCGTAGTGGAAGATCTTGGACCCGAAGCCGCCGCCGACATCCGGCGCCACCACGCGCAGCTTGTGTTCCGGGATTTGCAGCACGAAGGCGCCCATCAGCAGGCGGATGACGTGCGGGTTCTGGCTGGTGGTGTAGAGCGTATGCTGGTCGGTCGTGCGGTCATAGTCGCCGATGGCGGCGCGCGGCTCCATGGCATTCGGGATCAGCCGGTTGTTGACCAGCTCGAAGTGGACCACGTGCTTGGCTTGCGCGAAGGCCGCCTGGTTCACCGCCAGGTCGCCGATATGCCAGTCGTAGCAGACATTGCCCGGCGCACCCTCGTGCAGCAGCGGGGCGCCGGGGGCCAGGGCGGCGGCCATGCTGGTCGCGGCGCCCAGCACCTCGTAGTCCACCGCAATCGCCTCGGCGGCGTCGCGCGCCTGGGGGCGGGTCTCGGCGATGACGACGGCGACGATATCGCCGACATGGCGCACCTTGCCCTGGGCCAGCGGCGGATGCCCCGGCTCGTTCATCGGGCTGCCGTCCTTGTTGTGGATCAGCCAGCCGCACGGCAGGCTGCCCACCACCATCTCGGCGCCGGTATATATCGCCACCACGCCGGGCATGGCGGCCGCGGCCGCGGTGTCGATGCCGCGGATGGCCGCGTGCGCATGCGGGCTGCGCAGCATCACCGCATAGGTCTGGTCGGGGCGGTTGATGTCGTCCGTGTAGTTGCCGCGGCCGGACAGGAAGCGCAGGTCTTCCTTCCGCTTCGGGCTGGCACCGATGCCTTCGAATACGACTGGCGCGTTCATGGCCTTAGCCTCCCTGGATTGGTCGCTTGCGGGGTCTTTGCCCCGCTTGGTGCAAGCCCCGCCCGGCACAGTGACCGGGAGGGGTAGTTTGCCCGCTGGTGGAAAAGCGGCCTTATTCGGCGGCGTGGGCGGGGGCCAGGGTCGCGCTGCGGCCGTGCATGACCTCCTGCGCCGCGCCGATGGCCTTCACGATGTTGTGGTAGCCGGTGCAGCGGCACAGGTTGCCTTCGAGACCCTCGCGGATTTCGTGCTCGCTGAGGCCCTGCGGGTGCTTCTCCACCAGGTCGATCGCGCTCATCACCATGCCCGGCGTGCAGAAGCCGCATTGCAGGGCGTGGTACTCGCGGAAGGCTTCCTGCATCGGGTGCAGGGTGCCATCGGCCTTGGCCAGGCCTTCGATGGTGGTCACGGTCGCGCCTTCGGCCTGCAGCGCCAGGGTGGTGCAGGACTTCACGCTGTCGCCGTTCATCTGCACCACGCAGGCACCGCACTGGCTGGTGTCACAGCCGACATGGGTGCCGGTGAGGCGCAGCTTTTCGCGCAGCAGTTCCACCAGCAGCGTGCGGGCCTCCACCTCAACGGTGTGGCTCTTGCCGTTCACGGTCAACGTCACCTGCGGCATGCCGCTTCTCCCCCGATTGGTTGCGGTGTGCGGCCAGGCCGGCCGCATGTGGGTGGAAAGTCGCCCTCCGCCTGCATTCCGTCAAGCGGCAGGGCGGGGAATGTTTCAGTCACGCGGGACCAAGCCGGTATCGGGCACGCTGCCGGCCCAGCGCTCGGCCAGCGGCGCGGGTGTCAGCCGCTTGCGGCCACGGCTCAGCAGCGCCAGCAGGCCGAAGAGGGCGGTGCCGGATAGCCAGATGGCCAAGAACCAAGTGGTGCCGGCGATGGCAAGCAGCCCGGTGATGACCTGGAGGCTCCAGGGCCCGCGCGCATCGCGGACCTCCACCATCGTCAGCGCGGGCCCCAAGTGGTATCCGGCACGCTACCGGCCCGGCGCATGGCCAGGGGGGCGGGGATCAGCCGCTTGCGGCCGCGGCTGAACAGCGCCAGCAGGCCCAGCATCAGGCTGCCCAGCGGCCAGATGACCCAGAGCGATGCGGTGGCGATGGCGCCCAGCATGCCGGCGCCCATTACCACCTCGGGGTCCTCGGCACTGAGGAAGGGGGTGATGAAGGCACAGGTGCCCAGCATCAGCAGCATGGTGACGCCCTGGAACACCCAGAACAGCACCTTGCAAAAACGCCCGAAAGGTCCGCGGGCTTCGCGGACCTCCAGCATCATCATGTCGGACATGGTAGTGGTTCCGGTGGTCAGGCCGGAAGTACCGCCTTGCCAGCCTCCCCCGCCAGCGGATTCTCGGAATCCGGCCGGTCATGCAGGTGGCAGGCCGCCATATGCCCGCCTTCCAGGCTGCGCAGCGGCGGTTCCTCCGTGCGGCAACGGTCGAAGGCGTAGGGGCAGCGGGTGTGGAAGCGGCAGCCCTTGGGCGGGTTGATCGGGCTGGGCACGTCGCCCTTCAGGATCACCCGCTGGCGGGCGGCACCAGGCTCCGGCACCGGCACAGCTGACAGCAGCGCCTGGGTATAGGGATGCTTCGGCGCCGCGAAGAGGTCGCGCTTCTTCGCCACCTCGACGATCTTGCCGAGGTACATCACCGCCACGCGGTGCGTCATATGCTCGACGATGGCGAGGTCGTGGCTGATGAACAGCAGCGCCAGGCCGAGTTCCTTCTGCAGGTCCTGCAGCAGGTTGACGATCTGTGCCTTGACCGAGACGTCGAGCGCGGAGACAGCCTCGTCGCAGATGATCAGGTCCGGCTCCGCCGCCAGGGCGCGGGCGATGCCGATGCGCTGGCGCTGGCCGCCGGAGAACTCATGCGGCCAGCGGTTGATCGCGTCCCGCGGCAGCTGGACCTTATCCATCAGGCGGGCGAGGCGGTCATCCAGGTCCTTGCTGTCCTTCGCCAGGCCGAAATTACGGATCGGCTCGGCCAGGATGTCCTTGACGCGCATGCGCGGGTTCAGGCTGCTGAAGGGGTCCTGGAACACCACCTGCATGCGCCGTCGCATCGGCCGCAGCGTGGCCGGCTGCATGTCGTCGATGCGCTTGCCGTCCAACACCACCTGCCCACCGGTCAGGTCGAACAGCCGCAGCAGCGCCTTGCCCACGGTGGACTTGCCGCAGCCGGATTCACCCACCAGCGAGAGGGTCTCGCCCTTCTCGATGCTGAAGGAGACGCCATCCACCGCATAGACATGGGCGGTGACGCCGCCGAGGAAGCCGCCCCGGATGGGGAAGTGCTTCTTCAGGTCGATGACTTCGAGCAGCGCAGTCATGCGGCGAGCGCCCCTTCCTTCTCGGCGTAGTGGCAGGCGGCCCAATGCGCCGGCGACTTCAGTTCAAGCGCCGGGGCGGCCTGGGTGCAGAAATCCGTCGCCTTGGGGCAGCGGCTGGCGAAGACGCAGCCGGGGATCTTGTTCTTCAGGCTGGGCACCAGGCCGGGAATCTCGGCCAGGCGCG
>CANBNK010000123.1 GCA_947371015.1 Acetobacteraceae bacterium | reverse complement strand
TACCGCGTCGGCTTCGGTGGCCGCTGGTTCGGCGGCGCCCTCGGCCGCCAGACGGTCGGCGGCAGCGGGGTCGTGCGGGACCGTGTCGGCCGGCACAGCGTCAGCCGCAACGGGATCGGCAACGGCTTCGGCAGGAGCAGCTGTTGACGCGGCTTCGGTGGGCAGTGCTTCGACTGGCACGGCTTCAACTGGCGCAGCTTCCGCAGTCGGCGCTTCGGCGACAACCGGTGCTTCGGCTGGTGCGGGCGGCGCTTCGGCCGGGGGCGGCGACGCGGCCATCGCCGGCGCCACCTCGGCCGGCTGCGCCACTGCCACCGCCGGCGCTGCCGCCTTGCTGCGCGTCCAACTGAAGATGCCCATTGCCGCCCCCAAACCCTAACCCAGTGGCGAAGCTAGGCGGCTTCGGGAGGTTGATCCAGTCCGAGCGCGTGACGGTTCAGCTGGGTGGCAACAGCACCGCGCCAGCGCCGAACAGCGTCTCGATCTCGGCTTCGGTATAGCCGGCCCCGGCCAGCACCGCCCGGGCATCGGCCCCCATACGCGGGGCCAACGGCAGGTTGTCGCGTGCCGCGGTGCCGAAGGTGACGGGGCGGGAGAGGCCGATCATCGGGCCTTCGGTCGGGTGATTCTCCCGCCGCAGGAAGCCGGCTTCCCACAGGTGGGGGTCGTCCAGCAGGCCGTCGATGGTGTTGAAGGCGGCGGCGGGCAGGTCGGCGTCGCGGAAGATCACCACCCATGCGGCGGTGGTTTTCGCGCGCAGGGCTTCGGCACGCAGGGCGAAGTAGGCGTCCACGTTGCGGAAGCGGGCGAGGACGCTGTTGAAGCGTGGGTCGTCCTTCAATTCCGGCCGGCCGATGGCATTGAAGAAGGCGAAGGCCTGGGTGTCCGTGTTGGCAGACACGCTGATGTAACCATCCGCGGTCGGGATCGGCTTGGCGTCCGGGTTCATCACCCGGGGGTCACCGGTGGCGCCGTGCTCGTCGAAGGTGCGCTTGAACATGTGCTCGGTCAGGACGAAATGCGCCATGCTCTCATACATCGGCACTTCCAGCGCCTGGCCGGCGCCGGTCTTCTCGCGCTCATACAGCGCCGCCGTGATGGCCTGGGACGCGATGATGCCGGTGATGTGGTCGCACAGCACAAAGGGGGCGAAGCGCGGCTCCCCGCCCGTCACCCGGCCCAGCGCGTCGGCGAAGCCGGACATGCCCTGGATGATGGTGTCGTAGGCGGGGCTGTCGTGGTAGCGGCCCTTGCTGCCGAAGCCGGCGATCACACAGAACACCAGGCGCGGGTTGGTGGGGGCCAGGGCTTCCCAGGTGATGCCGAGCTTGGCCAGCGCCTTGCCGCGCATGTTGGTGACCAGCACGTCGGCCTGCGCCGCCAGTCGGGCCAGCACCGCCTTGCCGGCCTCGGTCTTGAGATCGACCGCGATGGACTGCTTGCCGCGGTTGAAGTGGACGAACTTGGGCGACATGTCGGGCGAGCGCGACGGCCCGCCCAGCTTGCGCAGCAGGTCGCCGGAAGGGGGCTGCTCCAGCTTGATCACCTCGGCGCCCTGTTCCGCCAGGGTCAGCGTGCAGGAGGGGCCGACGACGACGGCGGTGAGGTCCAGCACCTTCACGCCTTCAAGGGGTCCGGTCCGCATGGTCAGCACTCCGCCGTGGCTTCAAAGGCAACGCGGCCGCTGTCATCCAGCGCCCATAGGTTCAAGGTGTTCGGGCTGGGCGCGTGGCAGGCCAGCGTGCATTCCCGCCCGACGTACAGCGCGCGGCCGGCGCGGGAGGCGATGGAGCGGAGCGGCCCGGGCAGCTTCCGCTTGGCCAGTTCGGTCAGCAGAATGGTGCTGACGCCGCCGTTCACGACCAGCGCGGGGTAGCCTTCCTCGGCGCGGGCATAGTCGGCGTCGTAGTGGATACGGTGGCCGTTGTAGGTGACGGCCGAGTAGCGGAACAGCAGCGTGGTGGTGGGCAGGAAGCGCTCTGTGTAGGCGCCCTGCGGCAGGGCCAGGGGCGGTGGCGGTGCGGGCGGCCGGGCGCTGGGGTCGGCGGCCTCGCGGTAGACCAGGTCCTGTTCCTCAATGACCGCGCCGTTGCCGATATCGTGGCGGATGGTGACGAAGACCATGGCGCCGCTGCGGCCCTGCTTCGGCGTGATGGCGGTGATGGTGCTGACGCGCGTGAGGTCCGCGCCGATGCTGATAGCCGAATTGAATGTGGTACGGCGGCCCGCGAACATGCGGCGCGGCAAGGCGATGGGTGGCAGGAAGTCGCCCTTGCGCGGGTGGCCATCCGGCCCGAGCTGGGATTGCCTGGCCAGCGGCCAGAACAGCAGCGCGTGCCAGCCGGCGGGCAGTGGGTCGCCGCGCTTCAGCGCTGCCGGGTCCTGGTCCAGCAGCGCGGCCAGGCGGCGCGCCAGGGCCACGCTGGCCTCGTCCTCGACCGTTTCGCTGCGGCCAATCCAGTCCTGCATTCCATCCCCCACGGAGTCGCGGCGCATCATCGCGGCGGGGGGCTGGGTGTCAAACCGTGGCGCCGTTCTTCGCCACCAGCCGGCCGTTGTGGAACACGAGGTGGCGGGGCGGGTGCTGGCCGATCGCTTCCGCGATATTCTCGGCCGGCAGGGTGTAGAAGTGCGCCGGCAGGCCCGCGGCCACGCCATGTTCCGCCACGCCCAGCGCCTGCGCGCCATTGCCGGCGCACATCCCGTAAAGCTGTTCCAGCAGGTTGTCGTGCCGCACATCGACCCGCCAGCCGATGACGCTGGCGCGTTCCAGCATGTCCCCAGTGCCGTAGGGGCTCCAGGTGTCGCGGATGTCGTCATTGCCGCAGAACACCCGCACCCCGGCCTCGGCCAGCAGGAACAGCGGAGGCAGGGTGGCGCCGCCGGCCCCGTGGGAGACCAGCGCCACGCCGGCCTCGGCCATCAGGGCGGCGGCGGCCTGCTGCTTGCTCTCGGGCAGGCCGCCCAGGCAGAAGCCGTGGCTGATGGTGACCTGGCCCTGCATGGCGTGGGCGCGGGTGCGGGCACATATCTCCTGCAGGCTGAACAGGCCGAGTTCGCCGGGTTCATGCAGATGGATGTCGATGCCCACCCCCTGGCGTTCGGCGATGCCGAAGATGGCGTCCAGCTGTCCCCGCGGGTCGCGGTCCACCTCGGCCGGGTCGATGCCGCCAACCAAATCGGCGCCGCAGCGGATGGCGTCCTCCAGCAGCGCCACCATGCCTTGTGCGCGCATGACGCCGGCCTGCGGGAAGGCCACCGTCTGCACGGTCGCCATGTGGGCGTGGGCGGCGCGGGCGGCCAGTACGCCCTCCAGCGCCTTCAGGCCGAAGGTAGGGGTGATGTCCACATGGGTGCGGATATGCCCGGTGCCGTGAGCGACGCAGCGGCGGATCAGCTCGCCGGCACGGGCTTCAGTGTTCAGCGGCAGGCTGGGCAGCAGGCGCTGGTCGGTCTCGATCCGGCTCATCCGGAAGGGTTCGGCCTGGTGGCTGACCCAGGGCAGGCCGAACAGCGTCTTGTCCAGGTGCATGTGGCCGTCCGCCAGGGCGGGCAGCACCAGGTCGCCGTGGAGGTCGTGCGTCGTGGTGGCCTGCGGCAGCGCGGCGCCGGGCGGTAGGATGGCGGCGATGCGGCCAGCGGTGAGGGCCAGCGCCATACCGCCGCGGCCATCGGCCAGGCGGGCGTTAGTCAGCAGGGTGTCGCAGGGGGTCATGGCGGGGTTCCTCAGTCGGCTTTCAGGCCGGCGCGCCGGATCAGGCCGCCCCAGCGTTGCATTTCCAGTTGGATGAAGTGGGCGAATTCGGCGGGCGTCCCGGGGGCTGGGTCGGCGCCTTCGTCACGCAGGCGGGCCAGCACCTCGGGCGCCGTCAGCGCGGCGCGGATGGCGGCGTTGAGGCGGGCGACCACCGGCTCCGCCAGCCCGGCGGGGCCGACCACGCCGTACCATTGCGCCGCCTCGAAGCCCGGCAGCGTTTCGGCGATGGCGGGCAGGTCCGGTGCGGCTTCAATGCGGGTGCGGGTGGAGACGCCGAGCGCCCGGAGTTGCCCGGCGCGGACCGGCGGCAGCAGCGCGGGGCCGCCGGACATGGTCATGTCCACCTGGCCGCTGATCATGTCGGTCACCATCGGCGCCGTGCCGCGGTAGGGGATGTGGCTGAACACGATGCCGGTGGCGTCCGAGAGCGCCGCCATGGCCAGGTGCGCGGCGCTGCCATTGCCGCCGGAGCCGAAGCTCAGCGGCTGGCGGGCGGCGCGAGCGAAGGTGAGGAACTCCGCGACATTGGTGGCCGGCACGCTGCGTGGGCTGACCGCCAGGATATTGGCGACCATGGCCACGAGCGAGATGGCGGCCAGGTCCTTGGCGGGGTCGTAGGTGAGGCGCGGGTAGAGCGTCGGGTTCACCGCGAGGGTGCCGATATGGCCCATGCCGATGGTGTAGCCATCCGGCGCCGCACGGGCGATGAGTTCGGTGCCGACGCTGCCACCGGCGCCGGGGCGGTTCTCCACCACCACCTGCTGGCCCAGCGTGGCGCCGATGCGCTGGGCGACGACACGGCCGAGGATATCCGTGCTGCCGCCGGGGGTGAAGGGCACCACCATGCGGAGCGGGCGGCTGGGCCAGTCATCCGCCCGGGCCAGGGCGGGGATGGCGAGAAGCGGGAAGATGCGGCGCGGCAGGAGCATCCTTGCAGCGCAGCACCCTATCGCGGCGCCGTCCAGCGGGGCTGGCTACTACCTCGGCTGGGCGCCTGGCATGCCGCCGGGGGTGCCGGGGCCGGGCATTGGCGGCATCACGCTCATGCCGGGGTCCGGGTTCAGGCCGGGGCTGAGGACACCGCCGGGCTGCGCGTCGCTGCCGCTACGGCTGTTGTCAGGGGGCGCCATACGCTCGGGGATGCTGGTGTTCGGCTCGGCGCTGGGCGGGGCGCCTGGCGGGCGTTCCGGCACCGGGGCGGGCACCCGCTGCGCCCAGATGGCGCCGGGCCAGGCCAGCAGCAGGGCCGCGGTGGCAAGGCGGAGGATGCGGCGCATGGCGTGTACTCCCGTTATCCGGTGCCAACGCCGGGCCGGTGCAGGGGTTCGCTTGGCGGCGGCGCAACGCCGCCCTAGGCTCGGCCGGGACAGCGCAAAGGTTTCCAGATGCCGGTGTTGAGCCCGACCAACTCGCCCATCGTCGCCGCCTATGTGGCCAGGACGCCCGGTTCCGCCGCGCTGCATGCCAAGGCCAGCGAGGTGCTGCCAAGCGGGATCGCGCATGACAGCCGCCATACCGACCCCTACCCGGTCTATACCGCCCGCGCTGCCGGCCCGCGCAAGTGGGACGTGGACGGCAACATGCTGGTGGATTTCTACGGCGGCCACGGCAGCCACATGATGGGGCATTGCCCGCCGACGGTGATGGCCGCGGCCCAGGCGCAGCTGATGCTGGGCACCCAGTTCGGCAGTTGCCACGCGCTGGAGGTGGAATGGGCCGGGCTGGTGCAGGCCATGGTGCCCTGCGCCGAGCGGGTGCGCTTCACCAACAGCGGGACCGAGGCGACGCACATGGCACTGCGCCTGGCGCGGGCGTTTACCGGGCGGCGCAAGGTGGTGCGGTTCCTGCGGCACTTCCATGGCTGGCACGACCACATGGCCTTCGGCGTGGACAACCACTTCGACGGCTCAGCTTCGCCGGGCGTGCTGCCGGAGCTGGCGGCCGAGGTCGTGCTGCTGCCGCCGAACGACATCGCGGCGGTGAAGCGCTGCTTCGAGGGCGATGACGACATCGCCGCGTTGATCCTGGAGCCGACCGGGGCGTCCACCGGCATGATCCCGACCACGCCGGGCTTCCTGGCCGCGCTGCGAGCGGCCTGCACCGCGCATGGGGTGGTGCTGATCTTCGACGAGGTGGTCACCGGCTTCCGCGTCTCCCCCGGCGGCGCCCAGGCCGAGGCCGGGGTGACGCCGGACCTCTGCACCCTGGCGAAGATTCTGGCCGGGGGGTTGCCGGGCGGCGCCGTCGCCGGCCGGCGGGATATCATCGACTGGCTGGACTTCGAGGTCTCCGCCGAGAAGAAGCGCGAGAAGATCAAGCACCAGGGCACCTACAACGCCAACCCGGTCTCGGCCGCGGCCGGCATTGAGACGCTGAAGCTGATCCGCGATGGCGGGCTGTGCGCCAAGGCCACGGCGGCGGCGCAGACCATGAAGCGGGCGTTCAACGACGTGCTGGCCGAGGAAGGCGTACCCTGGGCGGTGTATGGCGAGCACAGCGTGATCCACTTCTTCACCAACCCGCAGGGGCTGGCGCTGGACCCGCAGAGCTGGTCGCCGGAGGGGCAGCAGGAGGCGCTGATGGCAGGCGAGCCGCGCACCGGGCTGATGAAGAAGCTCTACCTGGCGCTGATCGTGGCGGGCATCGACCCCAAGGGCGCGCGGGGCGCGATCCTTTCGGCCGTGCACGGGCCGCAGGAGATCGCCGAGGCAACGGAGAGCTGGCGCCAGGCGCTGCGGGCGCTGAAGAATGAGGGCGAGTTGCGGCACTGAGCCGCGGCGTGGAGCAAGGGAGGCAGGCAATGCCAGTCGATAAGGCCGCCATCGAGGCGATGCACCCGCCGCAGGGCATCCCGTTCCAGGTGCGCAAGCTGGGGCATACGGTGTTCTATGTCAGCGACCTCGCCGCCTCGGTGCGGTGGTACACCCAGGTGCTGGGGTTCAAGCTCTCGGACGTGTTCGACGAGAGCATGATGGCCGGCGGCATGGTCTTCCTGCGGTTCGGCCCGGACCATCATTCGGTGGCGCTGGTGGGGGATGGCCAGAAGCCGGGCATGCGGCGCGGCACGCACCACACGGCGTTCGAGCTGGGCACCCTGCAGGAAGTGATCGACGCGCGCGACCACCTGCTGAAGCACGGCGTGACCATCGTGTTCGAGGGCCGGCGGCGCGCGGGCTGCCAGGTGGCGGTGGAGTTCCTCGACCCCGACGGGCATCACCTGGAACTGTACTGGGGGCTGGACCAGGTCGGTTTCGACGACCGGCTGCGGCCGGCCGAGCAATGGCGCCCGGCGAAGAGCATCGAGGAAGCGCTGGCTACCCCACCGCTGGGGCAGGATACTTCTTTGCGGCGCTGACCCTGCGACTGTAGCCTGCCTGTCATCCGCGCCAAGACGCGGAAGATGGGGAGAAGACCGATGCAGCGACGCAGCCTTAGCAAGGGGTTGGCTGGTGGATTGATGCTGCCATTCCTCAGTCTGCGCGCCCGCGCGGCGGGCTGGCCGGACCGCCCCCTGCGGCTGATGACGCCGGGCAGCCCCGGCGGCAACCCGGACATTCTCTGCCGCATCCTGGCGCAGCGCCTGGGCGAAGTGCTGGGCCAGCCGGTGGTGGTGGAGAACCGGCCGGGCGCCTCGGGCATCATCGGCACCGAGACGGTCTTCAACGCCCCGGCGGATGGCTACACCGTGCTGTTCGGCTACAACCAGCTGATGACGCTGAACAAGCTGCTGTTCCGCCGGCTGCCCTATGAGCCGGACCGGTTCACCCGTGTCTCCTTGGTCTCCGACACGCCCTTCGTCATGATGGTGCCGGCGTCGCTGGGCGTTTCCACCGTGCCGGAGTTCGTGGCGCTGGCGAAGCGCAGCCCCGGCAGCATCGCCTGGGGCACCAGCGGCCCCGGTAGCTTCGCGCATCTCTGCGGCGAATTGCTGATGCGCGATGCCGGGATCGAGATGCTGCACGTGCCGCATCGGGTGACGCCGCGGAACGAGCTGATTGCCGGGCAGATCCAGATGGCGATCGAGCCGACCGCGCTGGCGATAACCCTGACGCGCGGCCCGGATGCGCGGGTGAAGGCCCTGGCGGTGCTGGGGCGGGAGCCTGAGCCGGAACTGCCGGGCGTGCCGTTGATGAAGCAGTTCTACCCGAACATCGTCGCCTATGCCTTCCACGGTATCTGGGGCCCGCCCGGCATGGCGCCGGAAGCGGTGGCGGCGCTGTCCCGCGCCATGGTCGGCCTGGCCGGCGACCCCTGGGTGACCGAGCGCTTCAAGCCGCTGGCGACGCGCTTCATAGCGCAGGGGCCGGCGGCGCTGGACCAGGCGATGCGCGACGACGTTGTGCTGTGGGAGAAGGTGGTGCGGGAACGGGGGATTACGCTGGATTGATGCCCGCTGCGCGAGGGCCGGAACGGCAGCCTTGGCCGGGCCGGTGAGGCGGGCTCATGCGCTGGCCCGACCGGCCCGCCAGCGGGACCACGCGTCCCACAGGATGAACACCACTGCCAGCACCGGCGCAGCGGCGAAGCCCAGCGCCAGCGCCAGCCGCAGCAAGCCGAGGCGGAACAGCCACCAGGCCAGTGGAAAGGCCAGCCAACTGAACGGCAGGGCCGCCACGCGTCGCCACACACCCTGGCGGCGCGGCGGCACCACCATGCCCTCGCCACCGCGGCGGATATCCTCGGCGAAAGCGTTCAAGGTCTCGTCAGAAGGCGTTCGGTCGCGCATCACGCCGCGGCTTCCGCATGGCTGCTGGTCGCGTGGCCTTCATCGGCGGCCAGGTGGCACAGGGCGATCAGGGCGGCATTGTAGTAGTCCCGCGCCTCGGTCACGTCCGGCAGGCGCAGCAGCGCAGACTGGGCATGCCCAAGCCGCGCCGAGAGCAACAGCCTGGCCACGGCGGTGATGCCTGGGGTGGCCGCGTAGGGCGCCGGTGCCTCGCCGCGCAGATCCCACCAGGCCGGAGGCGCGGCGCCGCGGCCGGGGTCGAACCAGACCTCCATCAATGAATCCAGCGATGGGTGGTTGGCCATGCCGGCCCAGACCATGTAGAGCGGGGTACGGACGGCATCCCAGGAAAACCGTGCCGGCCATTCACTGGCGATGCGATAGCGGCCACCAGCGCGCGGCGCTTCAACCCAGTCCGGGGTCAGTTGCAGCGGGCTGAAACGGGCGCGGGTCAACAAGTCCAGCATGCCTGTCTCCAGCAGCGGCCAGCGCCGGTCGGGCTGCATGACGTGCAACTCCCGCATGGCGGAAAACACGGCGTAGGATGGGTTCACCACCAGGTGCTCGCCGTGGTCGAAGCCGGTTGTGCCCGGGCGCATCAGCAACTGGCCCGCCACCTCCAGCGTGTTGAAGCGAAGGAAGTCGCTGGCCATGGCCTTGGCCAGCCCCAGATATTCCCGGTTGCCCCAGCGCACCGCGGCGCGGCACAGCGCCCAGGCCACCAGCAGGTCCCCGTCGGAGGCGTTGTTGCGGTCGCCGGCATCGCGGCCCGGTGCTTCCGGACGCCAGCGCCAGGACAGCAGGTGGTCCTCGCGCCGGCCGAGATGGCGCATGGTCCAGTCCAGGATCAGGCGGAAGGTGGTCTCGGTGTCGTAGGCGGCGGCGAGCACCATGCCATAGCCCTGCCCCTCCGAGTGCGACACGCCCTGGTTGCCGGTATCCACCACGCGGCCGTCCTGGGCCAGGAAGCGACCGCGGAAGGTTTGCCACGCACCGCGGGCGGGTTCAGCGCTCGCGGCATGGTCCAGAATCCCCAGGCCGGCACCGATCAGCAGGCGACGTCCGAAGTTCGGTGCTGCCCTGACTTCAGCGGGTGCAGCCTGTTTTTGTGCTGGAGTCTGAAACCCCAGTACCATCGGGGGCGTGTCCGTCATTAATCCTTTTAACACAACCTAAGGTAGATCATACTTATTTAAATAATTCCTTATTGCAACGACCATGCTCTCGTCCAGCGGCGGAGATCAATCGGCGCTCCCGCACGCCTAGCGGAATGGGGTCGGGTTTACTCAGCCCCGCACCTTGGGCATTTGCAGCAGGTGCCAGGGGCTGGGCATGGCGCCGCACTTCACATGCACCAGCGCCGGCGCCTTCAGCGCAATGGCGTCGCCGACGGCGCGTTCCAACCCGGCGGGGTCGGTGACGCGGAAGCTGGCCATGCCGAAGGTCTCTGCGAGTTTGGCGAAATCCGGATTGTGCAGGTCGCAGGCGATCTGCCGGTTGCCATAGGCCAGGGTCTGGATGCGCTTTACGTTGAAGAAGGCGTTGTTGTCGAACACCACCACCACCACGGGCAGCCTGTGCTGCACCGCCGTCGCCAACTCGCCGATCTGGTAGAGAAAGCCGCCGTCGCCGGCGATGCTCAGCACCGGCACGCCCGGCCGTACCGCCTGCGCGCCCAGCGCCGTGCCATAGCCCCAACCGAGATTGTCCTGGTAGCCCGGCGAGAGGAAGGTGCGGTCCTTGGTGACGGGGAAACCGAGGCGGGAGACGAAGCCGACCTGGGTGACTTCATCGACGAAGATGCCCTCCTCCGGCAGCGCCGCGCGGATGGCACCCAGAAAACCCATCTGCGGCTCCAGCTTGGCCAGTTCCGCGTTCATCCAGGCCATGTGCCCGGCGACTTCGGCGGCGCGGCTGGCATGGGCCGGCGTGGCCAGCAGGCGGGCGAGCAGCGCCGGGGCGGCGGCGACGGCATCGGCCACCACCGGCACCGTGGCACGGCGGAAACGGTCCGGCTCCAGCGCGTCAATGTCGATGCGGACCACCTTGAGCGCGTCATCCACGCCCCAGCCGCCCTGCTGCATGAACAGCCTGGTGCCGATGGCCAGCACCACGTCGGCTTCGGCCCAGAGCCGATGGCCGACGCTGACCGGCACCGCCAGCGGATGCGTTGACGGCACCACGCCCCTGCCCCGCCGGTAGCTGGTGATGGGGGCTTGGAGGTGTTCGGCGATGGCCGCAATGGCGGCGCCGGCGCCGATCGCACCGCCGCCGAGGACGATCAAGGGCCGCTTCGCCCCGGCCAGCAGCGCGGCGGCCTGGTCCAGCGCGACCTCATCCAGCGCCGGGGTTTCCGCCTGCACCGATGCGCCGAGCGTGACCGGGGCGGTGCGCGGCCAGACATCCATGGCGCATTCCAGCACCGCCGGGCGCGGCCGGCCGCTGATGGCCGCCTGCAACGCCGCCGTGGTCAGCGTGGCGGCCTCATGCGGGCCGGTGATGCGCGCGGTGAACTTGGCGATATGCGCGGCCATGCCGAGTTGGTCATGGAGTTCGTGCAGGTGGCCGTGGGCGCGGTCGATATCGGCCTGCGGGATCTGCCCGAGCAGGCCCAGCACCGGCGCATTCATGGCGTAGGCGGTCAGCAGCGCCGCCGACGCGTTCAGGAAGCCCGGCCCCGGCACCACCGCGAAGGGCCAGGGCTTGCCGGTGGCCAGGCTGGCACCGAGGGCCATGTAGGCGGCGGTCTGCTCATGCCGCGGATGCAGCACGCGCAACCGGTCCTGCGCCGCGTAGAAGGCGTCGAACAATGGGTCGTTGTGCAGCCCGGGCAGGGCAAAGACCTGGTCGATGCCGTTCAGCAGCAGCGTCTCGACCACCGCTTCCGCCGTGGACATGACGGCTTGCGGCGCGCGCGCGGCGACGTCCGGCGAGGGTTCAGCGGCTGGCGCAGCCGTGGCGGGCGGAGGCGACTGGGTCATCCCGCAGCCCTAGCCTGAGGCTGGCCGCCCCACAAGCTAGCTCCGGGCGTGCGCTCCGGGTGGCGCGCGGGGGGCGCCGGCCATGGCCAGCGCGGCGGATTGGCGCGGCGCCGGGGCGTGGGTGGTGACCTGAGCCTTGCCCACCCGGGCCTGAGTGGCGGCCACGGCAGCCGCGCCGGCCGGGCGACTGCCAGCCGCCGCCACGGCCTGCCGGTGATGCGGGCGCGCGGCGGCCTGCTGTTGCCGGGCGGGTGCGGGGGCGCAGAGCTGGTCCGGCAGGTCGTGCGCGGCGACCAGCCGCCCGGGGGGGCGAGCCTGGGCATGGCGAGAGTGGGTATCACGCGCGGCGAGGCGTTGGCGGGCAGACACGGCGGCGGTGGCCGCACGCTCCGGGGCGGCTGGTGCCGGCGCAGCGGAGGCCTGCACCCAGTCAGGCGGCGGCAGCTGCAGCAGGTCCCCGAAGCTGGACGTGGCAGACGCACGGGCAGGCATGGTCGAGGCAGCCTCGGCAGGAGCGCCTAAGGAGAGCATGGCCACCGGCGCCGCGGGCGCGCCGTGCAGTGGCTGCCAGGCGGCAACCTGGGCCGGCGCTTCCGGTACCAGGCGGATGTTCAGCATGAAGGCAAGCACCACCATGGCCATGGTCGCCAGCATCACGAAGGGCCGGCCGCGCCCGCCAGATTCCGCCACGCTGGGCTCCTGGCCCCCTGCGTAGTCGGGGTCCATGTACCAGGGCGTATGCGCCTGGAACCTCGGGCTGCCGGCGCGGGAATCGTATTCCGCCCAAACCGCTTCCCAGTCATCTGTCCGAGTATTCATCGCCACGTTTTCCAGCCGATGGTGCTGGAAGCGGTTTACGCGAACTGGCTCCAAAAATGCAACCTTAAGTTGCGCATCTTCGCGGGAGTGTCTGTTGGTAAACAGGGAGTTAATACCAACCTCCCGCAGCCAGCCTTGAAGGCGGCGACTACCCTTGCGTGCAGGGAGGTCGCCGCCCGTGGCTCAGCCGGTGATGCCGGCGCCCTTGTTGTACCAGTCCAGCATCTGCTCGCCGTTCCAGTGCAGCACGCCGGTATGCTTGGCGACGTGCTCGTAGAACTTCTCCAGGTACTTGATCCGGTGCGGCTGGCCCGAGATGTAGGGATGGATGGCCAGCGACATGATTTTTGCTCGTTCGGCGCTTTCCTCGTACAGCCGGTCGAACTGGTCGATCGCGCGCTTGAGCAGGTAGTCGCTCTCATGGTGCTGCACGATCATCATCGGGATGTCGTTCAGCTCCACCGTATAGGGCAGCGTCACCAGCGGGCCCTTTTCGGTGCGGATCGTGGTCGGCTCGTCGTCGTACACCCAGTCGCCGATGTACTTCACGCCGGCTTCCACCAGCAGCTCCGGCGTCTCGAAGGTCTGCGTCAGCCCCGGGCCAAGCCAGCCGACGGAACGCTTGCCGGTGAACTTCTCCAGCCGGTCCTGGCTGCGCATGATCATGGCGCGCTGGTCGGGTTCCTTGTGGATCGGCCCCTGTTCCCAGCTGTGGCCCATGAACTCCCAGCCGGCATCCAGCGCCTGCTTTGCCACGCGCTCATAGTCGTCCACCACACGGGCGTTGATGCTCAGCGTCGGGGCGATGCCGAGTTTCTCGTAGAGCTTGAAGAAGCGCCAGACGCCGACGCGCATGCCGTATTCATGCCAGCCCCAGTTGGGCACGTCCGGCAGCAGCACCTGGCCGGTCGGCGCCGGGATCACCTGGCGGGCCATCGGCTTGGAGATGTCCCAGACTTCCAGGTTGACGATGGTCCAGACCACCATGCGGTTGCCGCCGGGCAGCTTCATCGGCGGGCGGTCAACGATGGCGGAGTATTCGTGGCGGTCGCGCGGGGCCATGCTCATGCGGGCAATCCTTCAAGGCAGCCGGAGGTTAGGGTCGGCCCGGCGCATCGACAAGCGCCCGCTTGCCCCAGATCGGCGGCGCCGCCCGCGTGAAGCAGCGGGCGGGCGGCCTGGTCCCGGCGGCAAGCATGCCGCCGGGGTAGCTCAGCTGGTCAGGCCGGGGTGAACATCGGGAAGGGCGGCGCGCCCTCCCCTTGCGTCGGCTTGAACACCAGCTTCACCTTCTGGCCGATCTTCAGCGTGCTGAAGTCGCAATCGACGATGTTGGTCATCATCGTCGGGCCGCCATCCAGCGTCACATAGGCCACGGCGTAAACCTCAGGCGCGCGGGCCATGACGCTGACGCTGTAGATGGTGCCGCCGCCCTTGTGCTCGTGCCAGCTGGTCTTCTCACTGAGGCAGTGCGGGCAGACCGCCCGCGGATACCAGTGGGACTTGCCGCAGTCGTCGCAGCTGCGCAGGAGGAACTTGCCCTCCTTCGCCGCATTCCAGAACACTTCGGTCTCGGGGTTCACGCCCGGCGCGGGGATCGCGCGTTCCTTACCGGCCATCGTCGTTCACTCCCGTTCCAGAATAAGCGTGGCGCCGCCGTGGCGGCTGCCGAGCAGGCCGCCCGTGCCGTGGGCCAGCACCAGGTCGGCGTTCTTCACCTGCACCGCCGGGTGCGCTTCACCGCGCGCCTGGCGAACAGCCTCGATCACCTTGGTGATGCCACCGCGGTTGGCCGGGTGGTTGTTGCAGAGCCCGCCGCCATCCGTGTTGAAGGGCAGCTTGCCGACGCCGCTGATCAGGTTGCCGTCGGCGACGAAGGCGCCGCCCTTGCCCTTTTCGCAGAAGCCGAGGTCTTCCAGCTGCACCACCACGGTGATGGTGAAGCTGTCGTAGATGCTGGCGTACTTGATGTCGGACGGCTTCACGCCGGCCTCGCTGAACGCCATCGGGCCGGAGCGCACCGCGGCCGAATAGGTCAGGTCAACCGCGCCGCCCATCTGGCCCTTCATCGATTCGCCGGCGCCCAGCACCTTGATCATCGGGCGCTTCAGCGTCTTGGCGATGTCCGGATGCACCACGACCAGCGCGCCGCCGCCGTCCGAGACGACGCAGCAATCCAGCCGGTGCAGCGGGGTGGCGATGAGCGGCGAGTTCACCACCTGCTCCACCGTCACCACGTCCCGCAGCATGGCGTGCGGGTTGTGCTGGGCGTGGTGGCTGGCGGCGACCTTGACCCAGGCGAGCTGTTCGCTGGTGGTGCCGAACTCATACATGTGGCGCGCGGCCACCATGGCGTAGGCGTTCACGGTGGCGATGCCGAGCGGGAATTCCCACTGGGTATCCGGTGCATCCGCACCACGCATGCGCGGCGTGGCGCCGCTGTGGCCTTCCGAGCGCGGACGCCCGGCCAGGGTGATCAGCGCCACCTTGCACTTGCCCATGGCAATGGCCTGGGCGGCATGGCTGACATGGCTGATGTAGCTGCAGCCACCGACATCGGTGCTGTCCAGGTGCTTCAGCTTCAGGTTCATGTAGTCGGCCATGCCCAGCGGGCCGAGGCCAGGCGCGTCGCCGGCGCAGAAATAGCCGTCCACGTCGTCCTTGGTCAGCCCCGCGTCACGCAGCGCGCCGGCCGCGCTTTCGGCGTGCAGCTGCGCCACCGACTTGTCCTTCGCCAACCGCGTCGGATGCTCGAAAGCCCCCGCGATATAGGCCTTGCCCTTGATCGTCATGCGTTGCGCACGCTCCCTACCCTTGCCGCAGCCCCATGGGATCATCCCTTGGGGGCCGCGCGGGCGCACAATGGCGCCGCCCCGCGATTTGGGCAACGTCGCCCCTGGCGATGCCCCGGCGCCCCTGTCACGCGGCGGAACTTGTTGTGGCGCAGGCAAACAGCCTAGTTCTGCCGGGTGATGAACCCTCCCTTCCCACCGCGTCGCTTGCTGCTGGCCGCCGGACTTGGCCTTGCCGTCGCCAACCCTGGTGCCGCCCAGGATGGCGCGATCCGGCTGTTCGTCGGCGCCGCCGCCGGCACCGGCATCGACATCGCGGCGCGCGCCTACGCCCAGCCCTTCGGCGCCGCGCTTGGCCAACCGGTGATGGTGATGAACCGGCCCAGCGCCGGGGGCGTGCTGGCGGCCGAGGCGGTGGCGCAGGCAGCGCCGGACGGCCGCACGCTGCTGTATGCCAGCCTGGGGCCGCTGGCCATTGCGCCGCAGATGGTCCGACCGCTGCCCTATCACCCCGTCGCCAGCTTCACCCATATCGCCCGGCTGGCCTGCGCCGGGTTCGCCATCGCGGTGCCGGCGTCCTCTCCGGCGCGGGATGTGGCCGGCCTGGTGGCCCTGCTGCGGGCCAAGGGGGCGGCGGCGATGTACGGCAGCAGCCAGGGCAGCGCCGCCTATCACCTGGCCGGGGCCATGCTGGTCCATGCCGTGGGCAGCGACCAACGAGGTGCCGCCACCCATGTCGCCTACCGCACCAGCGGCGAGGTTATCAGCGCCGCGGCCAAGGGCGAGCTGGATTTCATCGTGGACCTGCGCCCGCTGCTGCAACCGCACCAGGGCCCCGCTGGGCTGCGGCTGCTGGCGGTGACCAGCGGGCAGCCGGATCCCGGCATGCCCGAGCTGCCGCCGTTGCGCGGCATGTTCCCCGACCTGATGCTGGAGAGTTGGGTGGGGTTCTCCGCCCCGCGCGGCCTGCCGACCGCCGAGGCGCAGCGCCTGGAGACCGCGGCTCGGGCAACCTTGGCCGACCCTGGTGTCCTCGCCATGTTGCGGCGTTCCGGCGGCACGGTGGAATGGCTGCCCGGGGTGGCGTTCAGCGGCTTCGTCGGGGCGGAGATGCAGCGGTTGGCCGGGATTGTCGTAGCCGCCGGCCTAGGTCATGGCTGATCGGC
>CANBNK010000122.1 GCA_947371015.1 Acetobacteraceae bacterium | reverse complement strand
CCCCGCCCGCAACCCGAACTGGGGTCCGGACCGCCTGGGCGAAGGCGTCCTGGCCAATGGCCGCCAGCGCGCCTACCGCCCGGCCCGCGGCGGCAGCTATGATTTCCGCGTGGTCTGGGAAGGCGGCGCCGAGGCCGAGATGCGCAACATCAACATCTGCGAGACCAGCAACATCGTCGCCACCCGCGGCGGCATCCGCGCCGAATAATACCTCCGGCACGGGCCTGGACCCGTGCCACCCAACCGCAGCCCGGTGGGCTTGCGGATTACCTCATGCCAGTGGTCGAATGGTTTGACCGCTGGCATGGCTTGACCGCGGCGCGGGTCGGGCCAAGCCTGCGGCATGACCGCGGCCCGACCCTCTCCGGCTTCCATCACGCTGCGGCCGCACTGGCCCGGCGATATCGGCTGGATCATCAGCCGCCACGGCGCGCTCTACGCCGAGGAATGGGGCTGGGACAGCAGCTTCGAGGCCCTGGTCGCCGAGATCGGCGCGCAGTTCATCCGCGCCTACCGGCCTGGTCTGGAATGCTGCCTCATCGCCGAGCGTGACGGCGACAGGCTGGGCAGCGTCGCCGTTGTCCGCGTGGATGCCGAAACCGCCAAGCTGCGCCTGCTGCTGGTGGAGCCCACCGCGCGCGGGCTGCGCCTGGGCCAAACCCTGGTCGCGGCGGCCGAGGATTTCGCCCGCGCTGCCGGCTACACCCGCATGACGCTGTGGACCCAAAGCTGCCTGCTGGCGGCACGGCGGATTTATGCCGGGCGCGGCTGGGTACTGGGCGAAACCGAAGCCGCGAATGCCTTCGGCGTGGACCTGGTCAGCGAGACCTGGTCGAAGGCGCTGTAGGCGCCGCGGCGCCGCCATTCCGCGCCCGCTCAATCTCCCGCCACCGGCGCACCGCGCGGTTATGCTCATCCTCGGTGCGGGTAAACGTATGCCCGCCGGTGCCATCGGCCACGAAGAACAGCTCCTCGGTGGCCGGGGGGTGCAGCACGGCCCGCAGCGCCTCCCGCCCCGGCGAGGCAATCGGCCCCGGCGGCAGGCCCGGGATGCGATAGGTGTTGTACGGGTGGTCGCGGTCCAGGTCGGCGCGGCTGATCGGCCGGTCCATGCTGGCGGCGCCGCCGGTGGCAGCGAACACCACGGTCGGGTCGGATTGCAGTTTCATGCCGCGCCGCAGCCGATTGATGAACACCGCGGCGACCCGCGGCCGCTCCACCGCGAGCCCGGTCTCCCGTTCCACGATGCTGGCCAGCGTGACCGCCTGCAACGGCGTGGCCAAGGGCAGGTTGGCAGCGCGGCCGGCCCATAGCTCGGCCAGTGCCTGGGCCATGGCCGCCTGGGCGCGAGCCAGCACCGCGGCGCGGCTTTCGCCGTATTGGAAGGCATAGGTCTCCGGCAGCACGCTGCCTTCCGCCATGGCCGGCACGCTGCCGACCAGGCCCTCGGCGCGTTCCAGCACGGCGGCGACCTGGCTTGCCGTCAGCCCTTCGGCGATGGTGACGCGGCGCTGCACCGGCCGGGCATGGCGCAGCACGTCCAGCACCTGCTCGATGGAAGCGCCAGCGGGAAAAACCAGTTCAGCCGCATGCAGCGTACCGTCGCGCCGGGTGAGCCAGGCAGCGAGGGTGAAGGCGCGCGCATCCGCGATGATGCCGGCCCCCAGCAGCGCCTGGCCGATCGCCTCGATGCCACCGCGCGGCACCACATATTGCCGGCTGTCGGCCAAAGGTCCGGGAGCGCGATACAGCCGCAGCCCCTGCCAGGCGGCCAGCCCGGCCAGCAAGGCCACGCCGGCCAGGACAATGCCCGCCCACCGCAGCAACCTGCCCATGCCGGCTAACGCAAACACCCTTCGGGTCGTCCGACCCGAAGGGTGATATCTACGTGCTCAAGCAACATCCTTGCGCATTCTCCGCGAACGCAGGTGAGCGGAAGCTGCTTCAGGGCGCCGCCTTGAACACGATGCTGGCGTTGGTGCCGCCAAAGCCGAAGCTGTTGGACAGCGCAATCTTGATCGGGCGCCGCTGGGCTTCCTTGGCGACCCGATCAATGATCGTTTCGCGCGAAGGATTTTCCAGGTTCAGCGTCGGCGGGGCCACGCCGTCACGAATGGCCAGCACCGAGAAGATGCCCTCCACCGCGCCAGCCGCACCCAGCAGGTGGCCGATGGCGGATTTGGTGGACGACATCGCCACCTTGCTGCCAGCATCACCCAGCAGGCGTTCCACCGCACCCAGTTCCAGGTCGTCGCCCATCGGCGTGCTGGTGCCGTGCGCGTTGACGTAGCCCAGCTGTTCCGGCGTGACATGCGCGCTGCGCAGCGCCGCCCGCATGGAGCGGAAGGCACCGTCGCCGGTATCGGACGGCGCGGTGATGTGATGCGCGTCACCGGACATTCCATAGCCGATCACTTCGGCGTAGATCTTGGCGCCACGCTTCTTCGCGTGCTCCAGCTCCTCCAGCACCACCACGCCGGCGCCTTCGCCCATGACGAAGCCGTCGCGGCCCGAGTCCCACGGCCGCGAGGCCTGGGCCGGGGTGTCGTTGTAGCCGGTGGACAGGGCGCGGGCGGCGCAGAAGCCGGCCATGCCGATCTCGCTCACCGCCGCCTCGGCCCCGCCGGCGACCATCACGTCGGCATCGCCCAGCGCGATCAGCCGGGCGGCGTCGCCCATGGCGTGCACGCCGGTGGCGCAGGCGGTCACCGCAGAATGGTTCGGGCCCTTGAACCCATAGTTGATCGAGACATGGCCGGAAGCCAGGTTGATCAGCGCCGAGGGAATGAAGAACGGCGAGAGCCGCTTGGCGCGGCCGGAGGCCACGACCTGGGCGGCATCATAGATCGTGGTCAGGCCACCGATGCCGGAGCCGATCATCACGCCAGTGGCGCAGCGATCTTCCTCACCTTCGGGCTTCCAGCCGGAATCCTCCACCGCCTCGGTGGCCGCCACCAGCGCGAGCTGGATGAAGCGGTCCATCTTGCGCTGGTCCTTAACCGGGATCCACTCGCTCAGGTCGAGCTTGCCGTCGGCCTTGGTCCCAAGCGGCACCTGCCCGGCGATCTTCGCCGGCAGTTCCTTGGTGTCGAAGGACTGGATAGCGGAGATGCCGCTCTCGCCCGCGATCAGGCGCTTCCAGACATGCTCCACGCCAAGCCCGAGCGGGCAGGCAATGCCCATACCGGTAACGACTACCCGGCGCGGCGCACCGATGTTCGCGAACACGTTCAGCCTCTCCGTTCAGCCAGCCCTGTCAACAGCTCAGGTCTTGTGCGCGTCGATATAGGTGATCGCGTCCTTCACCGTGGTGATCTTCTCGGCGGCGTCGTCGGGGATCTCCACGCCGAACTCCTCCTCGAAGGCCATGACCAGTTCCACGGTGTCCAGGCTGTCGGCACCCAGGTCGTCGATGAACGACGCGCTCTCGGTCACCTTCGCCTCATCGACGCCAAGGTGGTCAACGACGATCTTCTTAACGCGGTCAGCGGTGTCGCTCATGCTGTGACAATCTCCTGCTTCAAGCGATCTTCTAGGCGCAAAGGCGCCAATTCTCGGTACCCTTGGGCAGGGTGGTCCCCTGGGGGGTCCCTGCGGGTGGGGCGGCGGATTAACACGGAACCCGGAGCGGGCCTAGGCGGTGTTTCGCCCCCTGGCAAGGCGTTTCCTGCCCGGTCCCGGAAGTTGTTGCAAGGCCCCCGGGCAAATCCGGGCGCCAAGGCCTCAATACATGGCCATGCCACCGTTCACATGCAGGGTCTGGCCGGTGACCCAGCCGGCTTCGGGGGAGGCCAGATAGACCACCGCAGCGGCGATATCCTCCGGCCGGCCGATCCGCCCGGTGGGGATGCGCTCGACCATCTTGGCCTTCACCGGCTCGCCCAGCACATCGGTCATGGCGGTCTCGACATAGCCCGGGGCCACCACGTTGCAGGTGACGTTACGGCTGGCGACTTCCTGCGCCAAGGCCTTGGTCATGCCCACCAGCCCGGCCTTGGCCGCGGCGTAGTTGGCCTGGCCGGCATTGCCGGAGGTGCCGACGATGGAGCCGATGGAGACCACCCGGCCCCAGCGCTTCTTCATCATGCCGCGCAGGCTGGCTCGGGCCAGCCGGAAGGGCGCCGAGAGATCCACGTCGATCACCGCGTTCCAGTCGGCATCGCCCATCCGCAGCGCCAGCATGTCCTTGGTGAAGCCGGCGTTGTTGATCAGGATATCCAGCCCACCCAGGCCCTTCTCCACCGTCTCCACCAGGGCTGGGGCGGCGGCGGGGTCGGCCAGGTCGGCCGGCGCCACCAGCACGCGGTTACCAAGCTCGGCGGCCAGCGCTTCCAGCTCCGCAGCGCGGCGGCCCGAAAGCGCCACGCTGGCGCCCTGAGCATGCAGCGCCCGGGCGATGGCGGCCCCGATGCCGCCGGTGGCGCCCGTCACGAGCGCAACTTTACCTGTCAGGTCGAACATGGGCGCCGTTTCCTCAGATGGTCTTCAGGAAGGCTTCGACATCGGCCGGGGTGCCGATGGCGCTGGCCTGGGCTTCCGGCGCGTTGCGCTTCATCAATCCAGTCAGCACCTTCCCCGCACCAAGCTCCACGAAGCGTTCCACGCCCATGCCGGTCATGGCGGCGATGCACTCGCGCCAACGCACCGTGGCGGTCACCTGCTGCACCAGCAGCCGGCGGATCTCATCCGGTGCGGTGGCCTTGGCGGCGGTGACATTGGCCACCACCGGCACCACCGGGGTATTGATCGCGGCGCCGTCCAGCGCCTCGGCCATCGCATCGGCCGCCGGGGCCATCAGCGCGCAATGGAACGGTGCCGAGACCGGCAGCAGCATGGCGCGCTTGACGCCGTGCCCCGCGGCCGCGGCCACCGCGCGCTCCACCGCCGCCTTGGCGCCGGAGATCACCACCTGGCCACCGCCATTGTCGTTGGCAATCTCGACGCATTCATCCTTGCCCGTCTCCGGGTTCGCCTTCGCGGCGGCGCAGATCGCGTTGGCCTGGTCCAGGTCGGCACCCAGCAGGGCGGCCATGGCGCCGGTGCCGGGCGGAGTCGCCTTCTGCATCGCCTCGCCCCGCAGCCGCAGCAGCCGGGCGCAGGTGGTCAGCGAAAAGGCCCGGGCGGCGGTCAGCGCGCTGTATTCGCCGAGGGAATGCCCGGCCACCAGTGCCACCTTGCTGCCCAGGTCCAGCTTGCCCTCGGTCTCCAGCACCCGCAGCACCGCCACCGAATGCGCCATCAGGGCCGGCTGGGCATTGGCGGTCAGGGTCAGTTCCTCGGGCGGGCCTTCGAACATCAGCGCCGAGAGCTTTTGCTTGAGCGCGTCGTCCACTTCCTGGAACACCTCCCGCGCGGCGGGGAAGGCGGTGGCAAGGTCGCGCCCCATGCCCGGGGCCTGGCTGCCCTGACCGGGGAATACAAAGGCGAGCGCCATGGCAGGGCGTTCCTTGGACAATGGTGTGACGGCTGGCCGGCGGGGGTAGCGGCCGGTCACAAGACTGTCAACGTGCAGGCGGATGGCCAGACCGGGCAGGCCGGGGTGGCGCCCCCATGACGATATCGAGTCAGACATTTTTACGCTTGCCGGAGTAACTATTTTTTTACGAGGCTGTGGCGTTGCCGCTTCGCCCACCCTGACCGGGCTGGTGGCATGCCTTCGTCCACCTCGTCGCCCGGGCAATCCGATGACCAGCACGCTGAACGCCGTGGAGAGCCTGCAAGGCCACCGCCAGACACATCAGCGCGGCTGCCCGTCCCGCGGGGGGCAGAAGGCTCCTCCCCTACCCCAGCCGGAAACGTATCGATGCCACCATCTCAACTGACGCCCGCCAGGCGCGGCGCGGAAGCCCTCGTCAACACCTTCACCAGCGATCGCCAGGAACTCTCGAGCGTCACCGCGCTGAAGAATGGCGGCTACGTCGTCACCTGGCAGTCGCTGAACCAGACGGGTGACAATGGCTGGGGTGTCTTCGCCCAGCGCTTCAACGCGGATGGCTCAAAGGCCGGCAGCGAGACCCATGTCAACACCACCCTGGGCGACCATCAGGCAGGCGCCACCGCCGTGGCCGGCCCGGGCGGCGCCTTCACCATCCTCTGGACCAGCTTCCAGGGTGCCACCAACGACGTGATGGCCCAGCGCTACGACGCCAGCGGCGCCAAGCTGGGCGGCGAATTCGCCATCGCCGCCAGCACCACGCTGCACGAACAGGGGGTCAACGCCGTCGCCCTGGCGGATGGCGGCTTCGTCGTCTCCTACGGCCTCTACGACGCCTCCGGCCGCACCGAGATGGCGCAGCGCTTCGACGCCAACTGGAACGCGCTGGGCAGCGCCTTCGCCGCCAGCAAGACCTTCACTCCCGGCGGCGGCTCCGCCGTCCTCAGCCAAGGCCCGGCCGCGCTCACCGCGCTGAACAACGGCCGGCTCGTCTCGGTCTGGACCCAGGCCGAGGCCGGCGACACCTACACCGATGTCTGGGCGGAAATCCTCACCGCCTCGGGCAGTGTGGTCGGCAGCCCGTTCCGGGTGAACACGGTCGTGAACCAGGCCCAGGGCCAGCCGGCGGTGGCCACGCTGAAGGATGGCGGCTTCGTCGTCACCTTCTATTCCGGTGATGCCGGCGGCACCGTGTTCCAGCGCTTCGCCGCCAATGGCAGCAAGCTGGGCAGCGAGGTGCGGGTGGACAACACGCCGAATGGCGCGGTCACCCCCAGCATCACCGCCCTGGCGGATGGCGGCTTCGTCATCGCCTGGCTGGGCGGCGCCGATGGCGATGGCTCCGCCGTCTCGGCCCAGCGCTTCGCCGCCGATGGTTCCGCCCTTGGCGCCAACTTCGTGCTGGAGACGCAGACCACGGCCTACCAGACCGAGCCGGCGCTGGCACAGTTGGCCAATGGCAAGCTGGTGGCCACCTGGTCGTCGGAGGCCTTTGGCAACGCCACCGACATCGCCATGCAGCAATTCTACCTGCCTCAAGCGCTGCTGCCGAAGGCCAATGCCAACAACGCTGTCCGGGTCACGATGGATGACGCCAGCTACGGCGACAGTGCCTTCGCCCATGCCAGTGGCCTGACGGCGGTGAACAGCACCGGCGGCGGCAACCTGTCCTATACCCTCGGTGCCCAGGCCGAGGCCGCCTTCGCCGGCGGCGTGATCAAGCTGTCCAGCGGCGCCAATGCCGCCAGCTTCATCGTGGATGCCTCGGGGCTTTCCGCCAGCGCCAGCACCATCATCATACTGGACCACGGCACCAGCCACATCATCGGCGGCGCCGGCGACGACACCTTCCGCATGAACGCTTTCAGCTGGGGCGCCGGCGGCTGGTCCATCGATGGCGGCGGCGGCGTCAACACGGTGCGGCTGACCTTCACCGGCACGCTGTACGACGGCGACTTCGCCGGTCTGTCCAACATGACCGAGTTGGATCTGATGGCGGGCAGCGATGTGATCATCGCGCTGGGTGCCACTGCCGCCGCCGCCTTCGGCCCCGGCGGGGTCAAGCTGGTGGCCAAGCCCGGCGCCACCATCGAGGTGCATGGCCAGGCCATGACCGCCGGCTTTTCCGCCAGCGGCGCCGACGGCAACGACACCTTCATCGGCGGCATCGGCAGCGACGTTCTGAAGGGCGGCGCCGGCGCCGACCTGTTCATGCTCGGCCTGGGCGGGGCGGACCGTATCCTGGACTTCACCGTTGGCGAGGACCACATCGACTTCACCCTGGTCAGCGCAATGCACAGCCTGGACGATGTCAGCATGCGTATGGCCGGCAGCGATGCGCTGCTGACCTTCGCCGGCCAGAGCGTGCGCCTGAAGGGCGTGGACTTCCACAGCCTGTCGGCCAGCGACTTCATCTTCACCTGAGGTCGCGCACGGGCGGGACCGCTCAGCTCGAAGCGGTCACCGCCCGGACGCCTTGGCCCGCTGGGCGGCGGCACATGCCCGGCGGGCCCAGGCGCACAGCGCCTCCGGCTCGTCCAGCACCGCCGGCGGCACCTGCCAGTAGCCCAGCGCCACGGTCTTCCCGCCGCGCTGGTATTCAAAGGGGCCGCAGCCCTCGGCGGCGAATGCGGGCTGGGTTGCCGCATCGGCGCGGAACCAGGCGGCATCGCGTGCCACCAGCGCGAACATAAGCCCGCGCTGGAACAATACGTGGCCGCCGAACATGCGCCGGGCGGTCACGCCGCCCAGGGGTTCCAGCGCCTCCAGCAGCCATGCCACCAGGCCGGCACTGTCGGCCGCGCCGCTTCAGGAACCCGGCGGGGCAGAAGGCAGCGGCGGCGCCGGCTGTGGCACCAGCACCGGCGGCGCCAGGCTGGGGAAGCCGGGCGGCGCGGCCACCGGCGCGGGCATCAAGGGTATCGCCGGCTCGGAGCGCACTGGCTCCGGCTGCGGTGCCGGGGGCGGTGCGGCCGCGGGCGCCGCTACGGGCGGGCCTGGCGCCACCGGCGGCTCCACCGCTACGGTGTAGTCGGCCACGATGCGCGCCTGGTTGCCAGCGATGACCAGTACCTTCTGCCCCACCGCCAGCGGTCGCTCGTCGCGCTGGGTGACCGAGATCAGGTCGCTCTTGCCGCTGACCCGCACCACGTATTCATGCGCCACGGTATCGACGAAGCGGTGCTCTGCCGCCGAGCCGGCCAACCCGCCGATGACGGCTCCGCCCACGCCGCCCAGGGCGGAGAAGATGCCGCTGGGCGCCTGCGAGCCCAGCACGCCGCCGGCCGCCGCCCCAGCCGCCGCCCCGGTTTCGCCGCCGGCGGAGATGTTGATCCGGCGCACGCCGACGATGACGCCCTGCTCGACCTTGTTGGCCTGCTGCACGGCGCGGGTGGAATAGACATCCGGGCTGTAGCCGGTGCCGCAGGCGGCAAGCGGCAACAGGGCGGCGAAGACGAGGCGGCGCACGGTGACGCATCCTTGGAATGTTTGCGGAGCCGCTAGATAGCGATGCGACGCCCCCTTGTCACCCGAAGCCGCTATTGGCAGCGCCAAAGGTTCCCCGCGATGCAGGTTTGGTCGTTGCGGCACTGTATCCCTACGTCGGCGGAGCAGCGCATGTAGTCCTGCCGGTTGCGCAACTGGTCCTGCTGCCGGCGCTGGTAGTCCCCGGTGACGCAGAAATCCTCTCCGGTCTGGAACAGGCTCTCGATGTCGTCGTCGGTTACCCCGGCCTGGCGCGCCCGGGTCACCGCCGCCACGGCCGGCCCGCGCACCTTCTCGCATTGCCAGGTATGGTCGATCGCCTCGTACTGGGAGGCCCGGGTGTAGGCCAGGCAGTAGATGCCGCGCAGGTCGCCCCGCGCCGCCAGCGCCTCGCGTGCGGGTATCGGCAGGCCGCGGCATTCATAGAGATCGGCCCGGGCGGGCGCCGGTGCCAGGGTCACCAGAAAAAGCAGCAGGAACCATAGCCGACGCATCTCATACCCTCGCAGGCCGCCGTTCCCCCCGATATACTACCGGCTCAGGCCGCGCCAAGGCTTGCCCGACCTGCCCGCCTATGCTTTAAGCCCGCGCTTCCCTGCCGGCCGCGGAGGCATCGCGCGCCGGCTATGCCCATTTCCCCCACGCATTCCGCCGACGGGGCCGGGCTGAGCCAGCCATAGGGAGACCCCATGCCGAATTATGAAACCGTGTTCATCGCACGGAACGACGTTACGCAAGCACAGGTCGAGACCATCGCCGACCAGATTGCCGCCATCATCACGGAAGCCGGTGGCGAAGTGAAGAAGCGGGAATACTGGGGCCTGCGTGGCCTGGCCTACCGCATCAAGAAGAACCGCAAGGGGCACTACATGCTCCTCGGCATCGAAACGCCGTCGGCGCCGATGCAGGAGGTCGAGCGTCAGCTTGGCCTGAACGAGGACGTGCTGCGTTCCATGACGCTGCGCATCGAGGCGATCGAGGAGGCCCCTTCGGCCATCCTGTCCCGCCGCGGTGAGGAGCGTGAGCGTGACCGTGGCTTCCGCGGGCCGCGCCCGGCTGGTCGCTTCGGTTCCGGCCGTGGCCGCGAGCGCAGCGACGAGCGCGAGGAATTCCGCGCCCGCCCGCGCGACGAGATGGGCCCCGAAGGCCTGAACGGGGAGGAATAAGCACCGATGTCCGACAGCACCGAAGTCAACATCGCCAGCCGCCGCCCCGCCGTGGGCGCGCGCCGGCCGTTCTACCGTCGCCGCAAGTCCTGCCCGTTCTCCGGCCCGAATGCGCCGAAGATCGACTACAAGGACGTCCGCCTGCTGAGCCGCTTCCTGAGCGAGCGCGGCAAGATCGTGCCGAGCCGCATCACCGCGGTCTCCGGCAAGAAGCAGCGTGAGCTGGCCCTGGCGATC
This sequence comes from Acetobacteraceae bacterium, assembly GCA_947371015.1. Taxonomy (GTDB): domain Bacteria; phylum Pseudomonadota; class Alphaproteobacteria; order Acetobacterales; family Acetobacteraceae; genus CAIMOR01. The sequence continues at coordinate 5,926 of CANBNK010000122.1, read as the reverse complement.
AAGCGCGCCCGGTTCCTGGCGCTGCTGCCCTACGTCATCAACGACTGAGCGGGAGGGCACAGACCATGATCGATCTGATCCTCATGCAGCGCGTGGAAAAGCTCGGCCAGATGGGCGAGCTGGTCAAGGTGAAGCCGGGCTACGCCCGTAACTTCCTGCTGCCCCAGGGCAAGGCCATCCGCGCCAACAAGGCAAACATGGCCAGGTTCGAAGCCCAGCGCGCGCAGCTGGAAGCCGAGAACATCAAGCGCCGCGACGAAGCCGAGAAGATCGGCGAGCGTGTGGCGGGCCTGACCGTTGTGCTGATCCGCCAAGCTGGCGAAAGTGGCAGCCTGTACGGTTCGGTCAGCGGCCGCGACATCGCGGATGCCTGCAAGGAAGGCGGCCTGACCGTCAACCGCACCCAGGTGATCTTGCCCGAGCCGATCAAGACCCTGGGCGTCAAGGACGTCAGCGTTGAGCTGCACCCGGAAGTGCGGATTATCGTGCGCGTCAACATCGCGCGCAGCGTCGAGGAAGCCGAGAAGCAGGGCCGTGGCGAAGCCATTGCCCGCGAGGAAGAAGTGACGCTGGAAGACGAGCTGCGCGCCGAACTGGGCGCTGCCGCTCAGGACTGAACCCCGCGCCTTCGGGCCCGGGACATGGAAGGGGCGCCCCTGCGAGGGGGCGCCCCTTCGCAATTGCGGCGCCATGTCGTGCCCGGCCTGCGCCGTGGGGCACAGGCCGGGGCGGCAATCAGGTCCGCGGGAAGTCGTAGAGCCGCGCCGGGTTCTCCACCAGCACCGCATGGCGCTTGGTCGCATCCGGCACCCAGTTGCTGAGCAGGTCGATCAGCGTCGCGTCATTCGGCTTGTTGTCCGGCTTTTCCGTCGGGTGCGGCCAGTCGCTGCCCCAGACCATGTGGTCCGGACGCAGTTCGGCATAGGCACGGGCGACGGCACTGCTGTCGCTGTAGCTCGGTGCGCCCACCTTGGTGTCGGCATAGGCGCCGGACAGCTTGACCCAGGTGTTGCCCTTGGCCAGCAGCTGCCGCATCAGCGCGAAGGAAGCGTGGTTCACGCCGTCCGGATGCGGCACATGCGCCAAGTGGTCGAACACCATGGTCGCGTTGACGCGCAGGAACAGGTCCTTCAGTTCCAGCAGCTTGGCGGCCGGCAGGTTGAACTGCAGGTGCCACCCCATGCGGGAAACGCGGGCCGCCAGCGGTTCCACCATCTCCGGGCTGGTGGCGCCAACCTGGGCCAGGTTGAAGCGGATGCCGCGGGCGCCGCCGTCGTGCAGGGCCTGCAGCTCGGCGTCCGTCACCTTGTCGTTAACCACCGCCACGGCGCGGAAGTTGCCGCCCAGCGCCTTCACGCCTTCCATGGTCGGGCGGTTGTCCACGCCATAGAGCGAAGGCTGCACGATGACGCCGCGGGTGGTGCCGATGCGCGCCTGCAGCTTGCGATAGTCGTCGGCGCTGGCGTTGGGCGCCGGCAGCCCGCCCGGCGCGGGCGGAAAGCGGTCGTCGTAGATGTGGAAGTGGCAGTCGGTAGCGAAGGCCGGCGCGCGCAGCCGCGGCGCGTTGGTGCCGGCGGAATAGGGCACGCGGTGTTGCCGGGCCGGCTGCGCCAAAGCCAGCGTGGACACAGCCGGCGTGGCCAGCAGCGCGACGGCCGAACCCAGCGCCGTGCGGCGGGTGATGTTGGTCATGGCGTTACTCTCCCTGGCGACATTGCACCGTGGGCAGCCTAGACCACCCCCGCCACAAACGAAAAGGGCGCGGCCCCTTCGGACCGCGCCCCAACCCCGCGTAACCGCGGCGCCTTCGATTACCGCCCCGCAAACGCGAAGGCCACCATCAGTCAACTCAGGCGGCCCGCCTACGGGCCGAGAGGCCGAATGGCCGACGCGGGCCTATGCCCGCGCAAGCCAAGCCGGCGGATGCGTCACGCCTCGGCGTGCATTCGCACGACGCCGGCGCTTGAGGCTAAATCAGGCCGCCTTCGCCATGCCGCGCAGCACGTAGTGCAGGATGCCGCCGTTCTTGTAGTACTCGACCTCGTCGGCCGTATCGACGCGGCACAGCACCTGCGTGGTGTGCTTGCTGCCGTCGGCGCGGGTGATCACCAGGTCCAGCGTCATCCGGGCCTTCAGGTCTTCCAGGCCCACGATGTCGATCATCTCGTCGCCCTTGATCCCCAGCGTCTGGCGGGTCTCGCCATTCATGAAGGTCAGCGGCAGCACGCCCATACCCACCAGATTGGAGCGGTGGATGCGCTCGAAGCTCTCGGTGATCACCGCCTTCACGCCGAGCAGGAAGGTGCCCTTCGCCGCCCAGTCACGCGACGACCCCGTGCCGTATTCCTTGCCGCCGAAGATCACCAGCGGCACACCCTCGGCCTTGTACTTCATCGCCACGGTGTAGATCGGCGCGACCTCGCCCGAGGGGTAGTGCTTGGAGACGCCACCCTCGGTGCCCGGCACCATCTCGTTCTTGATGCGGATGTTGGCGAAGGTGCCGCGCATCATGACTTCGTGGTTGCCGCGGCGGGCGCCGTAGCTGTTGAAGTCGGCCTGGCGCACCTGGTGCTCCAGCAGGAACTCGCCGGCCGGGCTGGTCTTGCGGATGTTGCCGGCCGGGCTGATGTGGTCGGTGGTGATGCTGTCAGCGAGTTCCGCCAGCACGCGCGCACCGGTGATCGGCTGAATCGGCGCCACTTCCGCGGTGATGCCCTCGAAGTAGGGCGGGTTCGCCACGTAGGTGCTGCCCGAGTTCCAGCGATAGGTGTCGCTGTCGGCATCGACGCGAATGGCCTGCCACTGCGCCGGGCCCTTGAAGACGTCGGCATAGCGCGACATGAACATCTTGCGGGTCAGCGCGGTGTGGACGGTGTCGTTCACCTCCTGCTGCGTCGGCCAGATGTCCTTCAGGAACACGTCCTGGCCGTTGCTGCCCTTGCCGATCGCCTGCGTCGCCAGGTCGATCTTGACGCTGCCGGCCAGCGCATAGGCCACCACCAGCGGCGGGGAAGCCAGATAGTTGGCGCGGACGTTGGCGTGGACGCGGCCTTCGAAGTTGCGGTTGCCCGAGAGCACGCCGCTGACCACCAGCTTGTTGTCCTCAATGGCGTCCACCATGGCGTCCGGCAGCGGGCCGGAGTTGCCGATGCAGGTGGTGCAGCCGTAGCCGACCGTCTCGAAGCCGAGCTTGTCCAGCTCAACGCTCAGATTGGCGGCGTCCAGGTAGTCGGTCACCACCTGGCTGCCGGGCGCCAGCGAGGTCTTCACCCACGGCTTGGCGGTCAGGCCCAGCGCATTGGCCTTCTTCGCCACCAGGCCGGCGGCCACGAGCACATAGGGGTTGGAGGTGTTGGTGCAGCTGGTGATCGCCGCGATCACCACGTCGCCATGGCCCAGGTCGTAATCCACACCGGCCACCGGCACGCGCAGCTCGGCCTGGTCGCCGGGCACGCCCATGACGCCACCGGCCAGGTCCTTGCTGAAGCCGGCAGCGATGCCGTCCAGCGAAACGCGGTCCTGCGGGCGCTTCGGGCCGGCCATGCTCGGCACCACCGTGCCCATGTCCAGGTCCAGCGTGTCGGAGAAGATCGGGTCCGGGGTGCTGTCGTCGCGCCACAGGCCCTGGGCGCGGCAGAAGGCCTCCACCAGCTTGATGCGGTGTTCGTCGCGGCCGCTCAGGTTCAGGTAGCCCAGCGTCGTCGCATCAACCGGGAAGAAGCCGCAGGTGGCGCCGTATTCCGGCGCCATGTTGGCGATGGTCGCGCGGTCCGCCAGGGCCAGGTCGTTCAGGCCGGCGCCGAAGAACTCGACGAACTTGCCGACCACGCCCTTCTTGCGCAGCATCTGCGTCACGGTCAGTACCAGGTCGGTCGCGGTGACGCCTTCCTTCAGCTTGCCGGTCAGCTTGAAGCCGATGACATCGGGGATCAGCATGGCGATCGGCTGGCCGAGCATCGCCGCCTCGGCCTCAATGCCGCCGACGCCCCAGCCCAGCACGCCCAGGCCGTTGACCATGGTGGTGTGGCTATCGGTGCCGTAGCAGCTGTCCGGATACACATAAGTGTCGCCAGCGTCGGTCGTGGTCCAGGCCACCTGCGCCAGGTATTCCAGGTTGACTTGGTGGCAGATGCCGGTGCCCGGCGGCACGACGCGGAAGTTGTTGAACGCGCTCTGGCCCCAGCGCAGGAACTCATAGCGCTCGCCATTGCGCTCGAACTCGACATCGACGTTCTTCTGCAGCGCGTCGGCGCTGCCCGAGAAATCGACCATGACGGAGTGGTCGATGACGAGGTCGACCGGCAGCAGCGGGTTCACCTTGCGCGGGTCACCACCCAGCTTGATGATGCCATCGCGCATGGCGGCGAGATCGACCACCGCCGGCACGCCGGTGAAGTCCTGCAGCAGGATGCGCGACGGACGGAACGGAACTTCCTTTTCGGAATGCGCCGAAGGCAGCCAGCCGGCAATCGCCTTCGCGTCGTCCACGGTGTAGCTGCGGCCGTCTTCGTAGCGCAGCACGTTTTCCAGCAGCACCTTCAGGCTGTGCGGCAGGCGGGTGATGTCGCCGATCGCCTTGGCGGCCTCGGGCAGGCTGAAGTAGTTGTAGGTCTTGCCGTCCACCACCAGGGTCCGACGGGTCTTCAGCGTGTCCTGCCCGATCATCCGCATGTGCCAAAACCTTTCTGAGCGTTGCGCCCAGGCCGGGCGCCAGATAATCGGCGTTTAAGCACGCAGGGCCGGCCGGGTCCACGGGCGGGGGGCGTATCGTGGCGATAGGGTTTTGAGAATGTTGCAGGCCGAGGGCCTGGCCTGCCTGCGCGGTGAGCGTGTGGTCTTCGCCGACCTGTCCTTCAGCGTCGGCGCGGGCGAGGCGGTGCTGCTGGTCGGCGCCAACGGCGCGGGGAAGTCCAGCCTGCTGCGGGTGCTGGCCGGGCTGCTCCCACCGCTGGAAGGCGCGCTGCTGTGGAACGGCGCCGAAGCCCTGGCCGATCGCACCGCCCATGCCCGCCGCCTGCGCTACATCGGCCATGGCGACGCGCTGAAGCCGGCGCTCTCGGCGGCCGAAAACCTCGCCTTCTACGCGCGCCTGTGGGGCGGCGAAGTCACGCCCGCCCTGGCCGCGCTGGGCCTGGCAGACCTGGCCGACCTGCCCGCCCGGGTGCTTTCGTCAGGCCAGAAGCGCCGCCTGGCCCTGGCACGGTTGGCCCTGGCCATGCCCGCCGCAGGCAGCCCGCCCAGCGCGCCGCTCTGGCTGCTGGACGAACCCACGGTGGGGCTGGACAGCGCCAGCGTGGCGCGTCTCGGCACGCTGCTGGCGCAGCACCGCGAAGCCGGCGGCATGGTGCTCGCCGCCACCCACCTGCCGCTGCCGCTGCCTGACGCGCGGGAGTTGCGGCTGTGACGCGGCAGGACGGCCGCGGGGCCGGCCGATGACCGCCTTTCTCGCCCTGCTCGGCCGCGAACTCCGCCTGGCGCTGCGCCACCCCGCCGACTCGCTGGCGGCGGTGATGTTCTTCGTGCTGGTCGCCGCGCTGTTCCCCTTCGGTGTCGGGCCGGAACCGCAGGCGCTGGCCCGCCTCGCCCCCGGCGCGCTGCTGGCCGCCGCGCTGCTGGCCGCGCTGCTGCCGCTGGACCGGCTGTTCGGCGCCGATGCCGAGGACGGCACGCTGGACCAGCTGTTGCTCTCCGGCCTCGGTCCTTCGGCGGTGGCGGCCGGCAAGGCGCTGGCGCACTGGCTGACCACCGGCCTGCCGCTGATGGTCGCTACGCCGATCGCCGCCGCCATGCTGAACCTGCCGACCGAGGCCTGGGGCACGGCAGTTCTGGTGCTGGGCCTGGCGACCGGCTTCCTGTCGCTGCTCGGCACCGCCGGCGCGGCGCTGACGCTCGGCGCCCGGCGCGGCGGCGTGCTGCTGCCGCTGCT
>CANBNK010000121.1 GCA_947371015.1 Acetobacteraceae bacterium | reverse complement strand
TGGCCTTGCCGACGGAGGACTTGCCACAGCCGGATTCGCCGACGAGGGAGAGGGTCTCCCCCTTCTCGATGCTGAACGAGATGCCATCCACCGCATAGACATGCGCGGTGGTGCCGCCCAGGAGGCCGCCACGGATCGGGAAGTGCTTCTTCAGGTCGATGACTTCGAGCAACGCAGTCATGCGGCGAGCGCCCCTTCCTTTTCGGCATAGTGGCAGGCGGCCCAATGGCCAGGCGACTTCAGCTCCAGCGCCGGGGCGGCCTGGGTGCAGAACTCGGTCGCCTTGTTGCAGCGGCTGGCGAAGACGCAGCCGGGGATTTTTTGCTTGAGGCTGGGCACCAGGCCGGGGATCTCTGCGAGTCGGGTCTCGGTCCCGGTAAGGGATGAACCCAACTTCGGCACCGCGCCGAGCAACCCCTGAGTGTAGGGATGGCGCGGATTCCCAAAAAGCTCCTTCACCGGGGCTTCCTCGACCTTGCGGCCCGCGTACATCACCACCACGCGCTCCGCCACTTCCGCCACCACGCCAAGATCATGGGTGATGAGGACGATGGCGGCACCGACGCGATGCTTCAGGTCGCGCATCAGGTCCAGGATCTGCGCCTGGATGGTCACGTCGAGCGCGGTGGTCGGCTCGTCCGCGATCAGCAGCTTCGGGTTGCAGGCCAGCGCCATGGCGATCATCACGCGCTGGCGCATGCCGCCGGAGAGCTGGTGCGGGTATTCCCGCACGCGGCGCCTGGCTTCGGGGATGCCGACCAGGTTCAACATCTCGATTGAGCGTTCCTCCGCCTGGCGGGCGTTGAGGCCCTGGTGCAGGCGGAGTGTCTCGCCGATCTGGCGGCCGACGGTCAGCACCGGGTTCAGGCTGGTCATCGGCTCCTGGAAGATCATGCTGATCTCGTTGCCGCGGATCTTCCGCATCTCCGGCTCGGAGTAGTCCAGCAGGTTCTTGCCCTGGAAACGGATGGCGCCGGCGATCTTGCCGGGCGGCTCCGGGATCAGCCGCAGGATGGACATGGCGGTGACGGACTTGCCGCAGCCGCTTTCGCCCACGATCGCCAGGGTCTCGCCGGCGTTGACGCTGAAGGAGACGCCATCCACCGCGCGGTTGACACCGTCGGGCGTGCGGAAATGCGTCTGCAGGTTCTCGACTTCGAGGAGCGCAGCCATCGCGTTACAGCCTCTTCGCCATGCGGGGGTCCAGCGCGTCGCGCAGGCCGTCACCCAGCAGGTTCACCGCCAGCACCGTCATGCTGAGGAAGACCGCGGGGAAGAACACGATGTAGGGCTTCACCTGCCAGAGCGCGCGGCCCTCGGCCATGATGTTGCCCCAGCTGGGGATGATCGGCGGCGTGCCGGCGCCGATGAAGCTCAGAATGGCTTCGGTGATCATGGCGGAGGCGCAGATATAGGTGGCCTGCACGGTGATCGGCGCCAGTGTGTTGGGCAGGATGTGGCGCCAGATGATGGTCGGCGTGCGGGTGCCGCAGGCCACCGCCGCATCGACATAGGGCTGTTCGCGCAGGCTCAGCACCACGCCACGCACCAGGCGGGAGACGCGGGGGATTTCCGCGATGGTGATGGCGATGATGACGTTCTGGACGCTGCCGCGGGTCAGCGCCATCAGCGCGATCGCCAGCAGGATCGGCGGGATGCTCATCATGCCGTCCATGACGCGCATGACGATGGCATCCGCCCAACGGACGAAGCCGGAGGTGAGGCCGATGGTCAGCCCGATGATGCTGGACAGGATGGCCACCGAGAAGCCGACCAGCAGGGAGACGCGGGCGCCATAGAGCACCCGGGAATACACGTCGCGGCCCAGCATGTCGGAGCCGAACCAGTACATGGCCGAAGGCTCCCGCGTGCGGCGGGCCGGGGCCAGCGCCGTCGGGTCCACCGTCCACAGGTAGGGTGCGAAGATCGCCGTCGCCAGCATGGCCAGCAGCAGGAAGCCGCCGAAGGCCATGATCGGGTTCTTGCGCAGGTAGCCGATGAAGCCGCGCCGCGGCTTGAACGGCGGCAGCACATCCGGCAGCGGGGCGGCTATGGCCGGCACATGGATGGTGCTGGGGAGGGAGGAGGCGCTCAATACCGGATCCTCGGGTCGAACAGGGTGTAGAGGACGTCGATCAGCAGGTTCACCAGGACATAGACGAAGCTGAACAGCAGCACGACGCCCTGAATGACCGGATAGTCGCGCCGCAGGATGGCATCCACCGTAAGGCGGCCGAGGCCGGGGATGGCGAAGACGCTTTCGGTGACGACGGCGCCGCCGATCAGCAGCGCCATGCCGATGCCGATGACGGTGACGATGGGCACCGCCGCATTCTTCAGCGCGTGCAGGAACAGGATGCTGCGCTGGCCGACGCCCTTGGCGCGGGCGGTGCGGATGTAGTCCTGCTGCAGCACTTCAAGCATGGTCGCCCGGGTGATGCGGGCGATGAGCGCGATATAGACGCCGCCCAGCGCAATGGCCGGCAGCACCAGGTTTTCCAGCCAGGGGAAGAAACCTTCCTTGAAGGCGGTGTAGCCCTGCACCGGCAGCCAATCCAGTTCCAGCGCGAAGATATAGGCCAACACGTAGCCGACCACGAAGACCGGCACCGAGAAGCCGAGCACCGCGAAGCCCATGACGCAGCGGTCGATCCAGGTGCCGTGCTTCCAGGCGGCGACGACACCCATCGGCACCGCGATGGACACCGCCAGGATCAGCGTCAGCACCATCAACGACAGTGTGGGCTCGATGCGCTGCTTGATCATGGTGGTGACCGGCAGGTTGGTGAAGATCGAGACGCCCATGTCGCCGTTCAGGATGTTCCATACCCATTCGCCGAAGCGCACCAGGTAGGGGCGGTCCAGCCCCAGGCTCTCGCGGATGCGTTCGACATCGGCGGGCGTCGCCTGGTCCCCGGCGATGACCGCCGCCGGGTCACCGGGTGCGATGTAGAGCAGGCTGAACACGAATAGTGCGACCACCGCCATGACGGGGATGGTCGCGAGCACGCGGCGGATGATGTAAGCGAACATTTATGCTGCCTTCGGCGGGGCCGGCCGGTGCGCGGCCCCGGGGCGAGCGCCCCGAAGCCGGCCGGAGATGCTGACAGGAACCATCGTCACGTCTTGGAGACGCCCCAGAAGAATGGGAGCGGTCCCTTCACCACGCCGGAGATATTGGCGCGCCAGGCCTGGTACTGCAGGAAGAAGCCGGTCGGCGCGTAGGTGACGTTTTCCATGCCGGCACGGTTCAGGTTGCGGATCGCGGTCTTCTCAGCGTCCAGGTTCGGAGCCTCGAACCATTCGGTAACCGCGGCTTCCACCGTGGGGATATTGGGCCAGCCGAACCAGGCGGCGTCGCCATTGGCGCGGCAGGCGATATAGACCGCCGGGTTGATGCAGTCGGCGCCGGCGTGCCAGCTGTGGAACATGGACCAACCGCCCTGCCCGACCGGGTTCTTCATGGCGCGACGCTGGCCAGTGGTGCCCCAGTCGGTGGCGACGTAGTCGACATTGAAGCCGATGCGCTTCAGCAGGTCGGCGGTGACATCGCCCTGTGCCTTGGTGATGGGCTGGTCCTGCGCCACCACGCAGGTGACCGGCGTGCCTGCATAGCCGCTTTCGGCCAGCAGACGCTTGGCCAGGTCCATGTTGCGCGGGCCCTTCAGCAGGTCGCCGCCTTCTTCGGTGTACAGCGGCGTGCCCGGGGTGAAGAAACCCGGCAGCGGCTTCCACAGCGCGTTGTCGTCGCCCACCAGCGCGCGCATGTAATCTTCCTGGCTCAACGCGGCCAGCACCGCCTGCCGCGCCTTCACGCTGTTGAACGGCGTGGTCAGGTGGTTCATGCGGAAGGTGCCGATATTGCCCAGCGGGTCGGCGATATCCACGCGCACGTTGCGGTTGCGGCGCAGCTGCGGCACCAAGTCGGTGATGGGGTTCTCCCACCAGTCCACTTCACCGTTCTGCAGCGCGGCGGAAGCCGTGGCCGGGTCCGGCATCACGATCCACTCGATGCGGTCCACCATGATGTGCTTGCCGCCGGACAACCAGCTGCTCGGCTCCGAGCGCGGCTTGTAGTCGGCGAACTTGGCGAAGACCGCCTTGGCGCCGGGGACCCATTCATCCTTCACGAAGCGCATCGGGCCGGAGCCGATATACTCGTCGATCTGCTTGAACGGGTCGGTCTTGGCGATGCGTTCCGGCATGATGAACGCCATGGGCGTGGAGTTCTTGCCCAGCGCCATCAGCATCTTCGGGTAGGGCCGCTTCAGCACCCAGCGGACGGTCAGGTCGTCCACCGCCACCAGTTCCTGCTGGATGGCCTTGATCATCTGGCCCATCGAGTCGCGGGCGGACCAGCGCGTGAGGCTGGCGACCACGTCCTTGGCATGCACGGTGCTGCCGTCATGGAATTTCAGGCCGGCGCGCAGTTTAATGGTCCAGGTCAGGCCATCGGCCGAAACGCTGGCGCCTTCGGCCATCTGCGGCTTCGAGACCAGATGTTCGTCAAAGCCGAACAGCGTGTCCCACACCAGGGCGGCGGCGTTGCGCACTACGTACTGGGTGCCCCAGATCGGGTCGAAATTGGCTAGGTTGGCCTGCGGCACGAACTTAAGCGTGCGCGCGGCAGCGCCCTGGGAATAGGCCGGAGCCGAGAGGCCGAGATGGCCGGCGAAGCCGAGGCCGGCACCCACCTTGATGAAGGTCCTGCGATCCATGTGATTCTCGTCTCCAGTTCCTGGCGTTCGCCCTGCTTCAGGACAACCTGCCGCATTCATGGGCAGGATGCCAGCGCCCAGACGCACGCACCCGTGTCGATGGGCGTTACTTGCACGTGGTGTGCCAGCGCCGGTTCAACCCTTGCGCAGGTTCCAGAACAGTGACGGCCCACCCTTGACCAGCCCGGACAGGCTGCGCCGCCAGGCCTGCGGCGGGCGGCCCTGGCCGAGCGGCACGAAGGGCGCCTCCTGCCAAACGAGGCGTTGCAGGTCGGCGGCAACGCGGCGTTCCTCGGCCAAGGTGGTGGCGTTGAACCAGTCCTCGCGCAGGGCTTCCCGCGCCGGGCTGCTGGACCAGCCGGCCCAGCCTTCCAGCCCATTGCCACGCAGGGGTTGGTGGCTGCCAGGCACGCTGGTGTCCAGCCCCTCCCACGTCGTGCAGAAGGCGCTCCAGCCGCCCTGGTCCGGCAGGTTGCGGTTGGAGCGGCGCTGGATGGCGGTGCCCCAGTCGGTCGCCTGGAGTTCCACGTTGAAGCCGATTCGGCGCATCAGATCGGCGGCCACTTCGGTCAGCGCGTTGATATTCGCCAGGTCGGTAGGTGTCATGATGGCCACTTTCTGGCCCGCATAGCCGCTTTCGCGCAGCAGTTTCTGCGCGGCTTCGATGCTGCGCGGGCTGGTCAGCACCTCCAGCCCGGCATCATTGGCCAGCGGCGTGCCCGGGGTGAAGGCGCCGGCGGGAATGCGCCAGAGTGCCGGGTCCTCGCCATAGGCGGCCTGCATGAAGGCGCGCTGGTCGATGGCGGGCAGGATGGCGCGGCGCACCGCCGGATTGTCGAACGGCGCCTGCAGGTGGTTGAAGCGCAGCACGCCGAGGTTGCCCGCGGTGTTTATGACGTCGATCTCGATCTCGCGGTTGCGCCGCAGCCGGGGCAGCAGGTCCGGCAGCGGGGTTTCCCACCAATCCACCTCGTTGTTCAGCAGCGCGCCGGCGGCCGTCGCCGGGTCCGGCATCACCCGCCATTCCACGCGGTCGAAATGCACCGGTTTGCCGCCGGCGAGGAAATCGGCGGGTTCCTGGCGCGGGACGTAGTCGGCGAATCGCTCATATACCGCCAGGCTGCCGGGCACCCATTGCGCCGGCCGGAAGATGAAGGGGCCGGAGCCGGTATAGTCCTCGATCTGCTTGAACGGGTCGGTCCGTGCCACTCGTTCGGGCATGATGGCGCAAATATTGGCGCTGGGCTTGCCGAGCGCCCAGGCCAGGCCCGGCCAGGGCCGCTTCAGTCGCAGGGTGAACACGCTGTCGGATTCGGCCTTCGCCTCCTCCAGCAGCGCGTTGAGCCGCAGGCCCAGCACGTCCCGCTTGGACCAGCGCAGGATGGAGGCGATGCAGTCCGCGCTGCGCACCGGCGCGCCGTCGTGGAACTTCAGCCCGGGGCGCAGGCTGATGCGCCAGGTCAGGCCATCGGCGGAGACCTCATGGCCCTGCGCCATCTGGTGCTTCGGCTGGAAGTCCGTGCCCAGGCCGAAGAGCTGGTCGTAGATCATCAGGCCGTGGTTGCGGGCGATGACGGTGGTGGACCACACCGGGTCGATATTGGCCAGGTTGCCCTGGGGGATGAAGCGCAGCGTGCGCTGCGCGGTCTGCGCACGGGCGAGCGAGGGTGCGGCCAGGGCGGCGAGCAGCAGGGGGCGACGGGTGATCATGACTTGCCGATATTCCAGAAGGCGGTGACGGGGCTCTTGAACACCCCGGTGACGTTGCGGCGCCAGACGCTGGGCTGCCAGTAATAGCCCAGCGGCACATAGGCCATCAGCTGCATGGCCTGGCGGTTCAGGTCATCGGCGATGCGCTTGCCCTCGGTGGGGTCCGCGGCCTCGGTCCAGGCGTTGCGCAGGCGCTCCACCTCGGGGTCGTCCGGCCAGCCGAACCAGGCATTGGCGCCATTGGCGCGCAGGAACAGGTGGGTTACCGGCTGGGTCAGCGACTGGCCGGAGGCGGTGGTGTGGATGATGCTCCAGCCGCCCTTCTCCACCGGCTCCTTGCTGGCGCGGCGCTGGATCAGGCTGCCCCAGTCGGTGGAGACCAGTTCCAGGTTCATGCCCAGGCGGCGGATGATGTCGGCGGTGACCAACGACAGCGCGTTGATCTGCGGGTAGTCGCCCGGCGCCACCAGCACCACCTTTTCCCCGTTGTAGCCGGCGGCGGCCAGCGCGGCCTTGGCGCGGTCGATATTGTGGGTCTTCAGCACTTGGCTGCCCACTTCGCTCGCCAACGGCGTGTCGCAGGTAAAAACGCCCTCGCAGACCCCCCAGCCCGCGGGGTCCTCGCCGGCGACCGCACGCAGGTAGTCGCGCTGGTCCACCGCCATGGCCACGGCGCGGCGGATCGCCGGGTTGTTGAAGGGCGGGTGCAGCGTGTTGAAGCGGCAGATGCCGTAGGTGCCGTCCAGCAGGCGCTGTTCCACCACCAGCTGGCGGTTGCGCCGCATCAGCGGCAACAGGTCGTGCAGCGGATATTCCCAATAGTCCTGCTCGCCCGTGGTCATGGCGTTGGCCGCCGTGGCGGGGTCCGAGATGACGGTCCACTCGACCCGCTCGATCCGCGGCACGCGGCCGCCGGCCAGGCCATCGACCAGTTCGCTGCGCGGGACATAGCCGTCGAACTTCGCCCAGGACGCCGCCTGGCCAGGGTTCCACTCATTGGTCAGGAAGCGGAACGGGCCGGAGCCGACGGCTTCGCGGATTTGCTGGAAGGCGTCCGTCGCGGCGATGCGCGCGGGCATGATGAAGCAGGGGAACTGCGTCTGCCCCAGCGCCTGCAACAGCAGCGGCACGCGCTGCTTCAGGCGGAAGCGGAAGCGCCGGTCGTCCAGCACGCTGAGGTCATCGACGCGCGGCCAGAGCACCTGGGTGAAGGGGTCGCGGCGGCGCCAGCGCTGGATCGAGGCGACGCAGTCGGCCGCGGTCACCGCCTGGCCGTCATGGAACTTCAGCCCCTGGCGCAGGGTGAAGGTCAGGCTGCGGCCGTCATCCTCCTCCAGCCAGCCTTCCGCCATCTGTGGCCGGATGACGCCGCCGGCGTCCTGCGCGCAGAGCTGGTCGTACACCATGAAGCCGTGGTTGCGGGTGACGACGGCGGTGGTCCAGATCGGGTCCAGGCTGGTGAGGTTGGCCTGCGGCACCACGCGCAGCGCGCGGGCGCCGGCGGTCTGGGCGAAGGCCGGCGCGGCAAGCGGCGCGGCGATGGCGCTGCCCAGCAGCGTGCGTCGCGCGATTCCGCGCGCCGGTGAAACGGGGGCGATCATGTGCGCTTGATTCCCCAGAAGATGGCGAAGCCCTTCACCCGGTCCACCAGGCTGCGCTTATGCGCGGTCAGGCTGCGATAGCCGCCGAGCGGGATGTAGGGCAGGTCCTGCATGGCCACGCGCTGGATATCCCGCGCGATGGCCTGCTGCTGCGGCAGTTCCGGTGCGTCGAAGAACTGCATGCGCAGCGCCTCCAGCGCGGGGCTGCTGGGCCAGCCCGGCGTCGCCGCGTTGCCATCCGACCGCAGGCTGTTGTGGGTACCCGGGTTGACGAAATCCATGCCCGAATTGGCGAAGCAGGAGACGCTCCAGCCGCCCTGCGCCACCGGGCCGCGGTTGTTGCGCCGCTGCACCAGCGCGCCCCAGTCCGACAGCGCGATATCCAGGTTCACGTCCAGCTTGCGGAAGAAGTCGATCGCGACCTGCGCCATGGCTGACGTGCTGATGATATCCGTGGTGCCGAGCAGGCGGATCGGCTCGCCATTGTAGCCGGCCTCGCGCAGCGCGCGCTTCGACGCCTCGAAGCTGCGCGGCCCCTTCAGCGGCGCCAGCGCCTCGTCATTCGCCAGCGGCGTGCCCGGTGTGAAGAAGCCGACATCGGTGGCGAAGCGCGCCGGCGTAGGGCCGACGATGGCGGTCATGAAGTCTTCCTGGTTGATCGCACCCAGCAGCGCCCGGCGGATGGCCGGGTTGTCGAAGGGCGGCTGCAGGTGATTCATCCGCATCGAACACGGGAAGACCAGCGTGTCCATGACATCCACGACCAGCTGGCGCTGCCGTTCCAGCTGGGTGGAGACCTCGGGCGGCATCTGCTCGAACCAGTCGATCTCGCCCGACATCAGCGCCGCCGAAGCGGTCGCGGCATCCGGAATGGTGTGCCATTCGATGCGGTCGAAATGCACGAGCTTCGGGCCGGCGGTCAGGCCCGTGGCGTTGTCCGGCGTCGGCGAATAGCCGGCGTAGCGTTCCCACGCCGCGAAGCTGCCGCTGCGCAGCTCGCTGTGCATGAAGCGGTAGGGGCCGCTGCCAACGGCTTCCCGCACCGGCTGGAACGGGTCGGTATTGGCCAGCCGCTCCGGCATGATGAAGCAGACCGGCGAGGACGGCAGCCCGAGCGCGCCGATCAGCTGCGGGAAGCGGCGCTTCAGCCGGAACACGATGCGGCGGTCGTCAGCGGCGCCGATCTCGTCGAGGTAGGTCAGCAGCACCTGGCCGGTGGGGCTGCGGCGTGCCCAGCGCTTGATGCTGGCAACCGCATCCTGGGCGCGCACCGCCTCGCCATCGTGGAACTTCAGCCCGGCGCGCAGCGTGACGGTCACGCGGCGACCGTCGTCTTCCTCAGTGTGGCCCTCGGCCATCTGCGGGCGGATGCGGTACTGCGCGTCGGTGCCGTACAGCGTGTCCCACACCATGTAGCCATGGTTGCGGGCGACGTTGCTGATGGTCCAGATCGGGTCGAGCGTCGTCAAATCCGTCTGCGGCACGAACTTCATCACGCGGGCCGGCTGCGCGGCGGCCGGCAACGACAGCGCGGCGCCGGCCGCGAGGAGGGAACGCCTGGCGATCATGTGCGACGGATTCCCCAGAACAATGCCAGGCCGCGCACGCGGTCGGCCAGGTCTCGACGGATGGCGGTTTGGCTGCGATAGGCGCCGACGGGAATGAAGGGCAGGTCCTGCATCGCCTCCACCTGGATCTGCCGCGCCAGCGCCTGGCGGGCCTCCAGCGTCGGTGCCTCGAACCACTGGTCGCGCAGCTGCTCGATCTTCGGCATGTCCGGCCAGCCGAACCAGGCGCCGGCGCCGTTGGCGCGCAGCGTCGGGTTGGTGGCCGGCGTCAGGAAATCCATGCTGCTGAACGCGTACATCGAGACGCTCCAGCCGCCCTTGTCCACCGTTTCCTTGCTGGTGCGGCGCTGCACCACCGTGCCCCAATCGGTCAGCGCCACGTCCAGGTTCACGCCCAGGCGGCGGAACAGGTCCATCGCCACCTGCGTCAGCGCCGAGGGGATCAGGATGTCGGTCGGGCCCAGCAGGCGAATCGGCTGGTTGGTGTAACCGGCCGCCTTCAGCGCGGCCTTCGCCGCGTCCAGGCTGCGTGGCCCCTTCAGCGGGTCGAGTGCCACGTCGCTGGCCATCGGCCCGCCGGGGGTGAAGAAGCCGACATCGGTTTCATACAGCCGCCGGTCGGTGCCGACCGAGGCGATCATGAAGTCTTCCTGGTTGATCGCCGGCAGCAGGGCGCGACGCATGGCCGCGTCGTTGAACGGCGGTTGCAGGAAGTTGAAGCGCATCAGCGCCATCATCGGCCGCGGGTCCATGTCCTCGATGGCCAGGGCGCGGTTGCGCGACAGGAGCTGCTGGATTTCCGGCGGCGGCTGCTCGTACCAGTCGATCTCGTTGTTCTGCAGCGCGGCGGCGGCCGTCGCTGCATCCGGGATCGTCTTCCACTCCACCCGCTCGAAATGCGCCAGCTTGGGCCCGGCCGTCAGGCCGGAGGCGCCGGCCGCGACCGGGATGTAGTCGTGGTTCTTGCTGAAGGCCGCGCCGCTGCCGGCAACAAAGTCGCCGGGGATGAAGCGATACGGCCCGCTGCCGACAACCTCCCGCAACTGCGTGAAGGCGTCAGTCCGCGCCAGGCGTTCCGGCATGATGAAGCAGGGCGGCGCCACCGGGTTGCCCAGCGCCTCGTACAGCAGCGGGAAGGGCTGCTTCAGGCGGAATTGCAGGCGCTTGTCGTCCAGCGCCACCACCTCCTCCAGCACCGGAGAGAGCTTCTGGCCCATGGCGTGGCGCTTCAGCCAGCGGGTCACGCTGGCCGCCGCGTCGCGCGCCAGCACGCGCTCACCGTCGTGGAACTTCAGCCCCTCGCGCAGCGTGATGATCACGCGGCGGCCGTCGTCTTCCTCCACATGGCCGGCCGCCATCTGCGGCTGCGGTCGGAACTGCGCGTCCGAGCCATAGAGCTGGTCGAACACCATGTAGCCCATGTTCCGCGTCACGTTGGACGTGGTCCAGATCGGGTCCAGGCTGGACAGGTCGGCCTGCGGCACGAAGCGCAGCACGGCGGCGCGCTGCGCCACGGCAGGGGCAGCCAGCAGGCTGGCGCCGCTGGCCAGCAGGGTACGACGGTGCAGGGTCATGCGCGCTTCATATTCCAGAACAGGGCGAAGCCGGGCACCCTGCCGGTGAGGTTGCGGCGGAGGGCCGTCATCGACTTGTAGGAGCCAACGGGGATGTAGGGCAGCTCGTCCAGCAGCACGGTCTGGAAGTCCCGCGCCAGGGCCTGCTGGCGGGCGGGATCGGCGGCGTCGAACCAGGCGTCGCGCAACTCCTCCAGCCGCGGCACGGTGGGCCAGCCAAACCAGGCGCCGGGGCCGTTGCCGCGCAGCGGGAAGTTTGTCGCGGGGTCGGCGAACTCGAAGCTGGCGAAGGCGGTCAGCAGCACGCTCCAGCCGCCCTTGTCCAACGGCTCCTTGCTGGCGCGGCGCTGGATCACGCTGCCCCAGTCGGTCAGCACGAAGTCCAGGTTGACACCAAGCTCGCGGAACATGCCGCCGCAGACCTGCGTCATCGCCGCCGGCGCCAGGATGTCGGTCGGGCCGATCAGGCGGATCAGCTGGTTGGTGTAGCCGGCCTCCTGCATCAGCTGCTTGGCGCGGGCAATGCTGCGCGGGCCGTTCAGCGGGCCCATGCCGGCATCATTGGCGAAGGGCGTGCCCGGCGTGAACAGACCAAGCTGGGTGAACAGCGCCGGGTCGGGCCCGACGATGGCGGTCATGTAGTCTTCCTGGTTGATCGCCGGCAGCAGGGCCTGGCGCATCTTCTTGTCGTTGAACGGCGGGTGCAGGTGGTTGAAGCGCAGGATCGCCGGATTGTTCAGGCTGTCGATCGGCTCCACCATGATGCTGCGGCCACGGCGCAACAAAACCTGCAACTCCGGCGGCGGCTGCTCATACCAGTCGATCTCGCCGCTCTGCAGCGCGGCGGAGCCAGTCGCTGCATCCGGGATGATGTGCCACTCGACGCGGTCGAAATGCGCGTGCTTTGGCCCCGCGGTCAGGCTGGGCGTGCCGTGCGTCGTGGGCAAGTAGCCGGCGAAGCGCTCATACACCGCAAGGCTGCCGCTGTTGTACTCGTCCGGCTTGAAGCGGAACGGGCCGCTGCCCACCGTCTCGCGGATCTGCTGGAACGGATCGGTGCGGGCGATCCGCTCCGGCATGATGAAGCTGCTGGGGTTGGACGGGTTGGCCAGCACCGCCAGCAGCAGCGGAAAGGCGCGCTTGAGGTGGAAGCGGACCTGCGTGTCGCTGGCGGCCTCCAGCCGGTCGAGCACCGTTATCAGCTTCTGGCCGAGGGGATTGCGGCGCATCCAGCGGTTCAGGCTGGCGACAACGTCGCGCGCCAGCACCGGCTCGCCGTCATGGAAGCGCAGCCCGGGGCGCAGCGTGATGGTCCAGGTCAGGTGGTCGTCCGAGACGCTGTGCCCGGCGGCCATCTGCGGCTGCGGCTGGAAGCTGGCATCCATGCCGTACAGGGTATCGTACACCATGTAGGCGTGGTTGCGGGTGACGTTGGCCGTGGTCCAGATGGGGTCCAGGCTGGTCAGGTTGGCTTGGGGTACGAATTTCAGCACGCGGGCGGGCTGAGCCACGGCAAAGCGTGGCAAGGCAGCAGCCGCACCAGCAGCGAACAGATCACGACGACGCATCAGCTTGTCTCCCCGGCAGGGTGTTGCCGGGGAGTGAACCGCGAAACTCCGCTGCGCCGCAACAGGCAAACACGGCCGACGGCACCCCGCCTGCCGCGCTTTGCCTTGGGCTTCAGCCGCGCTTGACGTTCCAGAACATCGGCACCGAGGGGCTGAGTACCCCGGTGACGTTCTTGCGATAGGCGGTGCTGCCGAAGGCCTGGCCCAGCGGCAGGGTCGGCGCCTCCTCAAAGGCAATCTCCTGCTGGCGCCTTGCCGCGGCCTGCTGCGAGGCAAGGTCAGGCGAATCGAACCAGGCGGTCCGCTGGGTTTCCAGCGCCGGGCTGTTGGCCCAGCCGAACCAGCCGGTGGCGCCATTGCCGCGCACGGTCTGATTCACCGCGGGGTTGATGACATCGAAGGCGGACCAGTAGGTGAAGAAGATGCTCCAGCCGCCCTTGTCCGCCGGCTCCCGGCTGGCGCGCCGCTGCACCACCGTGCCCCAGTCGCTGGAGACGTAATCCACGTTCAGGCCGATGCGCTTGAACAGGTCCGCCGCCACCAGGCACAGCGCGTTGATGATGGGGAAGTCGGTGGCGCCCAGCAGCACCACCGGCTCATTCTTGTAGCCGGCGGCGATGATCTCGCGCTTCACCTTCTCCAGGTCGCGCGGACTGGTCAGCGCGCCCAGCCCGGCATCCGAGGCGAAGGGCGTGTTGGGCGGGAAGAAGCCGACCTTGTCGGCCCAGGCGCCACGCTCGGTGCCCCAGGCCGCGGTCATGAACTCGCTCTGCTCCAGCGCGCCGATGATGGCGCGGCGCAGCCGCGGATTGTTGAACGGCGCGTGCATGTGGTTGAAGCGGCCGAAACCGAGCAGCCCCAGCGTATCGCGCTCGATGCCGATGTTGCGGTCGCGCCGCAGCGGCGGCAGCAGGTCGTTCGGCGGGTTCTCCCACCAATCCACCTCACCGGCCTGCAACGCGGCGGAGGCGGTGGCGCCGTCAGGCGTCACCCGCCATTCCACGCGGTCGAAGTGGGCGATCTTCGGGCCAGAGATCATCACCGGGGTCCCGCTGGCGCGCGGCACGTAGTCGGCGAAGCGTTCATAGATGAAGCGGCTGCCGCGCACCGTCTCGTTGTTGTTGAAGCGGTAGGGGCCGCTGCCGACATATTCGTTGATCTGCTGGAAGGCGTCGGTCCTGGCGATCCGCTCGGGCATCATGAATGGCGCGGGGGAGCCGACCTTGCCCAGCGCGTCCGGCAGCAGGGGGAACGGCTTCTTCAGGCGGAATACGATGGTCTTGTCGTCGGCCGCGGTCAGTTCGTCGGTGCGCGCCGCCAGTTCCTGGCCGATGGGGTCGCGCTTCTGCCAGCGCTGGATCGAGGCGACGCAGTCGCGCGCCAGCACCGGGGTGCCGTCATGCCACTTCAGCCCGTCGCGCAGCTTCAGTTCCCAGCGCAGGCCGTCGGCGGAGGTGGTGTGTCCCTCGACCATCTGCGGCTGGGCCTTGAAGTTGTTGTCCACGCCATACAGCGTGTCCCACACCAGCAGCCCATGGTTCCGCGTGACATAGGCGGTGGTGAAGATCGGGTCGAGGACACCGATATCGGATTGCGGGATGAAGCGCATGACGCGCGACGCCGCCGGCTGGGCGATGGCGAAGCGCGGCAGGCCGCCGGTGGCGCCCAGGGTGGCGGTACCCAGCGCGGCGGCGCCCTGCATCAGGTTGCGTCGAAGCATGCTCGTCTCCCGGTTCGGCGCCTTCTGGCACCATGGCCGGGAGTGAAGCCCAACCGGGGCGGGTGCCGCAAGCACGGACCCACAACCCTTTGGCCAGCCGATTCACGCCGCCCGGTGCTCGGCGCCGCAACCGCGGCGCCTGCGCCCTTTGGCGATCAAGCCTGGCCAGCCGATTCACGCCGCCGGGTGCTCGGCGCCGCAACCGCGGCGCCTGCGCCCTTTGGCGATCGGCTGGGGGCGCTACCCCTTCCGCACATTCCAGAACAGCGGCATGCCGTTCAGCACGCCACTGATGTTGGTGCGGTAGGCCCAGGGCTGGAAATAGGCGCCGACCGGCATGTACGGCACTTCCTGGAACGCCTCGACCTGGATTTCCCGGGCGATGCGCTGCTGTTCCGCCTGGTTGGGGGCGTCGAACCAGGCGGCGCGCAGCTCCTCCACCTTCGGCATGGTCGGCCAGCCCGGCCAGGCCGCCTGGCCATTGCCGCGCAGGCCGAGATGGCCGGCGGGGCTGAAGAAGTCGAGCCCAGTGAAGAAGGTGAGGAAGATGTTCCAGCCGCCCTGCTCCGGTGGGTTCTTGTTGGCACGGCGGGTGACGATGCTGCCCCAATCGGTCGACACGTAGTCCACGTTCATGCCGGCCTTCTGCAGCATGTCCAGGCAGACCTGGGCCAGGGCGTTCAGGGTGGGGAAGTCGGTGGCGCCCATCAGCACCACCTTCTCGCCCTTGTAGCCGGCGGCGGCCAGGTCACGCTTGACTTTGTCGTAGTCGCGCGGGCCGACCAGCGGCTCCACCCCGGCATCCGACGCGAAGGGCGTGCCCGGCGGGAAGAAGCCGACCTTGTCCTTCCACATCGAAGGGTCGGTGCCGATGACCGCGGTCATGAAGTCCGACTGACTGCAGGCGCCCAGCAGCGCGCGGCGGATGGCCGGGTTGTTGAACGGCGGGTGCAGGTGGTTGAAGCGGCACAGGCCCAGCAGGCCCGTCGGGTCATAAAGCTCGGTCTTCACGTTGCGGTTGCGGCGCAGCAGCGGCAGCAGGTCGGCGGTCGGCTGCTCCCACCAATCCACTTCGCCATTGGCCAGGGCGCTGGCGGCGGTGGAGGCATCCGGGATGACCCGCCACTCGATGCGGTCGAAATGCGCCACCTTGGGGCCGGCGGTCCACTCGATCGGCGCCGCGGCGCGCGGCACGTAGTCGCGGTTGCGCTCATACACCACCAGGCTGCCGGGGACGCGCTCATCGGCTTTGTAGCGATACGGGCCGCTGCCCATGATGTCCTTGAACGGGACGTTCGGGTCCTGGTTGGCAATCGGCTCCGGCATGATGAAGCAGACCGGGCTGCCCGGCTTGGCCAGCGCGTCGAACAGCAGCGCAAACGGCTTCTTCAGCCGGAAGGTGAAGTGGCGGTCGTCATCGGCCTTCAGTTCATCCGTCGCCAGCGCCAGGGCCTGGCCCATGGCGTCGCGCGCCCACCAACGCTTGACGCTGGCCACCGCGTCCTGCGCCCGCACCGGGGAGCCGTCATGGAACTTGAGGCCGGGGCGCAGGGTGATGGTGATGCGCTTGCCCGAATCCTCGATCACGTGGCCCTCGGCCATCTGCGGCTGCGGCTTGAACTGTGCGTCCAGGCCATAGAGCGTGTCGTAGATCAGGAAGGCGTGATGCCGGGTGACGTAGGCGGTGGTGACGATGGGGTCGATGACCGCCACGTCCGACTGCGGGATGAACTTCAGCAGGCGGGTCGCCTGGGCCACGGCGGGGGCACCCAGCATGGCCGGAACTGCCATGCCGGCCTTGAACAGGTCGCGTCTCTGCATAGGAAATCTCCTGGAAATGAAGCCGTCAGCCG
>CANBNK010000120.1 GCA_947371015.1 Acetobacteraceae bacterium | reverse complement strand
GCCATCGTCGCCGGCGTGCCCCCGGAGCTCGGCGGCGCCGAAAAGGGGGAGGCGCTGGTGGCGCTGATCCGCGACAGCGCCAGCTTGGTCTTCGACCTGATTCGCCAGCACGGCATCCCGGCCGAGGCGGTGCAGAATGGCTGGATCCAGCCGGCACACCGCGAATCGCGCATGGCGCTGGCGCAGCGCCGGGTGGAGCAATGGGGCCGCCGCGGCGCCCCGGTGCGGATGCTCTCGCGTGAGGAGATGGCGACGCTTTCCGGCTCCGACCACTGGCATGGCGGCTGGGAGAACCGCACCGGTGGGCGCATCAACCCGTTGGCCTTCGCCCGCGGCCTGGCCCGTGCCGCCATCGATGCCGGGGCACTGATAAAAACCCGCAGCCCGGTGCAGGGCATCAGCCGCACCGGCAATGCCTGGCTGCTGCAAACCCCCGGCGGCACACTGAAGGCGCAGCGCGTCATCATCGCCACCGCGGCCTATACCCAGCCCGGGCTATGGCCCCGACTGGCGCGCAGCATGGTGCCGGTGCGCAGCTACCAGATGGCCACCAGCGTGCTGTCGGACAACATCCGCAAGTCGATCCTGCCGCAGGGCCACGCGTTGAGCGACACTCGCGGCGACCTGTATTTCTGCCGCTTCGACGAGAATGGCCGGCTGGTGACGGGCGGCGGCCTGGTGGTGCCCTTCGGCTGGGAAGGCCGTATCCGCGACCGCCTGGCGGAGCGCCTGCGCCGGGTGTTCCCGCAGATCGGCGACGAGGTGCGCTTCGACTATGTCTGGTGGGGGCACCTGGCCGGCACCGCGGACAAGCGCCCGCATGTGTACGACCTGGCGCCGGGCGTGCTGGCCTGGAATGGCTGCAACGGCCGCGGCCTGGGGCTGGCCACCGCGCTGGGCCGCGAGTTGGCCAAGGCCAGCGCCGGCGTGCCATTGCGGGAGATCGCGGCCCCGGTGGAAAGCCGGCTCAACACCATCCTGGGTCATGAATTCCGCGCGCTGGGCGTGGCCTGGACCGTGGCGCGGAACCGGCTGCGGGACCGCCAGGACTGAGCAGCACCATGGCGTTCACACTGATACGGTGTGAACGCCATGGTGCTGTAGGTCTTGTCGGCATTCGGCAGGCAGGGGCGTTCGGCATATTTTTACGAAAACGTAACGTCTTGGGACTCAATGGCGATGTGGCCCATGGCGCGCAGGCGGGGGCAACTGACGCCTACCACTGTCCGGCCGGCACCCGTGGCGCTGCCGCAGGCGGACCAAGCTTTCGGCGGCCATGACGACGGTGAGCCGCCAGCCAATCTTCGGCAGCCCGCGATATCGCGCCTTGCGCAATCCGGCCACGATTTTGGCCAAGTCGAACGCCATGTGCGCCGAATCCACCCCCTTCACCTCTACGTGGTTATCCCGGGTATGCCGGCTCAGCAGCCTTGCGATAGTAAAGATATAATCGAGGTGTCTGGGTTGCGCGCGCAATCCGAGGTAGTAGGAGAGTATATTGCGTCTATTCTCCATTCTTCTTAACGGCACCTCTGCAAGGCCCACGTCAGTGCCGGAAAAGATCGAACAGAATATACAGAGCCTGCGCGCAGAGCACCCCTTCGCCACCCACCACCTCTACCACGATGAGGAACTGCGCAGTTTCATCGCGGCCCATTTCGGCCCTGAGGTCACCGCGGCCTATGATGGTATGCGTCCGCTCGCCTACCGTGCGGATCTTGGCCGTTACTGCCTGCTGCATGTCCATGGCGGCCTTTACAGCGATTTGTCGAGCTTCTTCTTCGCTGGCCTCTGTACAGCAGCCCCCACGCGCCTGCAGATTTTCCGCGACTATCTCAACGCAGTGCCCTGGACCGTGAGCAATGCCATCATCGCCGCCCCGCCTGGCCTGCCCGTTTTCGTCCATTGCATTGAGGCGATTTGCCACAACGTCGCCACGAGCCACTACGGCATCAACGCCCTCTGTCCCACCGGCCCCAATCTCTTCGGTCGCATGATCGCCAGTCATGTCGACCCATCAACACTGGAGAACGGCCACTGCGTTGTCGTGAACCCCGCATCCGGCCGCTACGAGGGCTTCGCCTTCGTCACCCAAGCGGGTGACTTGCTCGCCGTCCGGCGTAAAACTTCCCCCGGCCTGCGCTCCCTTGGGCTCGACACGCCCAACTATGGCGATCTCTACGACCAACGGTGCATCTACACTGCCGAGACGCCGCCTGAGCCTGAGCCTGAGTGTGAGGCACAGCCACAGCCACAGCAGTCCAGCGCGCCTCTGGCCCGCTACAGCCGTGTCGCCCGCGCGCTCGTCCGCGGTGAGCCGGAATACTGGTCCGCCCTCGGCCGCGTCGTCGCCCGGCGCAGCCCGTTCGCCTGACTCTCAATCGCCATGCGGGCCTAATCCACCCCCTTCACCTCTACGTGGTTATCCCGGGTATGCCGGCTCAGCAGCCTTGCTATAGTGAATATAAATTGGGTGTGTCTCGGTCGGGCGCGAAATGCGAGGTATTGGGAGAGTATATTGCGTCTGTTCTCCATTCTTCTGAACGGCACCTCCGCAAGGCCGCAGGAAGTACCTGAAAAAATTGCGCAGAACATACAGAGCCTGCGCGCAGAGCACCCCTTTGCCACCCACCACCTCTACCACGATGAAGAACTACGCAGTTTCATCGCGGCCCATTTCGGCCCTGAGGTCACCACGGCCTATGATGGTCTGCGTCCGCTCACCTACCGTGCCGATCTTGGGCGCTATTGCCTACTACACGCCCAGGGCGGCCTTTACAGCGACGTGTCGAACTTCTTCTTCGCCAGCCTCTGTACAGCAGCCCCCACGCGCCTGCAGATTTTCCGTGACAATATCAGCGCAGTGCCCTGGCTGGTGAACCCTTCCATCATCGCCGCCCCGCCTGACCTGCCGGTCTTTGCCCATTGCATCGAGGCGATTTGCCACAACGTCGCCACGCGCCACTACGGCATCAACGCCCTCTGCCCCACCGGCCCCAACCTGTTCGGCCGCATGATCGCCTGCCACGCCGATCCCTCAGCACTGGAGAACGGCCAGATCGTCGTCGTTAATCCGGCCTCCCGCCGTTACGAGGCTTTCGCCTTCCTCACCCAAGCGGGCGATTTGCTCGCCATCCGACGTAAAACGTCCCCCGGCCTGCGCTCCCTTGGGCTCGACACACCCACCTATGCCGATCTCTACGACCAACGGCACATATACACCGCCGAGACGCAGCCTGAGCCTGAGCCTGAGCCCGAGTGTGCGCCACAGCCACAGCAGTCCAACGCGCCTCTGGCCCGCTACAGCCGTGTCGCCCGCGCGCTCGTCCGTGGCGAGCCGGAATACTGGTCCGCCCTCGGCCGCGTCGTCGCCCGGCGCAGCCCCTTCGCCTGACCCTCGCCTTGCATCGGTTGCTGCTTCGGGGCGCAGTGGTGGCATGACCGCTGATATCAGTTTTCACTGACGCTCAATCTCCAGGCGGCCGGCCCTCGCCCGGCTTGGCTGCGGCGTATGAGGGACGGCGCCCATTCGGGCTCTCGGCCCGCTCGCCGCTGGCGGCAGGTCGGAGTTCTGTGCGCTGGTTGTCAAACGCTTCCGAGCGCGTCTAACGGACTCTGATCTGTTGTGCGAGCGGCCGATTCACGTCGCCGGTGATTCCGCCGACGACGATCAGGCGCTAAATCCCGCGCGGTCGCCAGATGGCATTGTGCCGCACCCGCGCCAGCACGCGGCCATCCTCGCCCAGCACAACAACGTCCAACTCGGCCAGCCGATGCCCCTTGTGGTCGCCCTCGGCCAGCACCACGCCGCGCGCCGTCACCACCTCGCCCAGCCGCCCCGCGCTGAAGTTGCGCACGGCGCTGCCGACGTGAATCCATACGCCCATGACCACATTCTCGGTCAGCACGCGGTTGCACAGCCGCAGGATCTGGCCGGGGTGGGCCAGCCCTTCGGCCAGGTACAGCGGCTCGGTCTCGCGCACGCCGTCCAAATAGTCGGCCGCCAGGGGCTGCGGCGCGGCGCAGAGCACGCTGCCGGCGGCCAGGTTGGCCTCGCTGGCGGCAGGGCGTTCGGCCGGCGGGTCGCGCCAGGCCCATAATGCCGCATCCGGCGCGGCTTCCGCGGCAGGCAGGGCGGCGCTGCCGCGGGCGCATTCCACCCCGGCGCTCTCCACCAGCAGCGTCAGCGCCTCTCCGGCTGGTGCGGCACTGACCTGCACCATCGCTTCGTCATAGACCGGCTTGAAGAAGCGCGCCTCGGCGCTGCCGTGTTCCAGCCAGGCGCGGCCCCACGTCGCCACGGCCGGATGCACGGCGTAGGCATAGACCTCCACCCCCGGCACCAGCGCCCCGGTGAAGCCGAACTTCTGCGCCACGTCATCGGCGTGGATGCGGTTCTCCGACGCCTTGGAGAGGTTGTGCGCCCGAACCTCGTAGGCCCAACTCATGCCGCTAACGCCACCGGCTCGCCGATGCGGTCCAGCGGTCCCAACGCCTGCTCCAGCAGCGGCTTCACCTGGGTGGCGAAGCGTTCGATGCTACGCAGCGCCAAGGCCAGGCTGGTGCCGCTGGCCTGGAATTGCAGCAGGTAGTGGCAGGGGTTGGCGGCCTTGATCTCGGCCACCAGGCGCTCGGCGATGGTGTGGGCGTCGCCGACCATGAAGCTCTCGGCCATTTCTTCCAGCGTCGGCTCACCAACCCAGGGCTTCTCGACCAATATCCCGCCCTGCAAGGCCTGTTCGCGCAGCCGCAGGTTCTGGCTCATCCGCATCTGGTAGCGGACGTGGTCGAGGAAGTGCATCGCCTCGGCCTTGTCGTCGGTCACGCACATATGCCGCAGCGTGGCGAAGCGCATGGCGGCCGGGTTGGCGCCGGCGGCGGACCAGGTCGTCGCCAGCTTGGCCTTGGCGGCGGCCAGCAGGGCAGGGGTGAAGTGGCGCGGCGTCACCATCACCGGCCAGCCCTTGCGCGCGGCCAGGGCGTGCAGCGCCGGGTTGTCGCCGGCCACCCATACCGGCGGCACGCCTGGCCGCATCGGCCGGCTGGCGATGTGGGTTTCCGCCATCTGATAGTGCTGGCCGCTGAAGCTAAAGGTGTCGCTGGCCAGCGCCCGGTCCAGCATCTCCATGAACTCCAGCGTCTTCGCCGTGGCGTCCTTCAGGTCTTCGCCGAAGCGCTCGAACTCATAGGGCTGGTAGCCATTGCCGATGCCCAGCACGAGCCGCCCATGGGTCAGCGCGTCGGCCATGCCGACCTCGGAGAGCAGCCGCGCCGGCTGGTACATCGGCACGATGACCACGCCGGAGGCGAGCTTGATGCGCGACGTCTCGCCGGCGCAGCGCGCCACCATCATCAACGGGCTGGGACACACGGAATAGTTGGAGAAATGGTGCTCGGCGAACCAGGCGGTGCTGAAGCCGGCCTGCTCGGCGGCCTTCACCTGCGCCACGGCCAAGTCGTACACGTCGGCGGCGCGGGTGCCGGCGTCGCGGTAGCTCATCAGGTTGAACTGGCCAAAATCCATGGCGGCGCTTCCTCTGCTTTTGGCCGAGTGTCGCGCCAGTTACGGCCGCCGCCAAGGGGCCGGAGCATGATCGCCGCAGGGGCGCAGGCCCCGGAGGCGTGAATCATGCGGCCAAACGAGCATGATCGCCGCAGGGGCGCAGGCCCCGGAGGCGTGAATCATGCGGCCCGACGAGCATGATCGCCGCAGGGGCGCAGGCCCCGGAGGCGTGAATCATGCGCCCAAACCCCTTCAATCCGGCCGGACGATCTTCCAGTAGGTGTCCTTCTTCCAGATCAGCCCGTCGCGGAACTCGAACAGGTCGCAGCCCTGTGCATCCAGCCGCGAGCCATCCGCATGCGTCCCGGTGACGCGCCACACGCTGACGCCACGGTCCGGCCCAGCGACCACATCGTATTCCGGCGCCCAGTACATGTCCGGGATCACCGCGAACCGGTCGGCGAAGACCTTGTGGATGGCGGCCTTGCCGACCACCGTGCGGCCCACCGCCTCCGGGCCGGACGCCATGTAGAAGATCGCGTCCTCGGTGAAGTAGCTCATGATCCGGTCCACGTCCTGGCTGCAGAAGGCCAGGCCGATCTGCTGCAGCAATTCGAGGGTCACGGGCTTGGCCATGGTCGGGTTTCCTCCTGCTTTGCGCCGGTCGCGCGGGGTGGCAGCATGCCGCGCAATAACCGCCGGAGGAAACCCCCATGCGCCACCTTCTCGCCGCGCTGCTGCTGGCGTTGGCCGCGCTGCCGGCCCAGGCGCAGCCAGCCGCCCCGGAGGCGCGCCCCATCAGCATCATCGTGCCCTTCCCACCCGGCGGCCTGGCGGATGTCATGGCGCGCCTGGTTGGGGAGGCGCTGCGCGAGCGGCTCGGCCAGCCCGTGGTGATCGACAACCGCCCCGGCGCTGGCGGCATCATCGGCGCCCGGCTGGTGGCCCAGGCGGCACCGGATGGCGGTACGCTGCTGCTCGGCAACACCAACCTGGCGGTCAACCCCAGCCTGTACAAATCCCTGCCCTATGAGACCCTTACTGCCTTCGCACCGATCATCCAGGCGGTGGCGGTGCCCAACTTCATCCTGGTGCACAGCGGCACGCCATACCGGTCGCTGGCGGATTTCCTGGCCGATGCCCGCGCCCGCCCCGGCGCGCTGAACTTCAGCAGCGCCGGCAACGGCACCTTCCCGCATCTGGCCTTCGTGCTGTTCACGCTGCGTGCCGGCATCCAGGCGACGCATGTGCCCTATACCGGCGCCGCCCCTGCCCTGCAGGCGCTGCTGGCGCACCAGGTGGAGGCGCTCTCCAACGACCCGCCGACCTCGCTGCCGCATATCCGCAGCGGTGCGGTGCGGGCGCTCGGCATCACCAGCGCCCAGCGGCTGCCGCAGGCGCCAGAGGTGCCGACCCTGGCCGAGCAGGGCGTGACGGGCTTCGACGCCGTTGGCTGGCAGGGCTTTCTGGCGCCGGGCGGCACCCCGGCGCCGGTCATCGCCCGGCTGCACGCCGCCATCCAGGCGGCCATGACCTCCCCGGCGATGCGCGAGAAGCTGGAGCCGCAGGGCGTCCGCATCGTCGCCGGCAGCAGTGCCGAGTTTGCTGCCTTCCTGCGCACCGATATCGAACGCTGGCGCGAGGCGGTACGGGCTTCCGGGGCTACGGTGGAATAGCCCCCAGCCGGCCTCGGCGGCAGGTCAGAAGCTGAAGCCGAAGATCGTCTTGACCATCCAGCGGTCGCTGGCCGGCGTCACCCCGCGGCCGACGCCGACATTCACGTCCAGCCCGAACACCTGGAAGTCAGCGGCGGCGAAGACCTGGTGGGCCTGCTGGTTGAACTTGCCGAAATGGCCGAAGCTGCCCATGTCGGAATAGGTCTCGATCCCCACCGCCAGGTCGTCCTGCACGGAATAGAAGATGCGGTTGGCCGGCAGGAAGGCATCCGGCTGCTTGCCGCCCAGGCCCAGGCCGACGATCGGGTTGCTGACGATCTGCCAGCGCCCCAGGTTCAACCCCAGGATCGGCCGGAACTCCACGTTCCAGCGGCTGCGGGAGAATTGCTGCGACGCCCAGGCGATCTCGGTGTTGAGGCCGTAGAAGAACAGCCGGTTCGCCGCATCCGGGGAGACGAACAGGTTGCGGAACTTGGCCCCGCCGGGGAAGAACCGGTCATCCCGCGCGGCGAAGGGCAGGTACAGCCCGGTCTCGTACCAATCGGTCACGCCATAGGCCAGCTCCGGCGTACCGTTGACCGTACGGAAGGCACTGACCATCGACCGGTCGGTGCCCTTGCGGCGGGTGAAGCCGTAGTTCAGGTGCTGCAACAGCGACCATTCGCCCGGCGCCGCGACCTCTCCGGTATAGACCTGCATCTCGTCGGTCGCCCGTGCCGGCGAGGCCAGCAGCAGCAGGGCCAGCAGCCCTGGCAACAGATATCTCTCGCGCATGGTTCGATTCCCGGTTGGCGCTAAACGAGGCGGCGTGCGGTTACTTCGCCACGGCCCAGGTGGTGGTGACATGCGCCAGCACGTCCGCCTCCCCTTCGCTGCGGATATTCACCTCGCCATAGGCCAAGGTGCGGCCGCGCTTCAGCACCCGCGCTTCCGCCAGCACGGCGCGCGGCGGCACCCGGCGCAGGAAGCTGATGCTGAGGTTGCTGGTCAGGCTCTCGTCCCGGCCTTCGCTCAGCGACAGCATGGCGCACCAGAAGGCGGCATCGGCCAGCCCCATCAGCGCCGGGCCGGAGATGACCCCGCCGGGGCGCAGCAGCACCGGCGCATGCGGCAGCCGGAGCAGCGCCACGCCGGCGGTGGCGGAGAGCACCTCCACGCCCCAGGCTTCGGTCAGCGGCACGCCCGCGTGCATGGTCGCCTGGATGGCGGCGGGGGAGACGGTCTCGATCATGCGCGCCCCGTACCACAATCGGGAACGGTTGCGGAGCCGCCCTGGCTGCGGTTCCCTGTGCTTCCCATCGGAGACCGCGCATGAACCCGCACCCCCTCGCCGGCAAGGTCGCCTACGTCACCGGCGGCAGCCGCGGCATCGGCCGCGCCATCGCCCTGGCCTTCGCCGATGCCGGCGCTGATATCGCGATCTGCGCCCTGGACGACGCCGACCACGCCGCCAGCCTGGTGGCGGAAGTTACCGCCATGGGCCGCCGCGGCTTCGCCTTCGATGCCGATGTCTCGGATATCGCGGCCACCCAGCGCTTCGCCGAAGCGGCGGAATCCGCGCTCGGCCCTTGCGACATCCTGATGAACAACGCCGGCATCAATATCCGCGGCCCGTTCGAGGGCGTGACCGAGGCGACCTACGACCGCATGATGGATGTGCATGTGAAGGGCATGTTCTTCATGGCCCAGCATGTGTTCGCCGGCATGGTGGCGCGCGGCCGCGGCAAGATCATCAACCAGTGCAGCCAGCTGGTGTTCAAGGGCGGCCCCAACATCACGCCCTACATCACCGCCAAGGGCGCCATCCTGGGCTTCACCCGCGCGCTGGCGTGGGAGGGGGCGCCGCGCGGCGTGCTGGTCAACGCCATCGCCCCCGGCCCGATCGACACCGACCTGACCCGCGCCCGCGGCCCGGAATGGCAGCAGATGATCGCCGGGCAACTGCCGGTCGGTCGCATGGGCACGGTGGAGGACATCGCCGCCACCGCGCTGCTGCTGGCCGGGCCTGGGGGCGACTTCTATGTCGGCGCCTGCCTGTCGCCCAATGGTGGGGACGTGATGGTGTGACCCCATCCGATCTGCCGGGCGCCGAGCCACCCTCCACCTACCTCTGCCGGCAGATGCGCCGCGCGGAACTGGACCAGGCCATCGCCTGGGCCGCTGCCGAGGGCTGGAACCCCGGCCCGCAGGACGCCGCTGCCTTCTGGGCCGCCGACCCCGGCGGCTTCTGGCTGGGCGAGCTGGACGGCGCCCCGGTCGCCAGCATCAGCGTGGTGCGCTACGGCGCGGCCTACGGCTTTCTCGGCTGCTACATCGTCCGGCCGGAGCATCGCGGCAGCGGCCTGGGCCTGGCGCTGTGGCAGCGCGCCATGGAGCATCTGGCGGGCCGCTGCGTCGGCCTGGATGGCGTGGTGGCGCAGCAGGACAATTATCGCCGCGCCGGCTTCACCCTGGCGCATCGCAACATCCGCTACGGGCTGCACGGCGCCCGCCCGGCGCCACCACCATCCGGCATGGTGCAGCCCGCGGCCACGCTGCCCTTCGCCGCCATCGCCGCCTATGACCGCCGCTGCTTCCCCGCCCCGCGCGACGCCTTCCTGCGCGCCTGGCTGACCCTGCCGGGCCATGTCGCGCTGGCGGTGGTGCGGGACGGCACCGTCGCCGGCTACGGCGTCATGCGGCCCTGCCCGGATGGTGCCAAGCTCGGCCCGCTCTTCGCCGATGACCAGGCCGTCGCCGAGGCGCTGTTCGCCGCCCTGGCCGCCGACGCCCCGCTCGGCCCGCTGTTCCTGGACGTGGCGGAACCGCACCGCGCCGCCGTGGCGCTGGCCGAGCGTGCCGGCATGGCCCCGGTGTTCGAAACCGCGCGCATGTACACAAGCCCACCCCCGGCCTGCGATGACGCGAAGGTGTGGGGCATCAGCACCTTCGAGTTGGGCTGAACCCCCGGCCGGGCCCGGCGTTGCGGTGCTGCAAGCCCCCCGGAGGAAAACCCATGCGGACCAAGGCCCTGATGCTGGCGGCAACCCTGGCGGCAAGCACGGCGCTGGCCGCCTGCGCCGGCAACGCCCGCCGCGCCGTTCCATCGCTTCCCAGCCCATCGGCAGCAGAGCCACGAGCGGGCCGACACTGAGCTCGCAGGGCGCGCAGGACATCAACCGGGACTACCATATCGGCGCCGACCCGAACTTCCCCAAGGGCATGTCGACAGGGTCGCGCGGGGTTCGCTGAGCGCGCTGTAACGTCGCCAGGGTATCGCGCACTTCCGTTGCAGGGGCAGCCCAATGCCGACCCCCGAAACCCCACGGGAGACCGCCCCCATGCGCCTCAAGCTCGGCCTGTTCCTTGCCGCCCTCACCCTCGCCGCCTGTGCCCAGCAGCCGGCGCCCCAGCCGGAGCCTGCCCCGCGCACCGGCAGCCCGAATTTCCAGCAGGGCCAGCCCGCCAATCCCGACGCGGCAGTGCGTCCTCTCCGCGGCCGCAACTGAACGGCAGGTATCGCGGCCGGGCGCCGACAGCCGGGCGCTCGGCCCTTCGGCAGCGGCGTCATCGGCCCGGCTTCCCCGCCAGCACCGCGCGGGATTGGCTAGCCAGGGCTGCATAACCCCGCCACAGTAAAGCCAAGGGAGAACATCGCCGGGACCACACCACATCGGAGACGATCAGGTGATGTTCTTGCGCGCCCCCTTCATCAGCCGGCGGTCCCTGCTGGCGCTGCCCCTGGCCGCCGCTCTGCCGGCCAGCGCCCAGGCCCAGGGTCCGGCCCAAACCCGCTGGACCATGGCCACCGCCTATCCGGAGGCGAACTACCACACCCAGGCCATCCGCGGCATGCTGACCGAGGTCGAGGCCGCCAGCCACGGCAGCCTGGGCATCACCCTGCACAGCAATGCCAGCCTGATGCCGCTGGCCCAGATCAAGCGCGCGGTGCAGACCGGCCAGGCGCAGATGGGCGAAGTGCTGCTGGGCGCCTATGGCAATGAAGACCCGCTGTTCGAAATGGATTTCATCCCCTTCCTGGCGGACAACTGGGACAAGATCCTGAAGTTCAACGAGGTGACCGTCCCGGCGCTGGAAGCCCGCATGGCGCGGCAGGGTCTGACGCTGCTCTATGTCGCCAGTTGGCCGTCCCAGGCCTTCTATTCCAAGACCGAGCTGAAGACGGTGGAAGACCTGCGCGGCGTCCGCTTCCGCGCCCAGTCGCCCATCATCTCCCGCATGGCGGAACTGCTGGGCGCCACCCCGGTGACGGTGCAGGCCGCCGACGTTCCGCAGGCCTTCGCCACCGGCATCGCCAACACCATGATCACCAGCGCACAGACCGGCGTGGACAGCGCCGCCTGGGACTACTGCCGCTATGTCTATGATGTCGGCTTCACGCTGACCCGCAACGCGGTCTTCGTGAACACCCGGGCCTTCCAGGCGCTGTCGCCAGAACTGCAGGCCGCCTTCCGCGCCGCCGCCACCAAGGCCGCCGCCCGCGCCCGCGCTGGCGCGCAGGAAAGCGAGACGGTCATGACCCAGCGCCTGCGCAGCCAGGGCATGGTCGTCGGCCGCGCCCCGGAATCCCTGCTGGTCGGGCTGCGCCGCATCGGCGACACCCAGCGCGAGGAATGGGCGCAGAAGGCCGGCCCCGAGGGCCGCGCCCTGCTGGAGCGCTACCTGGCCGCCATCAGGTAAGGGTTTGCCCCTACTGAGGAACGTGCCAGAACCCCCTCGCGAAAGTGCCATCGCGGGGGGATACGTCCTTGGGTTTCTTCATGTCCGCCCGCGATATCGGGCTGTTCCTGCAAAGCGCGCGGACCGACTCCAAGATCGAGAAGCTGCGGGCCACGCTGGGCCAGGCCGGCGCGCTGGAAAGCGTCTATGCCGAAAGCGCCGACCCCTGGGCCTCCGGCTCCTCCCGCTACCGCTACCAGGCCCGCAAGTATGAAGTGCTGGCCAGCCTGCTGCCGGCCCGTCGCTTCAGCCATGCGCTGGACCTGGGCTGCGGCCTGGGCCTGCTGAGCCGGCACCTGGCCAGCCGCGCCGACCAGGTGCTGGGCGTGGATATCGCCCCCTCCGCCCTGGCCGAGGCCGCCCGCCGCAGCGCCGACCTGCCGAACATCAGCTACGCCTGCCACGACATCACCGCCCTGCCGGAGGCGCTGGACGGCCAGTTCGACCTCGTGACCGTGGCGGACGTGCTGTACTACCTCTCGCCGTTGCCGGACGCGCTGTTGAAGTCCATGGCCATGCGGGTGGCGCGGCTGCTGAAGCCCGGCGGGGTCTGCCTGCTGGCCAACCACTACTTCTTCCGCGCCGACCCCGAGAGCCGCCGCAGCACCCGCATCCACGACGCCTTCCGCTGGTGCCCGGACCTCAGCGTCACCGCCGAGCACCGCAAGCCGTTCTACCTGGCGACGCTGCTGCAGGCGTGAGCCCGGCTCACCGCGCCGTCTGCGTGGTCCACTTCAGCCGGGCCGTGTCGAACCCCTGCAAGCGTGCGCTGTCCATCGCCGCGGCGAAGGCACCGGCCGGCAGCACGGCAGTGCGCGACAGCACCCACAGGTAGTCCCGGCCGGGGTCGCCCACCACGGCCCAGCCATAGTCCGGCGCCAGCCCCAGTACCCAGTAGTCGCCATAGAATGGCCAGAAGAAGCTCACCCGCAGCTTGGCCCCGCCCGCGCCTTCCACCGCATAGGCGGTGCCGCGGGCGTCCTTCTGCTCGCCATCCACCGCGTTGCGGCAGCGGTTCACCACGCCCACCTGGCCATCCGGCCGCAGGCTGTATTCGGCGGTGACGTCGGCGCAGTTCAGCCGGCTGCCATCCTCGAAGCGGTTGGGGTAGCGCGCCACCTCGTACCAGGTGCCGGCATAGCGGGTCAGGTCCACCGAAGGCACGGTCCGCACCGTGCTTTCGCCCCCGGCGCACCCCGCCAAGGCCAGCAGCATCACCCATAGGCGCTTCATGGAATCTTCCCTTCCGGCAGGCCCAGCATGTGGTCGCAGATGCCGCCGGCCGTTGTAACCCATACAGCGTCCCGCCGTTCCACCATTGCCTGCAATGCCCGACGCAGCGCCCGCAGCCGATAAGGCTGCCCGATGATGTAAGGGTGCAGCGCCACGCCCATTACCTGCGGAATGCCATCGCGCGCCACCTGGTCCAGCCGCTCCGCGAAGTCGTCCTGCAGCATCGCCGCGAACTGCTCGGCGCCGTCCTTGCGGCCGATGATGGCGGGGATGTCGTTGGCCTCCTGCGGGTACGGAATACTGAGCAGCCGGCCGCCGCCGCGCGTGGCCAGCCACACCGGCTGGTCGTCCATGCACCAGTTCAGCGTATAGCCGTAGCCGGCCTCGGCCAGCAGGTCCGGCGTGGTGCGGCTCTCGGCGATCCAGGGGGAGAGCCAGCCGCGCGGCGCCTTGCCCTCCTGCCGCGCCATCTCCGCGGTGCTGGCCTCGATCAGCGCGCGCTCGCCGGCTTCGTCCAGCACGCTCTGGCGTTCCGAATTGGTCCGGCCATGCCCGGCCATCTCATCGCCGCGCGCCCGATGCGCCGCCACCAGTTGCGGCGCGTAGTCGTACATCGCGGTGTTCAGCAGCACGGTGGCGGGCAGTGCCAGCTCGTCCAGTAGCTCCAGCAGGCGCCAGCCGCCGACGCGGTTGCCGTAGTCTCGCCAAGCGTAGTTCATCACGTCCGGCTGCGGCCCGCCCGGGGCCAGCTCGGCGCCCAGCCCCTCGCCGTAGGCGAAGTGCTCCAGGTTCACCCCCAGGTACAGCGCCAGCTTCGCGCCGTTGGGCCAAGTGTAGCGCGGCCGGTCGGGCCAGGGGGCGTAGCTGTAGCGGCCGTGGGAGGGCAGTGAGGATGTGCTCATGGCCGCACAATCTGCCGCCGCTGCCGCATTCCGCAAGCACCCTCCGCCGCGCCCCGTCGCCAGCCGCGCGCCGATGCCCTACACACGGCCGATGGATTCCACTTCCTCCGCAACGCTGGAGGCCTCGCCCGGCCAGGTGCTGAAGCGCGAGGCCCGGGCCAATGGTTCCCGCGTGCTGGCGCCGGTGCTGCTGGGCCTGGCCGGCATTGGCTGCGGCATCGCCCAGGCCTGGCTGCTGGCGCGGCTGCTCGGCACGCTGCTGGGGCGTGATGACGCCGGCTGGGACGAACTTTACGCCGCCGCCGCGCTTGCCGTGGCGATGGCCGCGCTCACCCTGGCGCAGGAACGCGCGCAGCTCGCCGCCGGCGCCGCCGCCCGCGCCAGCCTGCGCCGCCGCATCTTCGCCCGCCTGCTGAACACCGAGGACCCCAGGTCGGTCGGCGAACGCGCCGCGCTGGCGGTGGACCGGGTGGAGGCGCTGGACGGCTACTTCTCCAAGTGGCTGCCGGCCGCCGCGCTGGCCATCCTAGGCCCGCTGGCCATCGCCGCCGCCGCCGCGGCAGTGGATTGGCACGCCGGGCTGCTGCTGCTCGGCGCCGGGCTGCTGGTGCCGGTGGCGCAGGCCATCACCGGCATCGGCGCCGCGCAGGCCAGCCGCCGCCAGTTCGACGCGCTGTCCCGCCTCTCCGGCCGCTTCCTGGACCGCATGCGCGGCCTGCCGATCATCGTGCTGTTCAACCGCGAGGCCGACGAGGCCGCGGCGCTGCGCCTGGCCGCCGACGACCTGCGGGTACGCACCATGAAGGTGCTGCGCGTCGCCTTCCTGTCCTCGGTGGCGCTGGAGTTGCTCTCCGCGGTGGCGCTGGGCCTGATGGCCTGGCAGCGGCCGGGTGGCTCGCTGTTCCCGCTGCTGCTGGTGCCCGCCTTCTTCGCCCCGCTGCGCGCCTTCTCGGCGGCGTACCACGAGGCGATGAGCGCCCGCGGTGCCGCCGCCGCCCTGGCCCCGCTGCTGGCCCAACCAGAACCGCAGGGCCTGCTGCTGCAGGAAGTGCCGAAGAAGGTGGTGCTGACCGCGCAGGATCTCCGCCTGACCTACGACGCGCTGCGCGGCCCGGCGCTGGATGGCGTCTCCTTCCACGTCAACGCCGGCGAGGCGCTGGTGCTCTGGGGGCCGTCCGGTTCCGGCAAGACCAGCCTGCTGCGCCTGCTGATGGGATTCCGCCAGGCCGATAGCGGCCGCATCGCCATCAATGGCCGCGACATCCTGGCGCTGAAGCCGGCCGAGCTGCGTCGGCTCTCGGCCTATGTCGGCCAGCGCGCCCACCTGTTCCGCGCCACCCTGCGGGAGAATATCCGCTTCGCCCGGCCCGACGCCACCGACGCCCAGGTGGAGGCCGCCGCCCGCGCCGCCCGCGTCACCGACTTCGCCGCCGAGCTGCCGCAGGGCCTGGACACGCTGATGGGCGAGGCCGGCTGGGGCCTCTCTGGCGGCCAGGCGCAGCGCGTGGCGCTGGCCCGCGCCTTCCTGCGCGACAGCCCACTGGTGCTGCTGGACGAGCCCACCGCCCACCTGGACCCCACCACCGAGGCCGAGGTGATCGAGAGCCTGAAGCGCCTGGCGATCGGCCGTACCGTGGTCATTGCCAGCCATTCCCACCTGCTGCGCGCCGCCTTCCCGAAGCTGCTGGAACTGGACCGCGGCCGCGTCGCGGCGCTGGCCCGCGCGGCGGGGGATTAGCGATGACGGCAGGGAAACCTGTTCGTGCCGAGCGCCCGAATGGGCGCCGTCGGCGGTCCGGCATCACGCCGCAGGCGTGCCCAGGCGCGATTCAATCGCACGCTGAAGCGGCCAAGGGCGGGGATTCGCCCGCGTCACGCCAAAGGCGTGCCTTCGGCGCGATCCAAAGGCGTGCCTTCGGCGCGACGCGATTGGGGGCAAAATAATGTGGGCTGACCTCTCCCGCGTCCTCTCGCTCTGGCACGGCCGCCGCTGGTGGCTGCTGGGCGGTGCCGCCGTGTCGGTGCTGGCCATGCTTGCCGGGCTGGCGCTGCTTGGCCTGGCCGGGCAGGGCGCCGCCACGGCGCTGGCCGGTGGTTCCGCCCTGGCCCTGCTGTGGCTGCGCCCACTGGTCCTGCTGCGTCCCGCCCTGCGCTGGGCCGAGCGCATGCTCACCCACGCCGCCACCTTCCGCGCTCTGGCCGATACCCGCGTCTGGTTCTTCGAGCGTCTGGCGGAACGCCTGCCCGCCGGCCTGGGCCTGAACCGCGCGGGCGACCTGCTGGGCCGCATGGTGACGGATGTGGAGGCGCTGGACGGCCTGTACCTGCGCGCCCTGGTGCCCGCCGCCGCTGCGCTGGCCGCCGTGCTGGCGGTGGCCGTGGTGCTGGCCGGGGCGCCGCCGCTGGCGCTGATCCTCGGCCTGCCGCTGTTGCTGGCACTGCTGCTGC
>CANBNK010000119.1 GCA_947371015.1 Acetobacteraceae bacterium | reverse complement strand
CATTTTGGCACACAGGAGCAGCCATGCACGCCATATCCGCCCTCGGTGCCGCCTTGCCCTTGGCGAGCGGCCACGCCCCCAGCCAGCCCGCCGCAGCCACGCCCGCCGCCGCGCCGGCAGCCGCGGTGCCGGAGCCATCCCCGCGCATGCGGCTGGACCCGGCGCTGGGGCTGGTGGTGCTGGAGTTCCGCAACGACCGGGGCGAGGTGGTGCAGACCTTGCCGGATGCGCGGCAGCTGGCCGCCTATCGCAGGGCCCCGCCGCATCGCTGACGCCGCGCGGCAGGCCGCTTAGCATCGCCATGGAGCGTCGTGCGGGACGCACGCCTTGGGATGGGGTCCGGGATGCACGGCCTCGGTGTGACGCGGGTCGCACGCGTTGGGATGGGGTGCGGGACGCACGCCTTGGGGCGTGAAGTGGTGCGCTCGCCCTCGGCGTGAGTTTGAACGCTCGCCTCGGGTGTGACGCCGTGCGCTCACCCTGGGGCGTGACGCCATGGCATCGGCTGCTTCGCTGGCGTCGTGCGAACGGCACGCCGCCAGCTTAACGCATGGGCGGCGACGGGCCGCCGCTGTTGCCGGCTATTCGCCGGCAGCCAGGGCCGGTTCGGCGGCGCGCAGCGGCTCAAGCCGGGCGCCGGCGGCGGGGGCAATGCCCAGCACCTCGTCCTCATGGCGCATGACGCGACGGGCGATCTTCAGCGCCTGGTAGCAGTCATCGCCTTCGGCCAGGTCCAGCGCCTGGCCCAGCATGTCCCGCGCCAGGCCGGACGTGGTGGCCTGCTGGAACTCCCCAATCAAATGGCGGGCGGCCAGCAGGCCGTCGCCGCGTTCCTCATCGGTGCCGATATAGGCGGTCTGCAGGGCGAAGTAGATGCGGCGGGCGGGGGTAGTAGCGGCCTCCGGCGGCATGATCTGCTTGCCGAACAGGAAGCGGGCCTTGGCCGCCAACTCAATCCGCGTGCGGTTGCGGAAACGGATGGGGGCACCGTTGACGACCATCATGTCGCCCTGACGCAACTCCAACACGAGCGTCGACATTTTTGTTCCTTTCGCAGCCATTTTAGGCGTGCCGGCGAAGTCTGCGCCGGGCCCCTTAACCGATGATGAATCCGCACGCTCGATCACAGGAATTGCACCAGGGAGAGCGACCCAAGCTGGCTGATGGCGCTGTAGCTGGCCTGCAACGTGGTCTGGGTGCCCTGGAGCCTGGTGATGGTGGCCGCCATGTCCACTTCCTGCACGCCCGACAGCTGGATGGTCAGGGCGGTGACGGTGGCGGCCTGGTTGGTCTGCAGCGAGTCGAGATGCGCCTGGGTCTGGCCCAGCGCGCCGCTTTCCTCACCGATGGTGACGGAGGCGCCCTTCAGCCAACCGGTGACGCCCTGGACCAGCTGGGTGAAGTCCGGCTGGGAGGCGGCGGTGGCCGGGGTCATGCTGGCCAGCATCGCCAGCCCGCCCAGCAGGTCCCGCGCCCAGCTGCCAGTGGTGCTGGCGCCGGTGGAGGTAGCGGCGGCATTGCGGTTGGCAAGCACGCCGTAGGGCTGCGTCAGGCCATCCGCGGTGGGCACCGCGCGGCGCGCTTCGTTCAGGCCGCTGGTCGGGTCCGACAGGAAGGCCGAGAACGGCGTGACGCCGGCGACGTTGGAGCCGGCCGCGGTGACCGAGCTGGCCAGCACCGCCGCGGCATTGCCGCCGCCCAGCGTGCCCAGCGTGGCGGCGATCTGGGTGGCGAAGCCGGTGGTGCCGATGGTGGCCGCGTTCGGCACCGGCGGGTTGGCCAGGTCGGTGCCGCCGAACAGGTATTGCCCGCCCTGCTGGCTGTTCAGCAGGTTGGCCACCTCCACCAGGGCGGACTTCGCCTTGGTGGCGGCGCGGACGATGCCCTGGGCGTCGTTCGGGTCCAGCTTGATCGCCACGCTGTCGGCGAAGTCGCTGGCGATTGATTGCAACCGGGTAAGCGCCGCCTGGGTGCCGGTGGCGCGGCCGGCAGCGGCCGAGATGGCGGCGGTATAGGTCTGCTGGCGGTGGATTTCCGCCTTCAGGTCCAGCGCCTGCGGCAGGTCCGCGCCAAGCCCGCCGAGTTGCTGGGTCTTCAGCCCGGTGGTGGTCTGTTGCGTCAACGTGGCCATGCGGGCGCGCAGCACCGATGTGTCCATGTTGAGGCGCGACAGCATGTCGATCACGGCCATGGCTCAGGCGTTCCCTATTGTACGGTGCCCAACAGGGCGTCCCACATCGACTGCACCGCGCCGACCACCTTGGCGTTGGCGGCATAGGCCTGCTGCAGCTGGATCATGATGGTCATCTCATTGTCCACACTGACGGCGGACTGGGTGTTGAAGCGTTGTTGCAGCGTGGCCAGCAGGCCGGCGGCCTGCTCCTTCGCGGTGCTGGCGGCGGCCCGGTCGGCGGCGTGCACCGAGACCACGGCGGTGGCGTAGTCCTGCACCGTGCTGCCCGGGTTGAAGGAGGAGCTGAGCGTGCCATCCGGCCCCAGGCCGGTGGTGGCGACGGGCGCCCAGCCGCTGCCGGCGGCGGCCTGCGAGCCGAAGGCAAAGTTCACCACGTTGTCCACCAGCGCGGTGAAGCCGGCTGGCCCGCCCACCGGGTTGGGGGTGAAGTTGGTGACGCCACCGGCGCCGACGCTGACGCTGCGGGTGCCGTCCCGCACCAGCGACGGGTTGGCGGCCACCGAGGCGTTGACCTGGATGCTGCCGGCAAAGCCGAGTTGCCCGCCGATGGTATAGGGCTGCGCCATGTCCGGCACGGTGCCGGCCGGCGAGGTGAACAGCGCCAGGCCTTCCTGGTCGAACCGCCAGGCCAGCTGCCCGGCGGCGCTGTCGGCTTCGGCCTGGTAGCGCGGCAGCGTGGTGTCGCGCAGCGTGATGGCGCTGCCCAGCGCACCGCCGGTGAGGTTCCTGGTCACGTCAGTGCCGCCGAGCATGACCCCGGGCAGGCTGCCGCCGGCACCGTAATAGGCGTTCGGCCCCACGGTGGCGGGGGTCAGCGTCAGCGCGTCCTTGTTTGGGTCGGTCGGCAGCATGGCGCCACCCTCGGTCAGCACCAGCATGTTGCCATCGGGCTGGCGGATCACCTTGACCGCGATGCTGGCGGCCAGGGTCTGCACCGCCTGGTCGCGCTGGTCTTCCAGGTTGGCGGTGGACTGCCCCTGGATCTGGGCGTGCTGGATCTGCCGGTTCAGCCCGCCGATGCTGCGCAGCGCGGCATTGGCCGCGGCCACCTGCTGCACCGCGCTGTCCTGCGCCTGCTGCCGCGCCTTGACGATGGCCTGGCCGACCCGGTTGAAATCCCGCGCGACGGTGCCCGCGGCGGTCACCGCGTCGCGCTGCGCGCCGCCATTCTCGGGGCTGCCCTGCAAGGTGATGAAGGCGCTGCGCAGCGTGTTGATGTCATCCGCCAGGGATGAGTCGCCGTCCACGCCGGAGACGCTGCCATAGGCGTCCTCGACGCCTTGCAGCAGGCGTTCGCGCAGCGTGGCGCCGGCCTGGTCCGAGGTGCTGGCGCCGATCTGCGCCACCACGGCCAGGTCCACCGCGCGCTGCGCCACGCCGCTGATGACGCCGGCCGGCTGGCCTTCCAGCGAGCGCGCCTGCATCGCCACCGTCTTGGCGGTATAGCCAGGCGTCTGCGCGTTGCCGACATTGGCGG
Source organism: Acetobacteraceae bacterium (assembly GCA_947371015.1). Taxonomy (GTDB): domain Bacteria; phylum Pseudomonadota; class Alphaproteobacteria; order Acetobacterales; family Acetobacteraceae; genus CAIMOR01. The sequence continues at coordinate 13,102 of CANBNK010000119.1, read as the reverse complement.
AGGCCTGTGCCAGCGCACGTTGGACGGCCATAAGACCGCTGCTGGCAATGCCGAGGGCTGCATCGAGGCTCATGACGTGTCCAGTTTATGGAGACGGCGGTTAAGGAAGCCTGAACCGCGTTTTGCGGTTCGTGCCGATGGCGGGGGGGGCATCCTGCCCGCTGCCATCGACCCTGATGAGCGGCGCTCACCGGCCTATTGTTCGAGCCACCCTGGCGGCTGATGGTGCCCGCTGCGGCGCAGCGCGAGCCGCGCTGGCGGGACATGTTACCCGCTGCGGAGCAGCACGAGCCGCGCTAGCGGCTCATGTTAATCGTGTCCTGCAGCATCTGGTCGGTGGTGGTGACGATCTTGGTGTTGGCGCTGTAGGCGCGCTGGGCCACGATCAGCTTGCTGAACTCGGTGGCGATATCGACATTGGACGCCTCCGTACTGCCGACCACCAGCTTGCCGGCTCCATTGGACGATGCATCGTAGATGCGCGCGCTGCCGCTGAGGCTGGTGGCCATGAAGGCCTGGCCGTCCAGCCGTTGCAGCTGGTCCGGCTCATTGAAGTTCACCAGCGGCACGCGGGCGATCATGCGGCTTTGGCCGTTGTCGTAGTTCACCATCACGTTGCCATTGTCCTGGATGGCGATGCCGGCATAAGCGCCCTGCGGCACGCCGTTCTGCCCCAGGTTGGAGACGTTCAGCGTGGTGCCGGCGAACTGGGTCAGCCCGTTGGATTGGCCGAAGGTGCCGAGGTTCATCGTCACCGTCTGCGGCCCCTGGCCGAAATCCGTGATGAAGGTGAAGCTGGCGGGGTTGCCCGCACCTGGCGTGGCGGTGGGTGTGATGCTGCCGGTCGCGGCGGCCAGGTCGCCCACCGTGCCATCCGTCACCGCGGGCGTGGCGCCGATGCCGAAATCCACCTGCACCGTGCCGCGGGCGACCGCGGCGATGTCGTCCGGCACGTTCAGCGCCAGGGTCCAGGTGTTGGCCGCGCCGGGGGTGAAGTTCAGCGTCACCATGTGCTGCCGGCCCAGCGTGTCATAGACCTGGACCTGTGTGTTGACCGGGTTGGTGGTGGCATCGGCCGGCAGGTTGGCCTGCAGGTCCATGATGGTGGTGGCGATGGGGTTGAAGGTTTGCTGTGAAACCTGGATCGGCGAGATGCCGGTGCGGTCCAGCACGCCGGCGGCATTGGCGGCCCAGCCTTGCAGGTAGTAGCCGCTGCCATTGACCAGGTAGCCGTCCTTGTCCTGCGAGAAGTTGCCGGACCGGGTGTAGAATTGCCGCTGGTCGAAGGTGGGCTGGCCGTTGGCGGAGCCGTTGGACGCCGCCACCGCGAAGAACCCCTGGCCGCCAATGGCCAGCGCCAGCGGGTTCTGGCTTTGCTGCAGGGTGCCTTGCAGGCTGTTCTGGTAGTCGGGCCGGGCCAGCACCGCGCCGCTCTCGCTGGTGGTGCGGGTAGACTGGGTGATGTAGTCGATGAAGTTGGCATCCACGCGCTTGAAGCCGGTGGTCTGGCTGTTGGCGACGTTGTCCGAGATGTAGCCGAGCGCCGCACTCTGGGCGTTGAGGCCGCTGATGGCGGTGGTGAGCGCGCCGAACAAGGACATGGCGAAGGCTCCACGAGGGTTGATCCACCAGGCAAGTGCAGGTGGCGTGCCAGCCGATGACGGCGGTTTTGCCGGTGGCGGCGACGCTTCCGTGCCGGGTGGCGGCAGTTGTTGCCGGGCGAGCGGCAAGCCTGGCCGGGGCTGGGCGGCGCAACCGCTGGCGCCAGGGTCTGCGGCGGCCTGGTAGCGGCCTGCGGCGGGGCAGATGGCGGCCTGCCGCGGTTGGCACGCGGCGTGCTGTAGCCGGGCCGACCGGATGGAAACGCCATGGCAGCCGCCGCAACACCGCCCACCCCCGCCCAGAATGGGCCGTCGCCGGGAAATGCCCGGGCCGCCGCAGCATCGCGGCCGGCGGGTGAACATCGGTTCGCGGCATTGCTGACCAAGGGCGACGCCCCTGCCCCGCCCGCCAAGATGGCGGCGGGGCAGGTGCCCCCGGTTGCTGACGCCACACCCGCTACCGCGCCGGCACCGCAGGAAGCGGCGCCGGCAGTGCTGGCGGCCAGGCTGGCCGGCGCCGACGCGGCATCGGCTTTGATGTCCGCCACGGGATCGACTGCGGCGGCTGTCGCGGCGAAGGCAGGGGCAGCAGTGGCGTCGGTCGCCACCGCGGCGACGGCGGCGGCAGAGAAGATCACCGAAGCGGCGACGCAGGCTTCCGCCGCCCAGGCGGAGGCCGCGACAACGGCAGGGTCGCTTGTCGCCGGAGCCTTGCTTGCAGGCGGGCTGAAGACGGCGAAGGCCACGCCGCGCGGCGGCCTGCCCGGCACCGAGGACGCCAGCGACGGCGCCAGCGAGACGACGCAGCCGGACCTCGGCAGCACTGCGCCGGCCATGGTCGCCATACCGCCACCACCGACCCAGCCCGCGGCGCCAGCGCCGACCCAGGCGGCGACACCGGCCGGCGACGGCATCGCGGCCGGTGGCCCCGCCAACAGCCATGGCCTGGCCGGGCAGGAGCGGCTACTGGCCGCCGCGGGCGCGGAAAAGCCGGCGGCTCGCCCGGCCCGTGCCAGCGAACCGGCGGCGCCCACCGACCAACCCGCCACTGCGACGGCGCCCCAGCCACCCAAGGACGCGCCGCCGCCGGCCGCCCCGGCCCAGGCCGCACCGCCCGAGGCAACCCAGGCGGCCGCGCCGGCACGGCAGGCGCCGCACACCTCCCCGGCGCATCAGGTGGCACCGGTGGTGGTCGCCGTGGCGCTCGGCCAGGGCAGCGGCTCCAGCCTGGTGGTGCGGCTGACGCCCGGCGAGCTCGGCCAGGTGGAGGTGCGGATCGAACGCCCCGCCGATGGCAGCGCTGCGCAGGTAAAGGTGGTGGCGGAACGGCCGGAGACGCTGGCGCTGTTGCAGCGGGACGCGCCGGAGTTGGGCCGCGCGCTGCAACAGGCCGGGATTGCGCAGGATAATTGCCGGCTCAGCTTCAGCTTGGGCGGCCAGGACCAGGGCAGCGCGGACCAGCGCGCCGGTCAGGGAACCGGCAACCAAGGCTCGGGCAGCCAGCGGGGCGGCGGCCGGCAGGCGCGCTTCGTCACCCCGGAACTGCCGCCACCACGCCAGGCGATGAGCCTGCTCGACATGTCCATCTGAGGATCGACCCATGACCAGCATCGCCACCGCCACAGCAACCACGGCCGCCAGCAGCAGCGCCACCGCGGCGGCGTCCACCAAGATCGCCGGGGACTTCAACACCTTCCTGAAGATGCTGACGACGCAGTTGCAGAACCAGGACCCGACCAACGCCATGGACCCGACGGAGATGACCAACCAGCTGGTCTCCTTCGCCCAGGTCGAACAGCAGATCAGCATGAACAGCAACCTGAACGCGCTGATCAGCCTGCAGCAGGCGCAGTCGCTGACCACCTCGGCCGACCTGGTCGGGCGCAAGGTGGAGCTGTCCGGCTCCACGCTGCCGTTGCAGGACGGGGCGGCGCAGTTGCGGCTGCCGGTGGCGGGCACCGCCACCGCGGCGCAGGTGCAGGTGGTGGACAACAACGGCACGGTGCTGCGCAGCCAGGTGGTGCAACTGGGCAAGTCCGCCACGACCTGGACCTGGGACGGCAAGACCGATGCCGGCACCAGGCTGCCCGACGGCGCCTATACCTACAGCGTCAGCGGCAGGGGCCCGGCCGGCGCGGCGCTGCCGCTGAGTGCCACGGTGCTGGGCACCGCCACCGGCGTACAGCGCCACAACAACACGCTGAACCTGATGTTCGGGCCAACCGCGCTGGGCATGGACCAGGTGGTCAGCGTCGATTGATCCGCCAGCGGTACGCCCGGACTTAACGCGGCTTAAAGCCCGCGCCCGGCAATATTTGCCCATGGCTGGCAGGGCAGGACGCATGCGGGCGCGGGGTATCTCATGGGCGGGCTGATCGCGGGGCTGAAGGCCCTTGGCGTGGTGCGGCTGGCGGCCATGGGTGGCGTGGCCCTGGCGGTGCTGGGGCTGCTGGCCTCGCTGGGCATGCGCGCCGGCGAGCCGACCATGGCGCCGCTGTTCGGCGAGTTGGAAAGCCGCGATGCCGGCGCCGTGGTCGCCGTGCTGGACCGGGCCCGGGTGCCGTACCGGCTGGCCGCCGGTGGCAGCCAGATATTGGCCCCGGTGGACCAGATCCCGCGGCTGCGACTGATGCTGGCGCGCGAGGGCCTGCCGGCCGGTGGCTCGGTGGGCTGGGAAATCTTCGACCGTGGCGATTCGCTGACGACGACGCCGTTCCAGCAGGACCTGAGTCGGCTGAGGGCGATGGAAGGCGAGTTGGCGCGCAGCATCCGCACCATCCAGGGCGTGCGCGCCGCACGGGTTCACCTGGTGCTGCCGCGGCGAGAACCGTTCAGCCGGTCCCAGGGCGAGGCACAGGCCAGCGTGGTGCTGACCATGGCCGGCGCGCAGCGGTTGGACCGTGAGGGCGTGCAGGCGGTGCTGCACCTGGTTGCCACCGGCGTGCCGGGGTTGCGTCCCGCCAGTATCAGCATCGTCGATAGCCGGGGCGAGTTGCTGGCGCGCGGTGGCCAGGCGCTGAGCGGGCCGGCCAGTGCCTCCACGCATGATGAGTTGCGGCGAGCACAGGAGGTGCGGCTTTCCCGCGCCGTGGAGGAGATGCTGGAGCGCAGCCTGGGCCTCGGCCGAGTGCGGGCCGAAACCACGGTGGAGATGGACTTCGACCGGGTGGAGACGCGCGAGGAGCGCTTCGACCCCGAGAACCAGGTGGCGCGCAGCACGCAGAGCACGCAGGAGCAGAATCGCGGGGCCGAGCCGGCGCCGACGACGGTGGCCGGCAACCTGCCGGGCACCGAGGCGGCGACGCCGGGTGGCGCCAGCACCGAGAGCAAGCAGGAAGAAACCACCAACTACGAGATCGGCCGCACCACCCGCAACGTGGTGCGCGACCAGCCGGTGCTGAAGCGCGTCTCGGTGGCGGTGCTGGTGGATGGCATCGTTGAGCCGGGTGAGGGCGGCGCAGTACGCTGGCGCGACCGCAATGCCGAGGAGTTGGCGCGCATCACGTCGCTGGTGAAAACCGCGGTCGGCTTCAATGAACAGCGCGGCGACCGGGTAGAGGTGGTTTCCATGCGCTTTGCCGCGCCGCCGGAAGGTGGCAGCGATGCGCCGCCGAGCTTCATGGGGCTGGATTTCTCGGCGCCGATGGTCACGCGGCTGGCGGAAAGCGCGCTGCTGGCGCTGGTGGCGCTGGCCGCGATCCTGCTGCTGGGCAAGCCTATGGTCGGGCGGCTGACCGCAACTCTGGTGCCAGCCGAGCGTGGGGCCTTGGCCGAAGGTGCCGGCGGCGTGGCCGGCGCGCTGCCGGGTTCAACCCGCGCCGGCGAAGCACAGGCGGCATTGCCGGGCAGCGCCGCCGCCGCGGCCTTGAGCGCGGCCGAGGAGATGATCTCGCTGTCGCATGTCGAGGGTCAGTTGAAGGCGTCCTCCATCGCCGCACTTGCAGAAATGGTCAGCAAGCATCCTGAGGAATCCGTGGGCGTCATGCGGCGCTGGCTGGCGCCGGCGGAGGCCACATGAGCGGTTCCTTCCGCAAGCTGAGCGGGCCGCAGAAGGCCGCGACGCTGCTGCTGGCGCTGGGCGAGGAGCACGCTGCCAGCCTGTTCTCCCGCATGCATGAGGACGAGATCCGCGACATCTCCGCCGCCATGGCGCAGCTGGGCTCCGTGCCCGCGCACATGGTGGAGGAGCTGTGCCGCGAGTTCGCCGAGCAGATGGGCCAGGCCGGCAGCCTGGTCGGCAGCTTCGAGAGCACGGAACGCCTGCTGCTGAAGACGCTGCCGCCCGACCGCGTGTCGCAGATCATGGAGGAAATCCGCGGCCCCGCCGGCCGTACCATGTGGGACAAGCTGGGCAACGTGAACGAGGCCGTCTTGGCCAACTACCTGAAGAACGAATACCCGCAGACCGTCGCCGTGGTGCTGACCAAGGTGCGCCCGGAACACGCGGCGCGCGTGCTGACCCTGCTGCCCGAGGGCTTCAGCATGGAAGTGGTGATGCGCATGCTGCGGATGGAGACGGTGCAGAAGGAAGCGCTGGATGGCGTGGAGAAGACTCTGAAGGCCGAGTTCATGTCCAACCTGGCGCGCGCCCAGCGGCGCGACGCGCATGAGATGATGGCGGAGATCTTCAACAACCTGGACCGCACCGCCGAGGGCCGCATTCTCTCGGCGCTGGAGGAGCGCAACCGCGACAGCGCCGAGAAGATCCGCAGCCTGATGTTCACCTTCGAGGATCTGCAACGGTTGGATGCCGCCGGCCTGCAGGTGCTGCTGCGCGCGGTGGAGAAGGACAAGCTGGCGCTGGCGCTGAAGGGCGCGTCGGACGCACTGCGCGACCTGTTCCTGAAGAACCTGACCGAACGCGCGGCCAAGCTGCTGAAGGACGACATCGCAGGCATCGGCCCGGTGCGGCTGAAGGACGTGGACGAGGCGCAGGCCGCGATCGTCGTCATGGCCAAGGACATGGCGGCGCAGGGCCAGATCGTCATGCAGGACGGCCGCGAGGAAGAGATGGTGTACTGAGATGGACGCATTCCAGCCCTACCAGCCCGGCCGAACCGTCAGCGCCTCCGCGCCGCGCGTGTTGCGTGGCCTGAAGGTGCGCGACTTCGACGCGCCGCCGCCTGATGCCGATACGACGCTGGCCGAGATCGAGGCCGCCGAGCGCGCCGCCATGCTGAATGCCGTCCGCGCCGAGGGCCAGGCGGCCGGGCTGGCGGAAGGCCAGCGCCTGGCGGCGGAAACCCAGGCCGCGCACCTGGCGGCGGCGTTACAGGCGGTGGCGTTGGCGATGGAACAGGCCGCGGCCGCCGCGGCCGAAGCGGTGGAGCAGGCCGGCGACGCCTTGGCGCGGTTGCTGCTGGCGGCGCTCGATGCCTCCCTGCCCGCGGCCAGCGCCAAGCTGGCGGCGGAAACCGCGGCGCTGCTGGCGGCGACGCTGCGCCCCGTGCTGGAGGAAAGCGGCGGGCTGCGGCTGAGCGTCGCCACCGGGCTGGGCGAGGCCTGCGCCGCCGCGATCGACGATGCGCGGATCGTGGTGACCGAGGATGCCGCGCTGGCGCCGGGCGATGCCCGCGCATGCTGGCAGGGCGGCGGGGCGGCAATGGAACTGGCGCGGCAGCGTTCAATGGTGGCCGAGGTGCTGCACGCCCTCGGCCTGCAAGGACAGTAGTATCATGGCAGATGAATTCGAAGCCCTGAGCGCGGCCGAAGCCGCGGGCATGCGGCCGCAGATGGGCGCCGCCGCGCGCGACCTCGAGGCGGTGTACGACATTCCCGTGCAGGTCAGCGCGGTGCTCGGCCGCGCGACGATGCAGGTCAGCCAGTTGCTGAAGCTGGGGCGCGGCGCGGTGGTGGAGTTGGACCGCAAGCTGGGCGAGGCTGTCGATATCTACGTCAACAACCGCCTGGTCGCGCGTGGCGAGGTGGTGATGGTGGACGACAACCGGTTGGGCGTGACCATGACGGAAATCGTCAAAGCGGACCGCATGGGATGACCCGCGTCCTCGTCATCGGCTCGCTCGGCGGCGAGTTGGGCCAGGCGGCGCGCATGGCGCAGGTGCGCGGCGCGCGGCTGATGCATGCGGATGGTGTCGCCTCCGCCATGGTGCGGCTGCGGGTGGATGGCGCCGACCTGGCGCTGTGCGAGTTGGCGCATGATGTCGGCTGGCTGGTGGCGCAGCTGGTGGAGGAGCGCATCCACTGCCCGGTGATTGCCTGCGGCCGCAATGCGGATGCGGCGGCGGCGGTGCGCGCCATTCGTGCGGGGGCGCGGGAGTTCCTGCCCTTGCCGGCGGATGCGGATTTGATCGTGGCGCTGTTGCAGGCGGTGGCCGGGGAGCCGGAAGGCCCGGTGCATGCCGACCCCGCCATGGCCGCCGTGCTGGAACGCGCGGCGCAGATTGCGCGGGCGGAGGCGAGCATCCTGATCACCGGTGAGAGCGGCACCGGCAAGGAGGTGCTGGCGCGGCACATCCACAAGCTGAGCAAGCGCGCTACGGGCCCCTTCGTGGCGCTGAACTGCGCGGCGCTGCCGGAGACGCTGATGGAAAGCGAGTTGTTCGGGCATGAGAAGGGCGCGTTTTCCGGCGCCGTCGCCGCGCGCAAGGGCAAGTTCGAGCAGGCCGAGGGCGGCACGCTGCTGCTGGACGAGATCGGCGAGATGGACCCGCGGCTACAAGCAAAACTGCTGCGGGCGTTGCAGGAAAAGGAAGTGGACAAGCTGGGCGGCAACGCCCCGGTGAAGGTGAACTGCCGCATCCTGGCGGCGACCAACCGCGACCTGGCGGGCGAAGTGCGGGCCGGGCGGTTCCGGGAAGACCTGTACTTCCGGCTCAATGTCATCACGCTGCGGATTCCGCCGCTGCGCGAAAGGCCGGGCGATATCCAGCTGCTGGCCGAGCACTTCGCCACGCGCTTCGCCAAGGCGAATGGCGTGCCGAAGCGCGGCCTGAATGGCGAGGCGCGGCTGAAGCTGGCGCAGCACAGCTGGCCCGGCAATGTGCGGGAAATGGAGAACACCATGCATCGCGCGGTGCTGCTGGCGCAGGGCGAGTTGATCGGCGCCGAGGCAATTGAGCTGCCGGACGTGCCGGGCACTGCGCCGAGCGCGGAACCCGCAGCCCACACGGCGCCGGTTGCCGGTGCGCCGGCCAACGCGCTGAAGCCGGTGGCGCAGCTGGTCGGGCAGAAGATGGAGGTGGTGGAGCGCGACCTGATCCTGGAGACGCTGACGCATTGCCTCGGCAACCGCACGCGGGCGGCGGAAATCCTGGGCATTTCCATCCGCACGCTGCGCAACAAGCTGCACGACTATCGCGCCCAGGGCGTGCCGGTGCCAGGCGTGCCCGGCATGCTGCCGCCGGGATTCTACGCGCAGGGTGCGTAGAGCATTTCCACGCAGGGCGGCATCGCCCGGAGGGGTAAAATGTCTACCAGAAACACGGCTATCGCGGCTTCGCGCTGCGCCGCCAGCCCTGAGCCGCGATAGCACATGAACGGCTTCGCCCTGCCCGCCTGGCTGACGCGCGCCAAGCCCGGCAGCGACGTGGCGCTGGCGCTGGGCGTGACCATGCTGCTGGCGGTGCTGGTGGTGCCGCTGCCGGCGATGCTGCTGGATATCGGGCTGGCGCTGTCGATCACCATGGCGGTGCTGATCCTCATGGTGTCGCTGTTCCTGGAACGGCCGCTGGACTTCACCAGCTTCCCGCAAGTGCTGCTGCTGACCACGCTGTTGCGGCTGTCGCTGAACGTGGCGACCACGCGCATCATCCTGACGCATGGGCATGAGGGCCAGCAGGCCGCCGGGCATGTGGTGCAGGCTTTTGGGGGATTCCTGATGGGAGGCGACGTCGTCGTCGGCCTCATCGTCTTCGCCATCCTGCTCGTCATCAATTTCATGGTCATCACCAAGGGCAGCGGGCGCATCGCGGAAGTCGCCGCGCGCTTCAGCCTGGACGCGATGCCCGGCAAGCAAATGGCGATCGACGCCGACCTTTCGGCCGGGCTGATCGACGAGAATGCCGCGCGCAAGCGGCGCAGCGAGCTGGAGCAGGAAAGCGCCTTCCATGGCGCCATGGATGGTGCCGCCAAGTTCGTCCGCGGCGATGCGATTGCCGGGCTGATCATCACCTTCATCAACCTGATCGGCGGGCTGGCCATCGGCATTGCCCGCAACGGCATGAGCTTTGCCGAGGCGGCCACCACCTTCACCGCGCTGACGGTGGGCGATGGCCTGGTCAGCCAGATACCTGCGCTGGTGATCTCGGTCGCGGCGGGTATCGTCGTCACCAAGGGCAATGGCGAAGGCACCGTCGACAAGGCGATGCTGCGGCAGCTGGGCGGTGGCTGGAAGCCGCTGGCGCTGGCCGCCGGCATGGCGGTGGTGCTGGCGCTGCTGCCGGGTATGCCGCTGTTGCCATTCCTGGCGCTGGCCGGCATCGCCGGGGGCGCCGCCTGGTACAAGCGCAAGGAGGAGCGGCTGGTGATGCATGCGCCGCCCGCGCCGCTGCCGGAGCCGGGCGAGCCGCCGATCTCCGACACGCTGCGGATGGATCTGCTGCGGCTGGAACTGGGCTACGGGTTGCTCTCGTTGGCGGCCGGCGATGCCCCGAAGCTGACCGAACAAATAAAAGCGCTGCGGCGGAGCATGGCGCAGGAGATGGGCTTCGTGCTGCCCAGCGTGCGCATCCAGGACAACATGGAGCTGCCGCCCGACACCTACGTGCTGCGGGTCAAGGAGATCGAGGCCGGGCGGGGCACGTTGCGGCCGCCGAAGCTGCTGGCGATCGACCCCAGCGGCAATGCGCCGACCATGCTGGGCGAACGCACGACGGAGCCGACGTTCGGCCTGCCCGCGCTGTGGGTGGACGAAGCGCTGCGTGAGGAGGCTCTGGCCCGCGGCTGCACCGTAGTGGATTGCCCCGGCGTGGTGGCGACGCACCTGACCGAGTTGGTGCGGGAGAACATGTCGGAGCTGCTGAGTTTCGCCGAGACGCAGAAGCTGCTGGATGAGTTGGGCGCCGAGCAGCAGAAGCTGGTGACCGACCTGGTGCCGCAGCAGGTGACGCTGGGCGGGCTGCAACGGCTGCTGCAATCCCTGCTGGCGGAACGCGTTTCCATCCGCGACCTGCCGACCATTCTGGAAGGTGTCCAGGAAGCCGTGGCCGGCGGCCAGCGCAGCCTGCCTGCAATGCTCGCGGTGGTGCGCACGCGGCTGGCGCGGCAGCTTTCCGAGGCGGCGAAGGGACCGGCCGGCTACGTGCCGATCATCGCGCTGTCCAGCGACTGGGAGCTGGCCTTCGCCGAAAGCCTGGCGGGGCCACCGGAAGACCGGCAGTTGGCGATGGCGCCCTCGCGCCTGCAGGAGTTCATGCACCGGCTGCGCGACACGCTGGACGCCGCGGCGAATGCCGGCGAGTCGCCGGTGCTGGTCTGCTCCGGTGGCATCCGCAACCACGTCCGCGCCATCGTCGAGCGGTTCCGTCCATCCACGGTTGTTTTGGCGCAACAGGAGATACATGCTCGCGCGCGCATCCGCTCCGTGGGGAGTCTGTAAACTATCAACCCCTAGGGTCGCGGCATGAGGCTCAGGCTCTTCCGCGCATCCAACATGGCCGAAGCGATGGCAATGGTCCGCGCCGAACTGGGCGAGGAAGCGGTCATCCTCGGCAGCCGTCGCGTCGCCGGCGAGACGGAAGTCACCGCCGCGCTGGAGCCAGCCGATCCCATCCTGATCCCGCCGGTGCCCTCGGCCGCGATACGCCCCGCGGCGGCGGTGGCGGCGGAACGCGCCGGGCGGCTGGCGCTGCTGCAACGGCACAACATGCCGCCCTCCATGGCCGAGGAACTGGCCGATGGCGTGCTGGCCGAACGCCTGGGGGCGATGCTGAACTTCGCGGAAATGCCGATCAGCCCGCACAAGCCGCTGCTGCTGGCGGGACCGCCTGGCGCCGGCAAGACCGTCAGCTGCGCCAAGCTGGCGACTCGCGCCGTCATGGCCGGGATGGCGCCGCTGGTCATCACCACGGATGGCGCGCGCGCCGGCGCGGTGGAGCAGCTGGCCGCCTATACCCGCCTGCTTGGGCTGACGCTGGCGGTGGCGCCGGGGCCGGGCACGCTGGGCAAGGCGATGGCGCATCGGCAGCCGGGCCAACCGGTGCTGATCGACACCGCGGGCTGCGACCCGTTCGACAGCGCCCAGGCGACCGAAGTGCATGCGCTGGCCCGCGCGGTGGATGCCGAGATGGTGCTGGTGCTGCCGGCTGGGCTGGACGTGTGCGAAAGCGCCGAGCTGGCGCAGGCCTTCACCGCGCTGGGGGCGCGCCACCTGTTGCCGACCAGGCTGGACCTGGCGCGGCGGCTGGGCGGCGTGCTGGCGGCGGCGGCGGGTGGGCTGGCGTTTACCTCGGCCGGGGTGGGGCCAGGCGCGGCCGATGGACTTGCAGAAATGTCGCCGCAATGGCTGGCGGCCTGCCTTGAAGGCCGCAGGGAGAGCGCGCAGTGAGCGGACGCATCATCGCCATCGCCTCCGGCAAGGGGGGGGTGGGCAAGACCTGGCTGGCCATTACGCTGAGCCAGGCGCTGGCGCGCGAAGGCGAGCGTGTGCTGCTGGTGGATGGCGATTTCGGCCTGGCCAATGCCGACGTGCAACTGGGGCTGGACCCGAAGCGCGACCTGGCCGACGTGCTGGGCGGCCGCTGCACGGTGGCCGAGGCCGCCGTGGCGCATCCGGCGGGCTTTGACGTATTGCCCGGGCGCAGCGGCAGCGGCGCGCTGGCGGCGCTGGACGGCGCCGGGTTGAACCGGCTGCTGGTGGCGCTGGACGAAGCGCGGATGGGCTGGCCGCTGGTGGTGCTGGATTTGGGCGCCGGGTTGGACCCGGCGGTGCGCCGGCTGGCGGCAACGGCGGAAACCCTGCTGGTGGTGGCGACCGACGAGCCGACCAGCCTGACCGACGCCTATGCGGTGCTGAAGCTGCATCGCCGCGACGCACCGGGCGCCGATGCGCGGCTGGTGGTGAATCAGGCGCAGGACCACACCAGCGGGGAGCGCACCTGGGCCACGCTGAACCGCGCCTGCGAGGGCTTTTTGGGCGCCGGCGTGGCGCTGGCCGGGGTAATCCGGCGGGACCCTAAGGTGCCGGAGAGTATCCGCCGGCAGACGCCGCTGCTGACTCGCCACCCCGGCTGCCCGGCGGCGCAGGATGTCGAGGCGTTGGCGCGGGGGTTGCTGGTGCTGGCGTAAGCGGGCGTATCGTCGGCGGCGCGGATCACTCGCCCCAGCGAGCAATGCCGCCATTCAGGCCGGCGTATCGCCGGCCAGCGTCACCCGGTGCAGCAGCCGCTTGTGACCGTGGTAGTCATTGACCGGGTTGTGCTGCGCGCAGCGGTTGTCCCAGAAGGCAATGCTGCCCGGCTCCCAGCTGAAGCGGCAGGTATATTCCGGCTTAACCTGATGCGCGAACAGCCAATCCAACAGGCCGGTGCTCTCCTCCACGCTCA
>CANBNK010000118.1 GCA_947371015.1 Acetobacteraceae bacterium | reverse complement strand
CCGGCACGGCGGCCGGCGGCTCGGGTGTCGGCACGGGGGCGGGTTCCGGCGCGGCGGCAACCTCGGCCACCGGGGCGGGCTCGGCCATCGGCGCGGGCGCCGCTTCGTCCATCGGCGCGGGCGCCGCTTCGGCCATCGGCGCCACCTCGGCCACCGGCTCCGGCGTTGCCAGCGGCATTGCCTCTGGCTCCGGCACGGCTTCCATCACCGGCTGTGGCGCCTGGCGGTAGGGCCGCGTGGCGGCCTCCTCGGCGGCACGCTCGGCGGCTTCCATCGCGGCGAAGATGTCGTCCACCTGGCCGGCGAAGGGGTCGGCCGGGGTCGGCCCTTGGTAGCGCGGCTGGGCAGGAGCGCGCGGCTGGCGAGGCGCCGGCGCACGTTCCGCCACCAGCATCGGGGCGGCCTCGGCCTCGGCCGGTTCCTCCTCGGCGGTCACGCCTTCGGCACCCGGGGCACCATCCTCGCGGCGGCCACGGCCACCACGGCGGCCCCGGCGGCGGCGGCCACGGCTGTCGCGGCCGTCGCCATCAGCCTCGGCCGGCGCGGCTTCAGCAGCCTCCGCGGCGGCGACCAGTTCGGCTTCCAGCGCGTCATGCGGCTCGGCAGCGGCTTCGGCTTCCTCGCCCTCGGCGTCGCCTTCCGCGTCGGCATCGCCTTCGCTGTCGCCTTCACCTTCGGCGGCACCGTTCAGCGGGCTGTCATCCTCGCGCTTGCCACCACGGCGGCGGCGACGACGCTTGCGGCGACGACCTTCGGCCTCGGCTTCCGCCGCAGCGGCGGCAGCGGCGTCAGTGCCTTCCGGCGCAGCGCCATTGGCCGGACGCGGCGGGGCGGCCTCGGCCTCTTCCGGCTCGTCCTCGACCTCGGCTTCCGGCAGGTCGTCCTCGACCTCAACTTCCGGCGCGTAGTCCATGCGCAGCGCGTGGCGTTCCTCCGGCACCCGGTTGGGGTCGGCGGCGCGGACACGGTCGATCCGCAGCGCCGGCGCCAGCAGCGTGTCGTCGGGTTCGAACAGCACGGCCATGCCGAAGCGCGTTTCGATTTGTGCCAGCTTCTCGCGCTTGCGATTGAGCAGGTACAGCGCAACGGTGCTGTGGACATGCACCAGGATCTCGGCGGCGCGGCGCTTGCCGCCTTCCTCCTCGATCGCGCGCAGCACGTGCAGCGCGCTGTTCTCGATGCTGCGGACCTGCCCACGGCCCTGGCAATGCGGGCAGGTGACGAAGGTGGTCTCGGCCAGCGAAGGGCGAAGCCGCTGGCGCGACATCTCCAGCAGGCCGAAATGGCTGATGCGGCCAAGCTGGATGCGCGCGCGGTCATGCCGCAGCGCGTCCTTCATCTTGCGCTCGACCATGGCGTCGTTGCGGTTCGACTCCATGTCGATGAAATCGACCACGATCAACCCGGCCAGGTCGCGCAGACGCAGCTGGCGGCCGATTTCTTCGGCGGCCTCCAGGTTGGTGCGCAGCGCGGTGTCCTCGATGTGGCGCTCGCGCGTCGAGCGGCCCGAGTTCACATCGATGGCGACCAGCGCCTCGGTCTGGTTGATGACCAGGTAGCCGCCGGACTTCAGCTGCACCGTCGGCGAATGCATCGCGTCCAGCTGCGCTTCCACCTGGTGGCGGGCGAATAGCGGCATGCCGGGGTCGCGGTAGAGCTGGATCTTGCGGACATGCTGCGGCATCAGCATGCGCATGAACTCGCGCGCATCCTTGTAGGCCAGCTCGCCGTCGATGTGGATTTCCTCGACGTCGCGGCTGAAGGTGTCGCGGATGCTGCGCTTGATGAGGTCGGCTTCCTCATAGATCAGCGCCGGCGCGGCAGACTGCATCGTCCGCTCACGGATGTTGTCCCACAGCCGCAGCAGGTATTCGCAGTCGCGGCGGATTTCCGGCTTGGGGCGCTGGGCGCCGGCGGTGCGTACGATGATGCTCATGCCCTGCGGCAGGTGCAGTTCGTCGATCACTTCGCGCAGTCGCTTGCGGTCGGCGCCCGAGGTGATCTTGCGGGACACGCCGCCGCCGCGCGGGCTGTTCGGCATCAGCACGCTGAAGCGGCCGGCCATGGAGATGTAGGTGGTCAGCGCGGCACCCTTGGAGCCGCGTTCTTCCTTGACCACCTGCACCAGCATGATCTGGCGGCGGCGGATGACTTCCTGGATCTTGTAGTGGCGCAGGAAGCGCGGCGGGATACGGCGTTCACTGCGGCCTTCGCCGTCGCTTTCCTCGGGGCCTTCGCCGCCGATGGTCTCGGGCGGAGGGGCCGCTTCCTCCTGGTCGTCGCCGTGATCCTCGGCATCGTAGGCGCCGGCCGCTTCGGGCGCGGCTGCCTCGTCGTCGATCACGTCAACCGACGTGGCCTCGGCGCTGGCGATGGTGTCATGGCCATCGGCGGGCGCTGCTTCGGCGACAACCTGTTCCGACGCCAGTTGCAGCGGCTGGGCTTCAGCCGCGGATTCCGGCGCCGGGTCCGCGGCAGCGGTGGCGGCGGCTTCGGCGGGCAGCGCCTCGGCGGCATTGGCCTCGCTCACCACGTCGTCGGCAGCGAGCCCTTCGGACTGGGCCGCTTCAGTGGCGGATTCGACCAGGGCGGCGCCGAGATCGGCCTCCCCTGGCTGTTCGCCAGCATGGCCGGGTTCGTCGGGGACGGCGATGTTCTGGCGCGCCGCGTAATCGGCGCCCACATCGTCGTCGTCCTCGTCTTCCTCATCCCGGGCGTCGGCGGCCTGCATGTCCAGCAGGCGCTGCCGGTCGGCCACCGGGATCTGGTAGTAATCCGGGTGGATTTCGCTGAAGGCCAGGAAGCCATGGCGGTTGCCGCCATACTCCACGAAGGCCGCCTGCAGGCTGGGTTCAACCCGGACCACCTTGGCCAGGTAGATATTGCCCTTGAGTGGCAATCGGTTGGCGGCTTCGAGGTCGAATTCCTCCAGCCGGTTGCCATCCAGCACCACCACGCGAGTTTCCTCGTTGTGGGATGCGTCGATCAACATACGCTTGGTCATCGAAGCATTGGCTCCGCGCCGCGGCGCGAACGGGCGCGCCTGCGGCGAAAACGCGTGGCATGGGCCGAGAGCGGGCAGCGCGGCACCGAAAGGCGGCGATCCGTCCTGCTCTCGTCGGGGCGCCTGTGCCGCATCGCGCGCACGGCGCACCCTGGGTGCATGCCCCAACCGGCCCGGCAGCCAGGCTGCGGGCAGGGCGGCGTTCCGTCACGCTGCAACCGGGCCACCCACCTGGGATTCAGGGGCGGGTGAGCCGAATGGTCCGTGGCGCGTCCGGTCCCGCAATGGCGAAGGGGGGCAATCCGGTCGGGCCTGGCGAAGCGTGGTGCCGCTGAAGACACCCATGCCAGGCTCTGCCGCCGAAGGCCCCGCCGGCCCTCGGGCCGAAAAGGGGCGATCACCCTGAACCTCCACCGGCAGCGGGCGCCGCCGGGGCAGATCACCATACGCCGGGCTTGCGGATTTCCACAAGACAATCCGCTGGCTGGCGATTGTGCCTGAAGCAGTCCCTCAACTTTGCGTGGTAAGCCTGTGCGGCGGCGTGATATGCAGGCCGCGGCTGCCTCGGGGGAGGCTGCCAGCAGGGGACATTGTCCAGGCCGTGGGGACCGGGGACCGCGATCATCGCCCACCTTCGTGTGGGCCGGAGTCGCTCCGTCTAGGGGCTGGGCGCCGCATGCTGCTGCTCGGCGCCGCCGGCCTGCTGGCATCGGGTGCAGCCCGGGCCGCCGGTGTCAGCCGAGCCACGCTGACCCAGGAAGGCCATCGGACCAGGCTGGCGCTGGGGCTGGAAGGCAACGTGCCCTGGGAACTTGCCGCTCAGGCCGAGCCACCCGCCCTGCTGCTGGACCTGCCGCGCGGCGCCTGGCGTGGCGCCACCGCCCTGGCCGGGGCCGGCTGCGTCACCAGCCTGCGCGTGTCCAACACCCGCCATGGGACCCGGCTGACGCTGCTGCTCACTGGCCCCATCGCTACCCCGCGGGTGCAAAGCCGCGACAATCTGCTGATGCTGGACCTTCGCCCCGGCGGCGGTCCGGCCTTCGCCCGCATGGCGGCGGCGGGGCGGCTGGCCCATTCGCCCGAGCCGGCACGGCGGCAGACCGCCAGCCTGCCGCTGGTGATCCTGGACCCCGGCCATGGCGGGCGAGACCCCGGCGCCATCGGCGCCCATGGCACGCACGAAAAGCGCATCACCCTGGCGGTGGCGCATGAGTTGAAGCGCCAGTTGGAGGCCGCCGGCCTGTGCCGGGTCGGGCTGACCCGGTCGCGCGACGTGTTCATCCCCCTGGCCCAGCGGGTGGAGGTGGCGCGGCGTCACCAGGCGGCGCTGTTCCTCTCCATCCATGCCGACAGCGCGCCGCCGGAAAGCGCCCGGCTGGCTCGTGGCGCCAGTGTCTATACCCTGGGCGAGACCGCCTCCGACGCGCTGGCCGCCGCGCTGGCGAAGCAGGAAAACCTGGCCGACAAGGCCGGCGGCCTGCGGCTGCCCAGCGTGCCGCCGGAAGTGCTCTCCATATTGTTCAGCCTGATGCGGCAGGAAACCCGGGCGGGCAGCGAGCGGCTGGCCCGGCTGGTGGTGGCGGCGCTGGACGACGAGACGGCGATGCTGCCGCACAGCCATCGCCGCGCCGGATTCGTGGTGCTGAAGGCGCCGGACGTGCCTGCCGCCCTGGTGGAACTGGGCTTCCTGAGCCATCCGCAGGATGAGGAGGCGCTGGGCAAGCCGGCGCATCGGGCGCGGCTGGCGGCAGCGCTGGTGCAGGCGGTGCATGGCTATCTGGCCCGGCAGCAGCAGGCCTCGTTGGTTGGGGCCGCGCCCGGCGCGGGCTTGCCTTAAAACCACCACGCGCAACTCATATGCGGTGCGTTGTCATCGCCCAGGCTCGCCAGCCGGTGTAATGTAGGCCCCATGTCCCCGCCCGACCTCCGTGCCGACCAGCCCATGGCCCCGCGCCCGCCGCGCCGGCCGATGGGCGCCCATATCCCCGAAATTCATGACGATGAGGCCCCCCGCCGCCTGCGGGTGACGCCGCAGCGCCAGGCGCAGCATATGGCCTTTCGTGACTGGATGCGCAGCGCCATGCGCCGGGACATGCGCGACCGGGGCGCCCCGCCGCCGCCGCCCGGTGGGGGCGAGGGGCCGCCGCGCGAGCCGCCGGCGCCGAAGCCGCGCCGGCGCTTCCGCGGCTTCGGCATCCTGCGGATGTTGCTGATCCTGGTGGCGGTCGGCGTGGTCGGTGGCAGCGTTGCCGCCTGGGGGCTGTACCAGAGCGTCGCCGGCGACCTGCCGGACTATCGCTGGCTGGCCGACTACCAGCCGCCGCAGATGAGCCGGATCTACGCCGCCGACAGCAAGCTGATGGCGGAACTGGCGAATGAACGCCGGGTCTTCGTGCCGCTGGAAGCCATTCCGCGCCGGGTGCAACAGGCTTTTGTCAGCTCCGAGGACCAGCGGTTCTGGGAACACCACGGCGTCGACCCCATCGGCATCCTGCGGGCCGTGATCACCAACGTGGAATCCTATGGTTCCGGCCGGCGCATGGCGGGTGCCAGCACCATCACACAGCAGGTCGCCAAGAACATGCTGGTCGGCAACGACCGCACCATGACGCGCAAGCTGCGCGAGGCGATTCTGGCGACCCGGCTGGAGCAGGCACTGAGCAAGGAGCGTATCCTTGAGCTGTACCTGAACGAGATATTCCTCGGCGCCCAGGCCTATGGCGTGGCCGCCGCCGCCCAGGCCTATTTCAACAAAAGCCTGGACGAACTCAGCATTGCCGAGGCGGCCTTCCTGGGCGGGCTGCCCAAGGCGCCGAACAACTACAATCCGCTGCGCTACCCCGAGGCCGCCAAGTCGCGGCGGGACTCGGTGGTGGACCGGATGGCTGAGGACGGCATCATCACCGCCGCCGAGGCGCGCACGGCCAAGGCCGAGCCGCTGGTCCCCCGCCCGGTGCGCCGGCCGGACATGGTGGCGGTGGGCCAGCACTTCACCGAGGAAGTGCGGCGCGAACTGCTCAATCGCTTCGGCCCCGAGCAGACCCAGATGGGCGGGCTGGTGGTGCGCACCAGCCTGGACCCGGCCCTGCAGGCGGCGGCCGAAGCCTCCCTGCATAACGGCCTGCTTGCCTATGACCGCCGGCGCGGTGGCTGGCGCGGCCCGGTCGGCCGGATCAACCCGACTGCCGCCGACTGGATGGCGCAGCTGGAAGCCGTGGCCCGGCCGCCCGGCGCGCTGCCGCAGTGGAAGCTGGCGGTGGTGCAGGAAGTCACCGACCGCACCGCCAAGCTGGCCTGGGTGGAGCGGCCGGAGTTCCGCGCCACGCTGGTGGCCCGCAGCCAGACCCTGTTCCTGGAGGATGTGAGCTGGGCCCGCCGGGCGCTGGAGGGTGGCCGCCTCGGCGCCCCGCCGCGCAAGCTGGGCGACGTGGTCGCGGTGGGGGAGGTGGTGCTGGTGGACATGCTGCCCGCCGCCGCTGCCCAGGGCCGCAACACCGCGGCACGGCCGGAACGGCTGGCGCTGCG
Organism: Acetobacteraceae bacterium; assembly: GCA_947371015.1. Classification (GTDB taxonomy): domain Bacteria; phylum Pseudomonadota; class Alphaproteobacteria; order Acetobacterales; family Acetobacteraceae; genus CAIMOR01. The sequence continues at coordinate 10,407 of CANBNK010000118.1, read as the reverse complement.
CCAGGTACCGGTCGTGGAAGGCGCCGTGGTGGCGCTGGACCCCGCCACTGGCCGCGTTCTGGCCATGGCCGGCGGCTGGAGTTTTGAGCGCAGCCAGTTCAACCGCGCCACCCAGGCGATGCGGCAGCCAGGGTCGTCCTTCAAGCCCTTCGTCTATCTGACCGCGCTGGAGCAGGGCATTCCGCCGAACCAGCGCTACCTGGACGGGCCGATCGAGATCATGACGCCGCAGGGGCCGTGGCGCCCCGGCAACTACGGCGACACGCTGTCCAACCAATACTTCACCATGCGGGGCGCGCTGGAACGCTCGCTGAACCTGGTGACGATCCGCATCGCCCAGCAGGTGGGCATGGACAAGGTCAGCGAGACCGCCGGGCGCTTCGGCGTTATCCCGAACATGCCGCCCTATCTGGCGATGTCGCTGGGCTCCGGCGAGACCACGGTGCTGCGCCAGGCGGCGGCCTATGCCAGCTTCGTCAATGGCGGGCGCCAGGTGGCGCCGACCTTCATCGACAGCGTGCAGGACCAGTTGGGCAAGGTGGTGTGGCGCAGCGAGACGCGGCGCTGCCTGGGCTGCGAGGCCGGCGAACCGCTGCAGCCGCCGCGGCTGACCGACGAGCGCCGGCAGATCACCGACGCGATCTCGGCCTATCAGATCACCAACCTGCTGCAGGGCGCGGTGCAGCGCGGCACCGGCACCGGTGCCGGGCGCGGGCTGAACCGCCCGGTGGCCGGCAAGACCGGCACCACCAATGACTACGTGGACAACTGGTTCGTCGGCTTCACGCCGGATATCGTCATTGCGGTGTGGATGGGCTTCGACGAGCCGCGAACGCTGGGCAACAACGAAACCGGCGGCGGCAACGCGGCGCCGATCTTCCGCGACATATTGGAAGCGGCGCTGCGCGGCAGCCCACCCGTGCCGTTCCGCGCCCCGCCCGGCGTGGCGCTGGTGCGGATGACGACGGATGCGGGCCAGACGATCCTGGAAGCCTTCCGCCCCGGCACGGAGAACAGCGCGGTGCCGCCGACCGAGGAAGCCACCCAGGGCGGCACGGCCGCCAGCGTGGATACCGGGCTGGGCGGGCTTTACTGAGCGAGACGCAGGGCGGCGGCCATGTCGGTCGCGGCCTCGATGCTCGCGACGGCGTCGATGAGCGCCTCGCCTAGCTGTTGTGGCGTGGCGGCGAAGGTGAGGCAGCGGCGGAACTTTGTGAGATGCTGCGCTTCGGTCAGCGGGCGGTTCGGGTTGGCCAGCATTTCCAGGATCGCGTGTTCCAGCAAGCGGCCGTCGCGTAGCCGGACCTCCACGCGCTGCGGCGCCAGGGCGTTGGGGTCGGGGTTGCCGTCCTCGGCCATGCGGATGCGGGCGGCCAGGGCGTGGGTGGCGGGGTCGGTCAACTCTTCGCCGCGAAAATGGGCCAGGTCCACCTCGCCATGTTGCAGCAGCTTGGCCAGGACATAGGGCATGCACAGCCGGGCCCAGTTGGCGCTGGGCGCGGCCGGCAGCGGCCGGTTGACCAGGCGGTTGATCAATGGTGGGCCGTGTACCACCACCTCGGCCACGTCATCAGCGCCGAACCCGTGGGCGGCGCGCAGCGCCATCACGCCCTCCACCCCGCCATGGGTCGCCCGGCCGCTGGGGAAGGGCTTGTGGCTGAGTTCCGCGACCAGCCAACGGCGGCCCAGCCCGGCCAGCACCGGTGCCAGGTCCCATTCGCCCTCGAACATCGGCAAGTAGCCGAAGCGGCCTTCGAACACGTCGCTCAGCCCAGCCAGCCCGGCTTCCGCCAGGTCGCAGGCGCACCAGGCGGCGCGGGCGTTGACGCCGACCTGCAAGGGAAGCACCGGGCTGCCTTCGATGTGCGGCTGCATGGTGCCGCTGACCTGGCCGTAGTGCAGGCCGAAGGCTGTCAGCGTCCGGGCGGTATCGAAGCCGCGCAGGCTGGCCAGGCCAGCGACGGCGCCGAAGCCGCCTGACGTGGCCGGACGGAAGAAACGCAGCCCCTGCTTCGCCGCCAGGCCCAGGCCGCAGGAGACATCCACGCCCACCGCCAGCGCGGTCAGCAGCGCCTGGCCTGAGACGGGGCGGCGCTCGGCCTCGGCCAGCAGCACCGGCAACAGCGTGGCCAGGGCGTGCAGCACGGCGCCTTCGTGCAGGCAGTCATATTCCTGGCAGTGGATCTGGAAGGCGTTGACCAGCACCGCCTGCGGCGCCGGCAGCCGCGCCGTAGTCCCCAGCACGGCGGCGCCGCTGCCTTCGCCCCAGCCGCGGGCGGTGGCCAAGGCCTCGGTGGCGCCCTGGGCGGTGCTGCCGGCTATGGCCACGCCCAGGGTATCGAGCAGGAACACCTTGGCGCGGGCTACCACCGCCGGAGGCAGGTGGTGGAAGCGCGTGGCGGCGACATGGGCGGCGAAATCATGGGCGGCATCGGTCATGCCGGTAGCCTCGCACGCTTGCTTCCCGCGCCCCAATCCCCTACCTGCAAACCTATGCGCGCAGATGCTGAACAACTGAATGAGCAGATCACCGCTTCGGTGTCCCTGCTAAGGAGGCATCTTTGACTGGGATGCCGCAACCCGCCGCCTGGATGAGCTGAACGCTAAGGCGGAAGACCCAAGCCTGTGGAATGATGCCACCACCGCCAACACGCTGATGCGTGAGCGCGGCCGGCTGGCCGACCAGATCGACGGCGTCCACAAGCTGGAAGCCGCGGTGCGGGACGCGCTTGAGCTGGTGGAACTGGCCGAAGCCGAGGGCGACGCCGACACGGCGGATGCCGCGGTTGCCGACCTTGTCTCCCTGGCCGATGAAGCCAAGCGCCGCGAGATCGAGAGCCTGCTCTCGGGCGAGGCCGATGCCAACGACGCCTACCTTGAAGTCAACGCCGGCGCCGGCGGTACCGAGGCCCAGGATTGGGCCGAGATGCTGTTGCGGATGTACCAGCGCTGGGCGGAACGTCGCGGCTACAAGGCCACGCTCACCGAACAGAGCGAGGGCGAGGAAGCCGGGATCAAATCCGCCACGCTGCAGATCAGCGGGCCGAACGCCTTTGGCTGGGCCAAGACCGAAACCGGTGTGCACCGGCTGGTGCGGATCAGCCCGTTCGGCGGCAACGACAAGCGGCAGACCAGCTTCGCCAGCGTCTATGTCTATCCGGTGGTGGACGACAAGATCGAGATCGAGATCAATCCGGCCGATATCAGGACTGATACCTTCCGCGCTTCCGGCGCTGGCGGCCAGCACGTCAACAAGACCGAATCGGGCGTCCGCTTCACCCATATTCCAACCGGCGTGATCGCGGCCTCCACCCAGGACCGCAGCCAGCACAAGAACCGCGCCATTGCCATGAACATGTTGAAGGCGCGGCTTTACGAGTTGGAACTGCGCAAGCGCGAGGCGATCAGCGCGGGCATCGAAGCCGGCAAGACCGATATCGGCTGGGGCCACCAGATCCGCAACTACGTCCTGCAACCGTACCAGTTGGTGAAGGACCTGCGCACCAATCTGGAAAGCGGCAACCCCGCCGCGGTGCTGGACGGCGGCCTGGACGAGTTCATGGCCGCGGCGCTGGCCCAGCGGGTCGGCACCACCCGCAGCGAGGCGAGCGCCAACGCGCGATGAAGGTCCTGTTCGTCCACCAGAACTTCCCGGGCCAATACCGGCACATCGCGCCGGCGCTGGCGGCGCGGCCGGGCTACCAGGTGGTCGGGCTGGGCGAGAACCCCGGCGACGCCCTGCCGGGCGTGCAGCACGTGCGCTACAAGGCGCCCGAGCCAGCCGGCAAGGACACGCATCGGTACATCAAGCGGTTCGAGGCCGCGGTCCGTCGCGCCCAGACCGTTGCGCGGGCCGCGCTGACGCTGCAACAGCGCGGCTTCAACCCGGACCTGATCTGCTGCCACCCCGGTTGGGGTGAAGGGCTATACCTGCGCGATATCTGGCCAGCGGCGCGGACGCTGTTCTACTTTGAGTTCTACTATCATTCGAGCGGCGCCGATGTCGGCTTCGACCCGCCTGGCCAGCCGGTCAGTGTGGATGAGGCGTGCCGGGTGCGGACGCTGAACACCACGCACCTGCTTTCCCTGCAAACCGCAGACTGGGGCCAGACGCCAACGGAATGGCAGCGTTCGCGGTTCCCGGATTGGGCGCGGCCGCGGATTTCCGCCGTGCATGAAGGGGTGGATACCACCCTGATCAAGCCGGACCCCTCGGCACGGTTTACCCTGGCGGATGGCCGGGTGCTGGCGCCGGGCGACGAGGTGGTGACCTTCATCGGTCGGGGGCTGGAGCCCTACCGCGGCTTTCACACCTTCATGCAGGCGCTGCCGGCGGTGCTGCGGGCGCGGCCCAACGCCCAGGTGGTGGTGGTGGGCGGCGACGACCCACACTACGGCAGCAAGCCGCAGGGTGCGGCGAGCTGGCGGGTGAAGTTGCTTGCGGAACTGGAAGGGCAACTGGACCTCAGCCGCATCCACTTCACCGGCAAAATTCCGCACACGGAATTGCAGGCGCTGTACAGCGTATCCGCAGCTCACGTTTATTTGACCTACCCGTTCGTGCTGTCGTGGTCGATGCTCGAGGCCATGGCGAGTGGATGCCTGCTCATAGGTTCAGCAACCGCACCGGTGCAGGAAGTCATTCGCCACGGCGAAAACGGCGTCCTGGTGGACTTCTTCAACGCGGATGAAATCGCCGCCGCGATGATCCACGCGCTGGAAAAACCGGCCGATTACCGCGAGATGCGGCTGCAGGCACGCCGCACGGTGCAGTCCCGATACGACCTCAATACAATCTGCTTGCCGCAGCACTTGGCGCTTGTGGATGCGGTAACCAACAACCGACTGCCGCCGAAGTTACCCCTGCTGCCTTGAATTCGTTCTGATTTTGAGATCGGCTGTAACGTAATGCAATTTTCAGGAAGCGATGCCATACAATGGGATAGTGACGAAACCTCAACGTAGCCGTCTCGCTGCGTCCGGGTTCGATCACTCCATGGCAAGGCCCGGATTTTGCTGGGTTGTAGCGCAATCGATGTCGAGGGTTTCTCGCGGCAGACCATGAGGGCGTAATGCGACGGATTGGGTTGAGCATCGTCGAACAGGATATCCACTATGGTGAAGAACTGGTTGGCTATCTGGCCAACCAGGGCTTGCAGGCTGTGCTGATACCCGACCTTCCCGCGCTGTTCGCTCTGTTGCAGCAGCATCCACCTCGGCTGGTGGTACTTGGTGAGGTTGGCGTGGGTGGCAGCATGCTGCCGGTGGTGCGGCGCCTGCGCGATCTGTCGCGCGTGCCCTGCATCGTGCTGTCAACCGCACCCGACGACACCAGCCATATCGTGACCTTGGAAGCCGGTGCCGACGACTTCATTGAGCGCAGCTTGCCCATGCGTGCCATCCTGGCCCGTATCCGCGCCGTGCTGCGTCGCTCCGAGTGGCCGCCGGAATTGATGGCGCCGATGCATGTGGCGCCTGTCATCGCGTCGCCGCCACCAAGCCGAGGCTGGAAGCTGCAACCGCAGCACCGCCGCCTGCTGCGGCCCAATGGCACCGAGTGCGATCTGACAACCGCTGAGTTCGACCTGCTGCGCCTGCTGGTGGAAGCCGACGGCGTGCCGGTTTCCCGTGACGACATTTCGGCCACGGTGTTCCGCCGCAGCTTCCGGGCCGAGGACCGCACGGTGGATAATCTGGTGCTGCGGCTTCGGCGCAAGCTGGGCGCCAACCAGGAAAAAGCCATCAAGACCGTGCGTGGCGCCGGCTACATGTTCGCCGGCTTCGCCGACGCGCAACTGCTGGTGGCCTGAACCCCGCGGCGGCTGTGCCGCAGCGCTAAAGCAGCCGCAGGATCAGGCTTGTTGCCAGCGCGCCCACCAGGGCGCCAGCGAATGTACCAAGTAGCACTTTCTGCCAGATATCCACGCGTGCCGGCGTAGCCGATGGCGTCTTGGCGTTGGTGGCGATTGCATCCACCTGCTGTTCGAGCCGCGCGATCCAGTTCTCCAGCGTCACGACGCGGTCGGTCGCTGCGTCCTGGCGGCCAACCAGCGCTTCCTGCGCCGTCCTGGTCTCGGCCAGCTGCTCGCGGCTGGCCAGGCCAGCCAGGCGCTGGTCCAGCGTTGCAGAGATACCGCGCAGCTGATTTGCCAGGGCGGCCTGCTGCGCCTGCACGGCATGCAGCGCCTTGGCGCCCGGCATCTCGTTCAGGCGCTTCGCCAGGGCGTCCAGTTCGGCCTTCAAGCTGGCGCCTTCCTCCTGCGTCATCCCCGGTGCGACAATGGGTGCCGGAGCCGCTGGCGGCGGCGGCGGGCGCCGGGCGCGCAGTGGGATGCGCACCTTGGTCCCATTGGCGGCAAGACCGAACAGGCGAAGCTCGCCCATCCGTTGCAGCAGTGCTGGAGGGACCGCGATTTCAAACGCATGCCGGCCGTCGCCGATGCCGTTGGCTTCCAGGTCGGCGCGCGGCCTGTCGGCCACGCCGGTGCCGACCACTTCATCGCCCAGGCAGAGTTCCAGGCTCAGGCGATGTCCGGGCCGCGCTCCGTCCAGCGCCCAGCCCAGGATGCTGCCTGGGCTCGCCTTGTCGGCCAGCCCGTGGATATCCGGCGTGGCGTCAGTCGGGCGGCTGTCGGCGGATTTGGCGGCGACCGGAAGGTCCATCACATTGTTCCTGATGTTCTTCGGTGCAGTGGCCGCCATGCGCAGATGCATGCTTTAGCCCAATCTTCGGTAGCATGTTGCCGCCCTTGCCGGCAAGCTTCCGCCGAGACCACCACGCGGCCCAATGGCTTATTCCGCCTGGGTTTGCGCCCATGGCACAGGCATTAATCAGGCGTGAACAATCGGATATGGACGCTTGCTTGCAGCCGCGCCGCACCGCCCGCCTGCCAACGATTTGCTTTCCCGGTTAGCGGCCTCGGTCCGGATCCAGAGCTGAACGCCGGCTTGAACTGCGGCGCATTCTGCCCTGCACTGGCGACATTCCGGGGGACTTTGCCATGCCGCGCTACCGCTTCCTGCTGATCAACGCCTTCTCCCTGCCCGGGGAGGCCAATTACGGCATGCGCCCGAATGGCGGGCCGAAGGAGGGCAGGCTGATGAACCATGCCAGCGTGGCCGATCTGCTGGCCGATGTGGACTGGGACCTGCACGACGGCGCACTGGCGACGCATGGCAACCACCCGGTGGAAACGCGCGAGGAATTCGCCATCGTCGGCGTCAACCGGCTGAAGATCGTGCGTAAGGCGTGCGAGAGCGGGAAGTACAACGCCATCGTGCTGCTGGGCGGCGGCGACCCGGGCTTTGAGGAAGCGCGCGAGATCGGCCGGCGCTTCCGCATCCCCGTCACCAGCTGCGCCCATGCGCAGATGCACTTGGCGCGGCTGCTGGCCAACCGCTTCACGGTGATGGACATCTCAGAGGCGCACAACATGCACATGGCGATGCTGGTGCGGCATTACGGCTTCGCGCCCAACTGCGCGTCGATCCGCAACCTGAACTACCCGCTGCCGCGCCCGGTGCTGCCGAACGACCGACCGATGGCGGCCGAGAAGGCGAAGTCCGACCGCGGCGAGCGCAGCGACATGGTGGAGGCCGCCGTCGCCGCGGCGGTGGATGCCATTGAGAATGATGGCGCCGAATGCTTCATCATCGGCTGCTCGGCGGCGTATTGGCTGGCGCCGGTGCTGCAGGCCCGGCTGGATGCGTTGGGCTGGGAGGCACCGGTGCTGGAAGGCTATCGCTGCGCGATAGAGCAGGTGAAGATGCTGGTGAATCTGGGGCTGGACGTCTCCGGCCTGGCGATGCCGAGCGACAACCCCAGGGCCTGGCGCGCGAAGAAGTATGTCTAGCCCGCGATGACCTGAGGCGCTGGCGCCGAAAGGTTTGAATCGCGGGCTGGATTATCACCGCGATGACCTGAGGCGTTGGCGCCGACAGGTCTGAATCGCGGGGACAGAGATCACCGCGCGCGGGCAAGCACCTTGCGGGCACGGTCCACCACCGGCAGGTCGATCATCGCGCCTTCGAAGGCGACGGCGCCGAGGCCCTTGGCCAGCGCTTCCTCGAAGCAGGCGATCAGCCGGCGGGCGCGGTCCACCTCGGCGGCGGAGGCACCGTATTCCTCGTTGATGATCGGCACGTGCAGCGGGTGGATGCAGGCGGCGCAGCCGAAGCCGAGCTTGCGCGAGCGCTGCAGGCTGGTGCGATAGCCGTCCAGGTCGGAGAAATCGGCGAAGGCGCCGACGCTGCCCAGCGGCAGGATGCCGGCGGCGCGGCAGGCGGCGATGTTCATCATGGCAAAGACGTACATCGCGTCCGCGCCCGGCACCGCTTCCAACTCGGTGGCCAGGTCCTCGCTGCCGACGCCCATGGCGGCCATGCGCGGGTCGGCAGCGGCGATGGCGTTGAGGTTGGCCAGCGCCGCCGGGGTTTCCACCAGCGCGATGAAGCGGGTCTGGCCGACGGGAATGCCCATGGCGGCTTCGCGCACCGCGACCACTTCGCTGAGAAGCTTGATGTGCTCGGCGCCCATGACCTTCGGCAGCATCAGCACGGAGACGCCGGGGATGACGGCGGCCTCAATATCCGGCACTGCCAGTTCAAGCTGGCGGTTGATGCGCACGCAAACGGCGCCGCCGGCCTGGCCCACGGTCTTCACCGCCGCCGGCAACGCGGCGCGCGCGGCCAGCTTTTCGCTGGGGGGTATGCTGTCTTCCAAATCCAGGATGACGACATCGGCGCCGCGGGTATGCGCCTTGGCGACGAACTTCTCCGCCGTCGCCGGCACGAACAACAGGGAACGCCAGTTGGGAGCAGCCATATCTCAGAGTCCTTCGAAAGCGGCGCCGGAGGCGAGCATCGCCTCGATCTGTGTCTCAGGGTAGCCGAGGGCAGCCAGCACGCAGCGTGTGTCGCGGCCCAGCTGCGGTGCGGGCAGGGTTTCCTGCCGCATGCCGCCGCTGAACTTGTTGGCCACGCTGGTGCGGCGGATGCGGCCCTCGGTCGGGTGGTCGTCGAAATTCCAGAAGCCGGTGTCCAGCAGATGCGGGTCTTCCAGCAGGTCGTCGATGCTGTTGTACCGCGCCGCCGGCACGTCGCAGGCCGCGAAAATCTCCAGCCATTCGGCGGTGGTCTTCTGCGCCAGGCCCTCCACGCGGACCTTGAAGAAGGCTTCGGCGTTCTGCGTGCGGGTGATGGCGGTGTTGAAGCGCGGGTCGTCCTTCAGCTCCGGCTTGCCGATGGCGGCGAAGAACGCAAAAGCCTGGGCGTTGTTGTTCGGCCCCACCGTGATGTAGCCGTCCAGCGTCGGCAGCGGGCGATAGTCCGGCGAGAGAAGACGCGCGTCGCCGGTTGGGCCTTCCGGCGGGTCGAAGGTGGCGGCGCCGAGGTGTTCCGAGGTGACGAAGCTGGCCATGTTCTCGAACATCGGCACGTCGATGGCCTCGCCCACGCCGGTCTTCTCGCGCCGATAGAGCGCGAAGCCGATGGACTGCGCGGCGATGAGGCCGGTGGTGTGGTCGGTCATCACCATCGGCACGAAGCGCGGCTCACCGATGGCGCGGTGGAAGGTGCCGGCGACGCCCGAGAGCGACTGGATGATGGGGTCGTAGGCGGGGCGGTTGTAGTACCGGCCGCCGCGACCGAAGGCGAGGATGCTGCAATGGATCAGCCGCGGGTTGGCGGCCGAGAGCGAGGCATGGTCCAACCCGGCGCGCAGCAACGCTTCCGGCCGCACGTTGCTGACGAAGATATCAGCGCCCGCGATCAGCGCCTTCAGCGCGGCCAGGCCCTCGGGCTGCTTGATGTTCAGGCCGACGCTGCGCTTGTTGCGGTTGAAGTTGATGAACTTGCCGCTCATCGCCGGCGTGCGCGAACCGGCGGCGAGAAAACGCAAAATGTCGCCGCCGGGGGCTTCCACCTTCACCACATCGGCGCCTTGGTCGGCCAGGGTGCGCGTGCAGATCGGCCCCACCACCACGGTGGTGAGGTCGATCACTCGCACGCCATCGAGCGGGCCGCGTTGGGCTGGCACGCCTTGCGCCTCCAGCGCTCCGTCGTCGGCTGGTGGCACTACGAGAAGTCCAGTTCCATCTGGCCGCAGAGCATGCCCTGGCTGTCCGCCACCCAGACATCCATGCGGCCGTCCTTCAGCGCATGGCCGTTCAGCGTGACGGTGTCCCCGACATAGATCGGCCGGGTCAGCCGCGCCGAGAGGCCGACCAGCTTTGCGCCAGGCGCGTTCTTCACCGCGGCATCCAGCAGCAACTGCATGGTCAGGCCGCCATTCTGCACGATCTGCGGGTAGCCTTCTTCATCGCGCGAATAATCCGCGTCGTAGTGGATGCGATGCGCGTTCCAGGTGATGGCGGAATAGCGGAACACCAGGGGATTGCTGAGGTGCTT
>CANBNK010000117.1 GCA_947371015.1 Acetobacteraceae bacterium | reverse complement strand
CCTTCGCAAACACAATTGGTCGGCCTGACAAACGCCGGTGCCGCTGGCGGGTTCCGGTTTGGAGCGGGTCGGCTGCCGTTGACTTGTGCGCGGCCGGCGGCGAAGGACGGGGCATGGACATGGCGGAACTGCGCATCGAAGGGCTCGGGCCGCCATTGCAGCCCAGCGACGTGCTGGTGCTGCTGGGCGAGGACGCGGCGCCCCTGCTGCACGGCCTGGCCGGCTTCGGCGCGGCGGCGCGGGCGGCCTTCCTGGGCGACCGGCCGCTGGCCGGCCTGGCGCCACATCGGCGTGGGCTGGGCACGGTGCTGCGCGCGCCGGGGCTGCTGCCGGGACTCACTGTGGCGGCCAACATCGCTTGGCCATTGCGCCTGCGTCGGGTCGAACGGGCCGCGCGGGTGGCCGGCGCACTGGCCGCGCTGGAGCTGGATGCGCTGGTCGGCCGCGCCGCGGCGACGCTGGCGCCAGCCGAGGCGCGCCGCGTGGCGATAGCCCGGGCGCTGGCGACCCAGCCGGTGGCGCTGCTGCTGGAGGAACCCTTCGCCGAGCTGGCCGCGCCGGAAGCCGAGGCCCTGGCGCTGCTGCTGCGCCAACTCGGGCCGGCCGTGGTGCTGGCAAGCAGCGATGCCGGCCCTGCGCTGACCGCCGCCGACCGGGTCGCGGTGCTGCATCAGGGCCGCCTGCTGCAACTGGCGCCGCCGCGCGAAGCCTATGCCCGCCCGGCCGAGGCGCTGGTGGCCAGCCTGACCGGCGAGACCAACTTCCTGCCCGGCACCGTGGCCGAGGTCTTCGACGACGAATGCCGCGTGGCGCTGGATGGCGGCGGCACGGTGGAGGCCATGCTGGGCGCCGAGCTGCCGCCGGGCGCCCGCTGCCGGGTGATGCTGCGGCCGGAAAGCCTGGCCGTGGCCGCCGTGGCGCCGGAGGCGATGGGCGAGGGCGCCCTGGCCGCAACCCTGCGCGAGGCGGTGTTCCAGGGTGGCCAGATGCGCCTGACCCTGGCGCTGGCGAACGGCCAGGTGTTGCTGGCCCGCCGGCCGACGGGGCTGCGGCTGCCCGCCTTGGGGGAGGCCTGCGCGGTGGGCTGGAATACCGGCCAGGCCCTGGTGTTTCCGGCATAGAGCCTGATCGCTTCTGACTGAAGCGCTGACGCTCCAGCCTTGTTGTTTGAGAGACTGATTCACGGCTTAAGGCGATTCCGCCCAAGCCGATCAGGCACTCGGCCTGTGCCCGGGGGGCATCGGTGGCGGATCGGCAGCCGCTCCTCGGCTGCTGCGGCTGGACGGAAGACACGGTAGCTGGGAAGGATGACGCTTCGGGGCCGTCATGCGGCCTGCGACCGCCTATCTGTTCGCCACCGATAAGGGAGAAATGCCATGACCATTTTGAACCGCCGCGCCGCGCTGCTGGGCGCCGCCGGCCTCGCCGCCACCGTCTTCGCCGCGCCGCGCCGGGCGTTGGCCCAGGCCGCCGCGCCAACCGGCCCCTTCACCCTGTCGCCGCTGCCCTACGCCTTCGGGGCGAACGAGCCGCATATCGATGCGCTGACCATGGAGATTCACCATGGCCGGCACCACGCCGCTTATGTCAGCAACCTGAACACGCTGGTGAAGGACCACGCCCAGGTGGCCGCGATGCCGCTGGAACAGCTTCTGGCCAAGCTGGGCGAGATGCCCGAGGCGATCCGCACCGGGCTGCGCAACAATGGCGGCGGCCACGCCAACCACTCCATGTTCTGGCAGGTGATGGGCGGCAAGGGCGGCGCGCCGGCCGGCGACCTGGCCGCGGCGGTGACGCGCGACCTGGGTGGGCTGGACAAGCTGAAGGCGGATTTCAACGGCGCCGGGGCGCGGGTGTTCGGCAGCGGCTGGGTGTTCGTGACCACCGACCGCGCCGGCAAGCTGGCGCTGGCCAGCAAGCCCAACCAGGACACGCCGCTGATGGACGGCCAGCACGTGCTGTTCGGCAACGACGTGTGGGAACACGCCTACTACCTGAAGTATCAGAACCGCCGCCCGGCCTATCTGGAAGCGTGGTGGAACGTGGTCGATTGGGCCAAGGTCGGTGAGCGCTACGCGGCAGCCAAGGCGGGCAGCCTGAAGATCTGAGGCCGCGCGGCCGGCGCTGTTCCACATTGGCGCCGGCCAGCCTGACCAGTTCCGCGGTGCCGGCCGGCTTCGCTGCCGTGCAGCGCCCGGCCAGTCACCCCCGGCGTCGGGCGGCGCGCGCTACCCGTCTTCCCCGGCTGGGCGGCCGGTGACGAAGCGCCAATGGTGCCATAGCAGCCGCGCCGCGACGGACCGCCAGGGCTGCCATGCCTCGGCCAGCGCGGTCAGCGCCTTGAAGCTGGGGCGCTCCGGCAGCCCCAGCAGATGCCCGGCGCTGGCCGCCAACGCCACGTCGCCGGGCGGGAAGATGTCGGGCCGCTGCTCGGCGAACAGCAGGTGGATCGAGGCGGTCCACGGCCCTAGTCCCTTGACCGCGGCGATATGCGCCAGCGCCTCGGCGTCGCTCAGGCTGGGCAGCGCGGCGAAGTCCAGCCGGCCCTCGACGCAGGCGGTGGCGAGCGAGCGGGCATGCGCCGCCTTCGGGCGCGAAAGCCCGGCCACGCCGCACAGCGTGGCGTCATCCAGCAGCAGCAGGCTGGCGGGGTCCAGCGCGCCGGGCAGGGCGCGCAGCCGGCTCCAAATGGCATTGGCCGCCTGGTTGCTGATCTGCTGGCCGCAGATGGCGCGCAGCAGGCCGGGAAAGCCGGGCATCCGGGTGCGCCAGGGTAGCGGCCCTGCGGCGGGGATCACCCCGGCGAAGCGCGGGTCCTGGGCCTCCAGCGCGGCGATGCCGGCCAGGGCCCAGGCAGGTGGGTGCGGGAAGGAGGCGTCCATGACGCCCCCTTACCATGTCATACCAACGGCACGAGGCTTTGGCTCGTGCTGAGGCGCCGAACGGCGCCCGCCGGTCGCGCCCTTGGGCGCGCGCGTCATGCTTGAAGCATGCCTTCGGCATGACGCGTTTGAGGGCATCCAAAAGGTTGATCCAGCGGTCGATGCAATCGGCCGCTGGATCAACCGATACGGCGCGGCCGGCCGGTCTTGCGGTCCACGCTGAAGCGGGCGACGACGCTGCCTTCGGGCGTGCTCAGCGCGAATTCCACCGTGTTGTTGGCGGCTTCCTTCACCTCGGTCACGCGCCAGTTGCGTTCCCCCTGCCACAGCAGGAAGGCCTCGGCGATCTTCTGCACCTCGGCCACGGTCAGGGCCTTGTCCTCCCGCGGGAAGAACAGGCCGCCGAAGGGGCCGCGCATGCCATGGTGGTGGCCGTGATGCATGCCGCCGCCATGGCCACCCATGTGACCCCCGGGTCCGCCCATCGGACCCCCCATTGCCCCCCCCATTGGCCCCCGGGGCGCTTCCTGGCCCGGCGGCGCGGCGGGCGGCGCTTGCTGCGCCATGGCCGGCGCGATCCAGGCGGTCAGCGCCAGCGCGGCAAGCGCGGCGGTGCCGGCGCGGCGGGCGCGGTGATGAAAGCGGTGGTGTGGGTGATGCGACTGCATGGCTGGCTCCGGTACTTGCTGACAGGTGGAGTAATGCGCCCGCCATGTTGCCGGTTCGCGTCGCCGGCCATGGCGAATTGCAACGGAACGCAACCGCGTGCCCCAGCGCCGTGGGAACGCGCTATGTAACAGTGCATGGAACCCGTGCCGCATATCCTGGTGGTCGACGACGACCGCGAAATCCGCGACCTGCTCTCCAAGTTCCTGGAGCGCCAGGGCATGCGCGTCACCGCTGCCCGCGACGCCAAGGAGGCGCGCAAGCTCTGGCCGCTGGGCCGCTACCACCTGGTGGTGCTGGACCTGATGCTGCCCGGAGAGAGCGGCCTGGACGTGGCCCGCTGGATCCGCACCCAGGGCGATACCCCGATCGTGATGCTGACCGCTATGGCGGAGGAGACCGACCGCATCGTCGGGCTGGAACTCGGTGCCGACGACTATCTCGGAAAACCGTTCAACCCGCGGGAGTTGCTGGCGCGCATCCGCGCCGTGCTGCGCCGGGCCTCGGGCGAGGGCGGGCCGGGGGTGAAGGAGCCACCGGCCAAGGTCATCCGCTTCGGCGGATGGCTGCTGGAACCGGCCCGGCGCCGGCTGCTGAACCCGGATGGTGTGGAAGTGCCGCTGACCGGAGGCGAGTACGAACTACTGCAAGTGATGGTCGAGCGCGCCAACCGGGTGCTGACGCGGGACATGCTGATGGACCTGCTGCGCGGCCGCCAGGCCGGGCCGTTCGACCGCGCGATCGACGTCGCCGTCTCCCGCCTGCGTCGTAAGCTGGAGGATGACGGCCGCAACCCGAGCCTGATCAAGACCGTCCGCGGCGGCGGCTACGTGCTGGCCGCCACGGTGGAAAAGGCCTGAGCGATGCAATCGCGTGAGCGAATGGTCTCGGCGATGCAATCGCGTGTGGAAAAGGCCTGAGACATGGATTCGCTGCCCCGCCCGGAGCGTCCGGAAATCGCGGCGCGCCGGGGCCTGCCACCGCCGCTGTGCTGGCTGTGGCCGGGCAGCCTGGCCGGGCGCACCGCGCTGGTGCTGCTGCTCGGGCTGACCCTGGTGCAGGCGGCAGGGCTGACCATCCACGCGCTGGACCGGCTGGACCTGCAGCGCTTCGCCCAGGCGCGGGAGATTTCCGCCCGCGCCTTCGGGCTGTGGAACACCGTGGCGCTTGCACCGCCGGAACGCCGGGCGCAGATGCTGGCCGATGTAGAACTGCCGCCCGGCCTGACCGCCAGTCTGGATGAGCAGGCGCTGGTGCCGCCCGGCGGCCCGCCGCCGCCGCCGCCGATCATCCGGCTGTTCCGGCTGGACCGGCTGCAAGGCTCCGGGCCGGTAAGGTTCCGCCCGCGCGAGGTGCGCGTCGGCCCGCTCGGGCCGCCCGGGCCGCCGATGCTGCTGCCATCGCCGCTGCCGCCGGCAGAGTTCGGCCGGCCACCCGGTAGGCGAGAGCATGGCCCGATGCACATGGGCGACTGGGCCGGGCGGCCGCGGCAGGGCGAATGGGGCGCCTCGCTGCGGTTGGCGGATGGCCAATGGCTGAACCTGCAGGTGCGGTTGCAACCGCCGCGGCCCTGGCATTCCGAAACCTTCCTGATGGCCTTCGCGGTGATGACCTTCACCGCCGGGGCGCTGACGCTGTGGGCGGTGCGGCGGCTGATCCTGCCGGTGCGAGCCCTGGCCGATGCCGCCGATCGGCTGGGCCGCGACGTCAACGCCCCGCCCTTGCCGGAAAGCGGCCCGACCGAGATTGTCCGCGCCGCCGCCGCCTTCAACACCATGGCGGAGCGCATCCGCCGCTTCGTCGGCGACCGGACCCAACTGCTGGCAGCGATCGGCCACGACCTGCGCACGCCGATCACCCGGCTGCGGCTGCGCGCCGAGTTCATGGACGACGACGAGCAGCGCCGGAAGATGCTGGCCGACCTGGCGGAGATGGAGGCGATGATCGCCGCCACCCTGGCCTTCGCCCGCGACGACAGCGCCGCCGAACCCACGGTGGCGCTGGACCTGGTGGCGCTGTGCCGCACCGTGCTGGACGACGCCGCCGACGCCCATCCCGAGCTGGCCGAGCGGATCGACTACGCCGGCCCGGAACGCCTGGTGGTGCAGGCGCGGTCGGTGGCGCTGAAGCGTGCCATCGCCAACCTGGTGGGCAATGCGCTGGCCTATGGCCTGGCGGCACGGCTGCGGCTGATCCCCGCCGGCAATGGCCACCCGGTGCGGCTGGAGGTGGCGGATGACGGCCCGGGCATTCCGCCGGCCGAGCTGGAGAACGTGTTCCTGCCGTTCCGCCGGCTGGAGCCAAGCCGCAGCCGCGAAACGGGTGGGGCCGGGCTGGGCCTGCCGATTGCCCGCAACATCCTGCGCGCCCATGGCGGCGACGTGGTCATGCGCAACCGCCCCGGCGGCGGGGCGCTGGCGGTGGCCACGCTGCCGATGTGACCCTCGGCCAGCCGCGGGGAAGCCAAGCGTCGAAGCTTACGGCTGAGTTAACTTATGATTCCCTCAACCCTAAGCGACATAACTCGGCTGGCCCTGTGCAGGCTGACGCGCCATGACTCCTCCCGTGACCCGTATCTCCATCCCTCGGCCCGGCCTTGCCATGCTGCTGTTGCTCCTGCTCGCCGTGCCATTGGCGGCCCCGGCATGGGCGCAAACCCGCATCATCGCTCCCGCCTGCCGCCAGCAGTGCAATGCGCCGGCGCGCGAACTGGCGGCCAATCCGCCGGCTGTGCAGGCCTGCCTGATCCGCTGCCAGGCCGGCAGCGACTTTACCCGCGGCATGAATGCCGCGCCGCGCCGGGCCTTGGGCACCACCGTCGCCACGGCGCCCACCAGCGGCACCTGGGCGGTGATCTATGCCGCCACGCCGCCGAACGGCACCACGGGCACCAGCCAGGGGCTGCATGACCGCAACCAGGCGCATATGGAGGCCGAACGCGCCTGCGCCGCCCGCGCCGGCTCCCATTGCCGCCCGCTGGCCGAGGCCGGCCCTGGTGAATGCGTCGCCGCCTCCCAGGCCGGGCGCGTCACCGGGCTGATGCGTACCGCCGATCCGCGGACTTTCCAGGTAACGCTGGTGGAATACGGCAAGGGCGCCGACCCTGCCGAGGCCGGCCGCGCAGCCATGGCCGCCTGCTCCGGCCGGGCCCAGTGCGAACTGGTGACCACAGTCTGCGGCAGGCGGTAGCGTCCTGCCGCTGCGCGCGTCCGATCCCGACGAATGCATTGGGTCGCTCGCTGCGGTCCGCGACCCCTGCTGGCCGGATTGGCAAGGCCGCAGCAGGTCCTAGCAGGCCACCGGCCCTGATCCACGCTGCCGTATTTTGCTCCAACCTTAGCTGGCGCGCCGACCCGCCGCTGCGGCGACGCCGCCCAGGTGGATCATGCTGTCGCGGTTGCGCAAGAGCCTGCTCCACCGCGTGGGCGACCCGGCCAATGCGGATCAGGCCCGGCGCGGCGCCCTCGGAATTGCTGCCGGCCCGCCGCGGGCTGCGCTAGAGTCTGCCAGGCGCGGACAGACGCGCCCGACAGACTCTAGCAGGCTGCGGAAATTCTACCACGGAAGGGCAACAAAGGTTGCAATGGAATCCGTCCGGGCCTTTGCCTGAAACTTCCTGTCGCTCCGCGTCGGCGCCGCGAATCAATGTTGCGGCGTCCGGTGCCGAAAATCTAGTGTCCGCAGCCTGCTAGCGCGTGATCGCTTCTGACTGCAGCGCTCACGCTCCAAGCTGGTTGTTGGAGAGATTGATTCACGGCTTACGGCGATTCCGCCGAAGCCGATCGGGCTCCAGCTCATTGTTCTGTCGTGTGATTCACGTCGTCGGCGATTTCGCCTGCGACGATCACACTGTAGTCTTCGGCCGTTTGCAGGGGGAGTTGTTGCCATGGCCTGGGTTGTCCTCGGCGTTGTCGTGCTGCTGCTGTTGTGGCTGGTGGTGGTCTATAACCGCATGGTCTCGCTGCGGCAGGTCACCGGCCAGGCCTGGTCGGACGTGGATGTGCAGCTGAAGCTACGGCACGACTTGGTGCCGAACCTGGTGGAAACCGTGAAGGGCTATGCCGCGCATGAACGCGGCACGCTGGAAGCCGTGGTGGCCGCGCGCAACACCGCGCTGGGTGCAAATGGCCCGGCGGCGCAGGCCCAGGCGGAAGGCCAGCTCGGCGCCGCGCTCGGCCGCCTGCTGGCGCTGAGCGAGGCCTATCCCGACCTGAAGGCCAACCAGAACTTCCTGCAGTTGCAGGCGGAGTTGAGCGATATCGAGAATAAGATCGCCGCCGCCCGCCGCTTCTTCAACAACGCGGTGGCGGAATACAACGCCGCCATCCAGTCGGTGCCGGCGGTGTTCTTCGCCGGCAGCCTGGGCTTTACCAGTCGCGGCTTCTTCGAGGTGCCGGAGAGCGAGCGCGCCGCGATCAACACCGCGCCGCAGGTGAAGTTCTAGCGTGCGGATCGCCGCGGGGCGCAGGCCGCTGGGCCGAGCACCTGGCGGCGTGAATCCGCGCGCCCTTGGATACCGGCGGATCGCCGCGGGGCGCAGGCCGCTGGGCCGAGCACCTGGCGGCGTGAATCCGCCCCCCCTCGGAGGTTGAACCATGCAGGCCGTCGGGCTGCGGACCTTCATCTGGAACAATGCCTGGAAGACCGGGCTGCTGCTGGCCGGATTCCCGCTGCTGCTCTGCGTCATCGGCTATGCGCTGGCGCTGCTGGCGGTGGCCGGGCAGGGCGCCAGCATCGAGGAAGGGCTGGTGCAGGCGGCGCAGCTGCTGCCGAGCATCCTGCCCCTGGCCCTGGCCGCCAGCGCGGTGTGGTTCGGTATCGCCTTCCTGGCCAACCAGAAGATCATCGACCTGGCTTCCGGCGCGCGGGAAGTCACGCGGGCCGAGGAGCCCCGGCTGTGGAACGCGCTTGAGACTCTGTGCATCAGCCGTGGCCTGACCATGCCGCGCCTGGCCATCATCGAGACGCCGGAGCGCAACGCCTTCGCCTCCGGGCTGTCGCGGAAGAAGGGCGCGGTGACGGTGACGCGCGGCCTGCTCGAAGCGCTGGACGACCGCGAGCTGGCCGCCGTGCTGGCGCATGAGCTGTCCCACATCCGCTATGGCGACGCGCGCACTGCCGTGGTCGCGGCGGTCTTCGCCGGCATCATCTCCATGGTGGCCGAGCTGCTGTTCCGCGGCATGCGCTGGGGCGGCGGCCGGCGGGACCGCGACCGTGGCAATGCCGGCGCGCTGATCATCATCGCGCTGGTGCTGGCGGCGCTGGCCTATGTGCTGTCCATCGGGCTGCGCTTCGCGCTGTCGCGCACGCGGGAGTTTTCCGCCGATGCCGGCAGCGTGGAGCTGACGCAGGACCCGGATGCGATGATCTCGGCGCTGCGCAAGGTGGCTGGCCATGCCGAGATGCCCGGCCTGCCCGGGTCGATGCAGGCCATGCTGCTGGACGCGCCGCCGGAAGCGCTGGGTGGCAACCTGCTGGCGACCCACCCGCCGTTGGAAGCGCGCATCGCCGCGCTGGTACGCTACGCCGGCGGGCGCGATGCCGGGCCGACGCTGGACGCCCCGGCGGCGCCGAACCCCTGGGCGCAGCCATCCCATCCTGCCAAGGGAGCGCCGGCAAAGGCGCCGGCGACCTCGCCCTGGGTCTCGCCGCTCGGGCGGTGAGCGGCGCTCCTGATCCGCCGGGGTCGCGGCGATGACCCAGCCCGCGCGGCCGAACCGACGGAATACCCCCCTTGGCGCGTCATGCTGTAGGCTGCGCGCAAACGGAGGACCGCCATGACCCTTTCCCGCCGCACCGTTCTGGCCGCGCCCGCCGCCCTGCTGCCGCTTGGGGCCGGGGCGCAGGGCAGCTACCCCGACCGCCCGATCGCCATGATCGTCCCCTTCGCCCCCGGCGGCTCGCCGGATATCGCCGCGCGCATCGTGGTGCCGAAGATGACGGAGCTGCTCGGCCAGTCCGTGGTGGTGGAGAACCGGGCCGGCGCCGGCAGCGTCATCGGCACCCGCGCCGTGGTGCAGGCCCGGCCGGATGGCTACACCGCGCTGATGGGCAGCATCAGCTTCATGATGGCGCCGCTGACCATGGAGCCACGCCCGTTCGACCCCGCGGCCACGCTGCGCGTCGCCTCCCTGGTGGCGACGGTGCCCTATGTGCTGGTGGTGCGGGCGGATGCGCCGGCGAAGACCCTGGCGGAGTTCCATCGCTGGGTGGCGAACGCGCCGCCGAACAGCCTGAACTACGGCAGCAGCGGCAGCGGCACGCCCTTGCACATGGGCGGCGCGATGTACGACCTGTTCATGGGCACGCGCATGACCCACGTGGCGTATCGCGGCTCCAGCCCGGCCTTGCAGGACCTGCTGGGCGGCCAGGTGCAGGCGGTATTCGCCGACCTGCCGGCCGCCGCCGGGCATATCCGCGCCGGCACGCTGCGGCTGCTGGCGGTGCTGGTGCCGGAGCGCCTGCCCGCCTACCCCGACGTGCCGAGCATGAAGGAGAGCGACCCGCGCCTGGCCGACTACGACATCTACACCTGGGCCATGCTGTGCCTGCCGAAGGCGACGCCGGATGCCCCGGTGCGCCGGCTGCACGATGCCGCGGTGGGCGCGGCACGGGACCCGGCGACGGCGGCACGGCTGCGTGAGCTGGGGTTCGATATCATCGCCAGCACGCCGGAGGCCGGCGACGCGATCCTGGCCCGCGAACAGGCCAAGTGGGACCGGCTGATCAAGGCGGCCGGTATCAAGGTGGACCTGTAACGCCGCCGCTCAGCCCGGCGCCTGTCGGCTGAACAGCACCTCGCCATCCGGCATGGCCAGCAGGGCGTCCAGCTTCACCGGCTCCAGCTCGGCCGCGGCATTCAGCCACCAGGCGCGGAACTTGAGTTCGGCCAGCCAGGCCAGTAGCCCCGGCACATCGGCCCGGCCGCGCATGGCGGCCATGGACCAGGCGGTCAGGATCATCAGCCCGGCCGAGCGGCCGAGCAGCGATTCGGCGCCGCGCAGCGCCAGGGGCTCGCAGCCGCCGATATCCATCCGCAGCAGGTCCAGCGCCGGGCATTGCGCCAGCGCCTCATCCAGGCGGATCGCGGGGACGCTCATGCGCTCCGTATGCAGGGCGCTGGCCGGCAGCAGGGCGCCGCTGGCGGCCCGGTCCGGCACCATGGCAAAGCCGGCGCTGCCGCCGCGGTCCAGCGCCGCCTGGGCGTGCAGCGTCACATGGCCGCCCAGGCTGTTCACGTGCAGCGTGGCGCCCAGCAGCCGGGCCAGATGCGGATTCGGCTCGAAGCAGTCCACCAGCCCCTGCGGCCCGACGGCGGCGGCCAGCGCCAGGGTGAACGGGCCGACATTGGCGCCGACATCCGCCACCCATTGGCCATGGCGCACCAGCCGGGCCAGCGTCGCCTCCACCCGCGGCTTCCAGCGGCCGTGCTGCAGCAGCGTGGGCGTCAGGTCCAAATCCTGCGGCGAAAGATAGATGCGCTCGCCGCGCCAGGTTTCCGCCAGCACCCGGTCCCCAAGGAACAGCGGCGCCTGGCGCTGCGCCTTGCCGGCGATGGGCAGGTCCGCGGTCAGCGCGGCGAAGCGCTGGCGGAACTCCGGGCTACGGATGAAGCGCAGGCCGAGCCCGGCGGCATCGGCCGCCTCCACCTCCAGCTGGTGCTGGATGGCGGCTTCGGTTTCCGGCGGGCGGCCCAGCAGCAGCTCATAGGCAGCCACCACCAGGTCGCGGGTCAGCCGGGGGCTTTCAGGCATGGCGGGTTCCAGATGGGCCGGGACTTATGGCCCGATGGCGCCGGCCTTTTCCAGTACCTGCCGCATGCGCGGAATGTCGCGGGCCACCACGGTGGCGAACTCGGCCGGGGTATTGGCCACCACTTCCACGCCCAGATCCACCAGCCGGGCGCGGACCTCCGGCACCGCGATGGCGGCGACGAAGTCGTGGTGCAGCCGGGCGATCACCTCGGGCGGGGTGCCGGCGCGGGCGAACAGCCCATACCAGGCGGTGACGTCGAAGCCCGGAAAACCCTGCTCGGCCACGGTGGGCACGTCCGGCAGGCTGGGCGCGCGGGTGGCGCCGCTGACCGCCAGGGCGCGCAGCGTGCCGTCGCGCAGGCGCGGGGTCTGGATGATGATGTTGCCGAACTGCATGGTCACCCGGGCTTCCATCACGTCCATCAGCTGCTGCGAGGACACCGGGTAGGCCACGCCGGTGATGTCCAGGTTGCCCATCTGCTTCAGCACCTCGGCGCCGATATGCTGCGAGGTGCCAAGCCCGGCATGGGCGTAAGTGAGCGCCCCGGGGCGGGCACGGGCGTCGGCCACCAGCTCGGCCAGGCTGCGATAGGGCAGCCGGGCCGAGATGGTGATGACGTTGGGGGTGCGGCCGACCATGGTGATGGGCGCCAGGTCGCGCTGGGGGTCGTAGGGCACCGGCGGCTGCATGCTGGGGCGTACCACCACGCCGGCATCGCCGGGCAGCACCACCATGTAGCCATCCGGCGGCGCCTTGGCGATGCGGTCGATGCCGATGGAGCCGCTGGCGCCGGGCACGTTCAGGATGACGACGGGCTGGCCGAAGCTGGCCTGCAGATGCGGCTGCATGGCGCGGGCCATGACATCCGCCGCGGCGCCGCCGGCGAAGGGAATGACCAGCGTCACCGGGCGTTCTGGCCAGGCGGCGCTGGCGGGCTGGGGCAGGGCGGCGGCAAGGCCGAGCAGCAGGGTGGTAAGCAGGCGTTTCATGGCGCGTTTCCGATTCTGGGCAGCCCGTGGCCGGGCCGCGTGGTGTGGCCGCCGGGGCGTCTGGTCAGGTCAGCGGTTTCAGGCCGTGCGGGTTAAACGACCCGCGGGCGTTGCCCATAGGCTGCCTGAAAACCCGGGGCCGGCAAGAGGGTGTGCGGTGCTGCCCGCTTGCTTCCGCGCGAGTGCGGGACCGCGTGCTTCTGCGCGACGACCGGCTCTCGTGCTACCGAGCGCGTTCCTGAGCGACAAACTCGCCAAACGCTTCGTTCATCCGCCCCAGCGCCACCGGAATGTTCAGCACCTGGCGCTGCGCGGCGGCCACCACGGCCAGCCGCAGCGTGGTGCCGCGGCGCAGCGTGCCCAGCACGTCGTCGGTCACGGCGATGCCGGCGTAGAGGCCCTCGGCGTCGCTGGTGTTGAACGGCAGGCGCTGGCCCTCACCCTCATCCACCTGCCACTGCACGCCGCCGGGCAGCCAGGCGCCATGCGGCAACTGGAAGATCATGGTCAGGGAGCGGGTTTCCGGCTGGCGCCGCAGGATGACGCGCGCCAGCCTTTCGTTGTTCTGCCGCAGCACCACCGTCGCGGTCATGTGGCAGTCGCGCTGGCCGGCCTGGGCGGCAGCGCAGGAGACTGCCCAGGGGCGCTCCTCGGCCAGCAGGGCTTCCGGCGCGGCCGTTGCCTGGGCCGGCGGGTTGGCCGGGGCGGCCGGCGCGGGGCGGGGCGGGGCGGGGCGCGGCGTGGGCTGTTGCGCCAGGGCGGCCGCAGGCAGCAGCGCGAGCATCGCCAGCGTCGGGGCAAGCTTCGTCATGGCGCCGTCTCCTCAGGCCTTGGGCTGCCAACTGGTGCCCCAGCGGTCGGCATAGACCACCTGGTCCAGCGGCGCACGCCGCACCGGGCCGAATTTTCCGCGCGGCCAGCCGATGGGCAATATGGCGAAGGAATGCGCCTCCGCCGGCAGGCCCATCGCCGCCTCGGCTTCCTGTTCATGCAGCAGGTACAGCGTGGTCAGCGTGGCACCCAGGCCCAGCGCGCGGCAGGCCAGCAGCATGTTCTGCACCGCCGGGTAGATGCTGGCGCCGGCGCTGCGGCTGACATTGGCGCCGACCGAACACGGCACGATCCAGACCGGAGCTTCGTGGATGTGGTCCGCCAGGTGCTCCGCGGCGGCCAGCAGGCGGTCGAATTGTTCCTGTGACTGGCCCGGGGCCGGGCCGCCGCTGCGATAGCGCGGCGCCACCACCTCATGCCAGCCGCGGCGGTACCAGTGGGCGACGGCGTCCTTGATGGCCTGGTCGCGGATGACCAGGAAGCGCCAGCCCTGCATGTTGCCGCCGCTGGGCGCGCAGGTGCCGGCTTCCAGCACCTGGGCCAGCACGTCGTCCGGCACCGGGTCCGGCTTCAGCCGGCGCATGCTGCGGGTGGTCCGCATGGTCTCGAACAGGTCGGCGGTCGGCTGGTTCATGCGGCGGTTCCGGGCCGGGCGGGGTGCCCTGGTCTTGGTGCCCGGTGAGGGGATCGAACCCCCGACCTTCGGTTTACAAAACCGCTGCACTACCGCTGTGCTAACCGGGCGTGACGTAGCGATAGCCTGCCCGCGCGCCGGGCTCAACGGCTGAGACGCGGGGCCGCTTCGAACCACCGTGCCAGCAGCGGCGCCGACGCCCGCTTCACGCGTACGGCGCAGCGTTCAGGCCGCGGCCAGGCTGCGCCGCAGCCGGGCGATGGCGCCGGGCAGGCCGCGCACCTGCAACACCCGGCCCGCCTCGTTGTAGTCCTCGGCCAGCACCCGGGTGCTTTCATAGATGTCGCCGATCAGCCCCTGCTTGGCATAGGGCAGCACCAACTCGTCCTCGACCATCGAGGCCTCGAAGAAGGCGATGATCGTCTCCCGCAGCGCTGCCACATCCTCCGGCGCATGGGCCGAGAGCAGGATGGCGTCAGGATGCTTTTCCACCAGCGCGGCGCGGCCAGCGGCATCCACCCGGTCCAGCTTGTTCAGCACCAGCCGAGAGGGCACCGCATCGGCGCCGATCTCCCGCAATACGCTGCGGCTGACCTCCAGCTGCGCCTCATAGGTCGGGTCCGAGGCATCCACCACGAACAGCAGCAGCGACGCCTCCAGCGCTTCCGCCAGGGTGGAGCGGAAGGAGGCGACCAGGTCATGCGGCAACTGCTTGATGAAGCCGACGGTGTCGGAGACCAGCACGCGCGGCCGCGTCTCCGGCTGCAGAATCCGCACGGTGGTGTCCAGCGTGGCGAAGAGCTTGTCCTCCACCAGCACCTGGCTGCCGGTCAGCGCCCGCATCAGGGAGGATTTGCCGGCATTGGTGTAGCCCACCAACGCCACGCGCAGCTGGTCCCGCCGGGCGGAGCGGCGGTTGTCGCTGTCGCGTTGCACCGCTTCCAGCTGGTCCTTCAGCTCGGCCAGGCGGTCGCGGATTTTCCGGCGGTCGAGGTCGAGATGGCTTTCGCCAGCGCCGACACCCTGCTGCCGGCCACCGCCGCCCGAGGATTCGCGCAGCCGGGGGGCGACGTATTTCAGCCGCGCCATTTCTACCTGAAGCTTGGCTTCGCGGGTATTGGCGTGGCGGTGGAAGATTTCGACGATGACGCCGGTACGGTCCAGCACCTCGGCGCCGGTGGCGCGCTCCAGGTTGCGGATCTGGCTGGGCGAAAGCTCGTGGTCAACGATGACGTATTCGGGCTTGCGGCCGGCATCGGCATCCGGCGCCGAGGCCGGCGCTTCCGCGGCGGCGCCTTCGAAGCGAGCCCGCGCCTTGGACTTCGGCGTGGGCGCCATGGAGCCGACCTCGCCGCTGCCGCCGGTCAAGGCCGCCAGTTCGGCCAGCTTGCCGGTGCCGAGCAGGGAGCCGGCGCCGGTGCCTTCGCGCCGCTGCGACAACTGGGCCACAACCTCATAGCCCAGCGTCTTCACCAGGCGGCCCAGTTCTTCCAGGCTTGCAGCATGGGCGACGTCATCGACCTCCGGCATCTGGATGCCAACGAGGACGGCGCGGGGGATGGGTGGCTTGGTTTCCATGGTGTTCACCTAGCACGGAACGCGCGGAACCCCGCTGCGTGCCCGGGCCGGATGCGTCGGGCGCGGCGAATCTGGGCGCGTCTGCGGCAGGGCCGGGAATGGGAAGCCGTGCCGCCGACCTCAGCGGCCAAGCGCGGGGGCTGCCGCGCCTGGCCGGCACGGCGGGGAAGCGAACGCCATCGCGGCCCGGCCGGCGCGGAAGCGACGGTCGCCCCGACCAAATCGCTGGCCGCGACCGCGGCGGCCGCCCAAAGCTACGTCCCGCGGGCCGCTCTCGGACCAAGAGGCCGAATGGTTGTCACGCCAAAGGGGTACCTCCGGCACGACGCGGGCTTATGCCCGCGTCAGCCAAAGCGACGGATGCCAGCGCCGGCGCTTAACGCGGAAGGATGCCGCGCCGGCGCTTGCTGGCCGATCACGCATGCCCCACCGGCCCGAAGGCGTCGGCGTTGGTGGTGCGGACCACGGCGGCGAACAGCCGCAGCGCGTCCGGCCCGCCGCGGTCGTTCAGCGTGCCGTGCTCCATTTCCAGCGCCAGCAACTCGGCATGCTCGGCCAGGGTCTCGGCGGCGCGGCGCAGGGCCTCACGCGACAGTGCAAGCTGCACATCGTCGTTGAGGGTGTTCCAGTTGGAGGTGTTCCACTCGGCGGTTGGCATGGGCTTTCCCATCCCCAGCGCCGTTCTGGCGAAATCGCACGATCCACCCACCAGGGCGGCGAAGGCACCATGCATCGGCACCGGTTAAGCGTCGGTATAGTTGAACGTCACGGCGCGTAATTCACCGGCAGGGCGGTGGTGTACTTGATCCGCTCCATCGAGAAGGAGGAGGTCACGTCGCGCAGGTCCGCGATCGCGATCAACCGCTTATAGACCGCGTCATAGGCGGCGATGTCCGGCACCACCACGCGCAGCAGATAGTCCACGCTGCCGCTCATGCGGTGCAACTCCACCACCTCCGGCAGGGCGCAGACGGCGCGGGTGAAGGTCTCCGCCCATTCCATGCTGTGCCGGTCCGTCCGGATGGAGACGAAGACCGTGACGCCGACGCGCATCGCCTCGGCATCCAACAGCGCCACCCGGGCGCGGATGACGCCGGCGGCCTCCAGCCGTTGGATGCGGCGCCAGCAGGGCGACGACGAGATACCGACACGGGTGGCGACCTCGGCCAGCGGCAGCGTGGCATCCTGTTGCAGGCAGGCCAGTATTTTGCGGTCGATGTCGTCCATGGGCAAAAATATTGCCCGGAAGTGCCCTATGGGGGAAGGGTATTGCGCGCCCGCTGCCGGCCGCGCCAACAACGCAACCCTTTACCCCCGCAGCCTCGCTAACCTTGCGGCTCTGGCAAGCAAGGCGGTGCAGCGATGGCGCGCTTATCCTTTTCCGAACACCCGGCTTCGGTCGGTGAAAGCTACCTGGAGCACATGGCCGTGGCCGGCAGCTTCGGCTGGGCCATGCTGCGCGGCAGCCTCGCCTGCTTCGCGCATGCGCTGCTGCCCTTCCTGTTCACCAAGACCGGGTCGGGCATCATCAATACGCTGCACGCGCGGATGGTGACGCACCGCCGCACCAAGCCCTTGCCGGACGCCGCCGCCGCCGAGTAGCGGCCGGCGGCGCCAGGCTCGCCTTCGCGGACCAGGCGCTAAACGAAGGCCAGTGTCGCGCTGCCCAGCGTGTCGAAGCGCGCCTCGACCGTGGTCGGGCCGTCCAGCCAGAAGGGCGGGGTGACGCTGCCCAGCCAGACGAGCATGCCCGCCTTCAGCCCGCCGAACACCTCGGCGGCGCCGGAGCCGGCCAGCCAGGCCAGCGCGTTCAGCGGGTGGCCCAGCAGGTCGCGGCCATGGCCATGCCCGGCCAGCTTGCCGCCCAGGAACATCTCTCCGTGTGTGGCGCCCAGGTCCAGGCTCCGCCAGTTCGCCACGGGCGGACCGGTGACGCCAGCGGCGTGGAACACCTGGTCGGCGATGAGCGTCGGCGTGCCCAGTGCCTT
>CANBNK010000116.1 GCA_947371015.1 Acetobacteraceae bacterium | reverse complement strand
GAGGATCACCGTGAACAGGTTGGCCGCCCGCGCCAGGCCGAACAGCATCACGTCCCGCGTATCCGGAATATCGTCGTTGAACAGCACGCCGAGCAACCGCGCCTTCACCTCGCGCTCCTCGCGCCCGCTGACCTGCGGGTAGCGGCGTTCGGCGAACATCCACAGGAAGCGGCTATCCTCCTGCCGCAGCACGCCGGCTGCCACCAGGCGGGCGAACAAGGCGGCGCGCATCTCGGCCGCATCCATGGCCAAGGTCTCGATCCAGCCCTGGGTCTGCTGCTGTTCCAGCATGCCGCCGAGGCGTGCCAGGACGCTGTCCTGCAGCGGGTCGCCGGTTGGCGCGGGGTTGGTGACGTAGAGGCGCTGCGGGTCGCTATCCAGCCGCCCGGCCAGGGCGAGTTCCGACAGCACGGCGGCGGCCAGCGCGTAGTCGCCGGCGGGCATGGCGCGGTCCAGCAGCCGGCCGGACGCGTCGTCCAGCATCAGCAGCAACAGCTCCTCGGGCATGGTCAGCGGCATGGTGGGCGCGGCTCCTGCTTCGCGCCCGGAACATCGCTGGCGGGCAGGCGGGGTGTCAAACCTAGGCTTGCCCGGCGCTGATCTTCGCTTCCTCCGCGGCGGCCTGGACGAAGGCGCGCAGGCCGTTCTCAACCGTGGTCCGGTCCAGGTCCCGCAATATGAAGACCAGGCGGGACTGCCGCGTATCGCCTTCCGGCCAGGCCGCCAGTTTTACGGGTGGGTGGAACAGGTGCTGCACGGCGTGGATAGCGATGGGCTGGTCCTCGCCCTGCAGGTTGAGGATGGCCTTCATCCGCAGCAGGTTCTCGCCCTTGGTCATGGCCAGCACTTCCAGCCAGGTGGCCAGGCCGTCCCAGGGTAGCGGCTCGTCGAAGGTCAGGCAGAAGCTGTGGATGCGGGCGTCATGCCGGTTGGGGTCGTGCGCATGATCATGATGGTGGTCACGGGAATGGAACGCCTCATGGTCCAGCCACTTCTGCACCTGCGGGTGCTTCTGCGTGCTGTCGTACAGGCCGCAGTTCAGCAGCTGGTCCGGCTCGATCTCGCCATGCAGGATGTTGACCATCGGCGCGCCCGGGTTCAGCGCGCGCAGCCGCTGCCATAACGGAAAAATCTGCTCCGGCTTGGCCAGGTCGGATTTCGTCACCACGATCCGGTCGGCCATGGCCACCTGCTTCACCGCTTCCGGCTGGGCGTCCAGCGTGGCCGGCGCGTTCACCGCATCAACCAGCGTCACCACGCCGTCCAGCCGATAGCTGTACAGCACGAGGGGATCGCTCATCAGGGTCTGGAGGATCGGCGCCGGGTCGGCCAGGCCGGTGGTCTCCACCACCACGCGGCGGATGACCTTGCCCGCCTCGATCTTCAGCGCCAGCTCGCGCAGCGCCTTCACCAGGTCGCCGCGTACCGTGCAGCAAAGGCAGCCGCTGTTCAGCAGCACCGTGTCGTCGTCCAGCTTCTCCACCAGCAGATGGTCCAGGCCGACTTCGCCGAACTCGTTCACCAGCACGGCGGTCTCGGCCAGCTCAGGCCGCTTCAGCAGCTTGTTCAGCAGCGTGGTCTTGCCGGCGCCGAGGAAGCCGGTCAGCACCGTCACTGGAACTGGGGATTTCATTTGCGGTACAGTTCCTCGGGCGAGATCAGCGGGGCGGCGATTTCCGTCAGCTTGCCGTCACGCAGGCCCACGAAGAAGCAGTTGCGCCGGCCGGTGTGGCAGGCGACGCCGTGCTGGTCCACCAGGGCCAGCAGCGTGTCGCCGTCGCAGTCCAGTCGCAGGTCCACCAGATGCTGCTGCTGGCCGCTGGTCTCCCCCTTGCGCCACAGCCCGCCGCGGCTGCGGCTGAAGTAGCAGACCCGGCCGGTCTCCAGCGTCTCCAGCAGCGACTCGCGGTTCATGTAGGCCAGCATCAGCACCTCGCCGCTGTCGTGCTGCTGGGCCACCACCGGCACCAGGCCGCGGGCGTCGAAGCGCACGGCATCGGCGAAGGCGCTGCGGGCGGCGGGGTCTGCAATGCTCTGGAACACGGTCATGCGCCTATATAGGGTGGGATGGCGGCAAAGGACGAGAGCATGGCCACGCCCGAATTGCTGGATCGCGCCGAGGCGCTGTGTGCCCGCCGGGGGGCGCAGCTGACGGCACTGCGCCGCCAGGTGCTGGCGCTGGTGCTGGGCAGCGACCAGCCGGTGGGCGCCTATGCCCTGCTGGACAAGCTGAAGGCGGAACGCGCTGGCGCGGCGCCGCCCACGGTGTATCGGGCGCTGGACTTCCTGCTGGACCAGGGACTGATCCACAAGGTCGAGCGGCTGAACGCTTTTGTGGGGTGCGCCGATGCGCTGGACCACCCGGCCGATTGCGACTGCCCGGCCGAGCACGACCACCCCCACCAATTCCTGATCTGCCAGCGCTGTGGCGCCACCGCGGAAATCAGCGACCACGCGGTTGCCCATGCGCTGGAAAAGGCGGCGGCGCGGGCGGGGTTCTCGCTCGTGCGGGCAACGGTGGAGATCGAGGGCGTCTGTGGCAAGTGCTCAGCCGCGGCGGCGCAGCCCATCGGCCAGCAATGAACAGCCCGCGACGGTCAGCAGTATCGCCAACCCCGGCCAGACCGCACCCAGGGGCGCGCTGAACACCAGCTCCTGCGCGTTTGACAGCATGTTGCCCCAGCTTGCGGCCGGCGGCGCGATGCCAAGGCCCAGGAAGCTCAACGTGCTTTCCGACAAAATCGCCCCAGCCACCGCGAGCGTCGCCGCCACCACGATCGGCCCGCTGATGTTTGGCAGGATGTGCCGCCACATCAGCCTGGTCTCGCTGGCGCCACTTACGCGCGCAGCCGCCACGTAGTCCTTGGCCATCTCGCTGAGCGCCGCCGCGCGGGACAGCCGCGCCACCCCAACCCAGCCGAACAGGGTCAGGAGCAGGGTGATCCGCAGGATGTCGGTGCTGGCCTCACCGCGCGGGAAGCCCAGCTTCGCCGGGTCCACCGCCGCCAGCACCACCAGCAGCGGCAGCGCGGGCAGGGAAAGCAGCCCATCCGCCAGGCGCATCAGCAGCGCGTCCACCCAGCCGCCGCGCCACGCCGCCAGCAGGCCGAGCGCGGTGCCCAGCCCGGTCGCCGCCACCGCCACCGCCACCCCCACGGTCAGCGAGACGCGGGCGCCGTAGAGCAGCCGCAGCAGCATGTCCCGCCCCAGGTCGTCGGTGCCCAAGGGATGCGCCGTGCTGGGCGCGGCGAAGCGGTTGAACAGGTCCGGCAAATCCGCGTCATGGCCAAGCAGCGCGGCCAGGGCCGGCGCCAGCAGGGCCGCCAGCGCCATGGTCCCGAGCAGCGTGGCGCCGATGGCGGTGCGGCCAAAGAGCGCCACCCCGACCCCACGCCACCGATGCAGGAGGCGATGGGCGGCGGTCATGGCGAAAGCCTCGGGTCCAGCCAGCGCTGCGCCAGGTCAGCCGCCAGGGTTGCCAGCATGGTGACGGCGGCGGCCAGCAGCAGCGCCAGCAGGGCCAGGTTGTAGTCGTTGCCCATGATGGCGTCGTAGATCAGCTTGCCCATGCCGGGGCGGGCGAAGATCGTCTCCGTCACCAGCGCGCCGCTGACCAGGCTGCCGGCATCCAGCGCCGCCACGGTCAGCAGCGGCAGGGCGGCATTGGGGAAGGCGTGGCGCCACAGCACCGTAGCGGCCGAAAGCCCCTTGGCCCGCGCCGTGGTGACGTAGGGCAGGGCCAGAACCTCCGTCATGGCGGCGGCGGCGTGGCGGGCATAGGCGGCCAGGTTGACCACGGTCAACGTCGCCACCGGCAGTACCATGCTGGCCCAGCCCTCGGCCCCGCCGGCGGGCAGCCAGCCCAGCGTCACCGCGAACAGGATGATCAGGAGCATCCCCAGCCAGAAGCTGGGCGTGGATTGCGCGAGGATCGCCAGCGCATCGACCGCGGGCGCGCAGCGCGGCCGTGCCGCTGCCAGCACCCCAAGCCCGACGCCGATGCCAGCCGATAGCCCGAGCGAAAGCCCCAGCAGCGCCAGCGAGGAGCCGAGCGCCGGCCACAGCAGCGCCGTGACCGGTTGGGAAAACAGTCGGGAATAACCGAACTGGCCCTGCAGCATGGCACTGGCCCAGGCCAGGTAGCGTTCGCTCAGGGGGCGGTCCAGGCCGTGCAGGGCGCGCAGCCGGGCGGCATCCTCCGGCCCCAGGCGCGGGTCGGCGGCAATGGCCAAGTCTGCGGGGTCGCCGGGCATCAGCCCGATCAGCAACCAGATCACGGCCGAGAGCAGCACCAGCGTGACCAGCATTTGCAGCAGGCGAAGGGTGACGAGGCGCGGCATGCGCCGACCCTGCGGGCGGTGGCGGCCGAAGGCAAGCCCGTTGCGGTTCCCTTTGCGCCGGGGGCGTGCAAGGTTCCGGCAACCCAGCCGAGGAATACCGCGCATGATCAAGCGCCCGACCCAAGGGACCAACCAGGGCGCGCTCCTTGGCCTGCCTCAGGGTGTCCTTACCCTAAAGCTGCGGCTGCTGGCACCGGCTCTCGCACTGGTCCTGGCCGGCTGCAGCCTGGTGGCGGACTACGTGATCGAGCCGGGGCAGAACAGCACCACGGGGCAGCAGCCGGCCTTGCTTGCGGCGGTGCCACCGGCCCACCTGGCGCTGCATCGCAGTCTGTTCATCGCCGACCTGCACGCCGACACGCTGCTGTGGGATCGTGATCTGCTGGTCCAGACCGAACGCGGGCATATCGACCTGCCGCGCATGCAACTGGGCGGCGTCGGGCTGCAGGTCTTCACCCTGGTGACGGATACTCCGCGCGAGATGCCGAACCCGGACCCAGCGATCGACCACTGCATCTACGCCACCAGCCGCAACCTGGCGGGGCTGCTGACCGTGCTGGAAAGCCGGCCGCTGCGCGCCTGGTTCGACCTGCGTGCCCGCGCCTTCGACCAGGCCGGCAAGCTGCTGGACGCGGAACAGCGCAGCCGCGCGCCGGGCCATGCCGGGCCGGAGCTGATGGTGGTGCGCTCGGCCGCCGATCTCTCTCGCCTGCTGGCCCGCCGCGCCGCCGGGGAAAAGGTGGTCGGCGGCGTGCTGGGCGTGGAGGGGGCCCATTGGATCGGCGAGGACAACGCTGACGAGGCGACGACGCGCGCCCAGGTGAAGGATTTGTTCGACCTCGGGGTCCGGGTTTTCGCGCCGACCCATCGCTTCGACAACGCACTGGGAGGCGCCAGCGAGGGTTGCACCGGCCGCGGCCTGACCCCACAGGGCCGCTGGGCGCTGCTGGAGGCCGAGCGGCTGGGCATGGTGATCGACCTGGCGCATGCGTCCTCGGCCACGCTGCGGGAAGCGGTGGCGCTGCTGGCCCAGCCGGTGGTGGTCTCCCATACCGGGGTGCAGGAGGGTTGCACCGCGGTTTGCTACCGGCTGCGCAACCTGAGCGATGACGAGTTGCGCGCCGTGGCCGCCAAGGGCGGGCTGATCGGCGTGGGCTTCTGGCCGGAGGCTGTCGGCCCGAACGGGGTGGAGGACATCATGCGGGTGATGCGCCTGGTGGCTCGCGCCCTGATGCAGCCGGCGTTCAAGGCGGCGCATCCGCGGCTGGACCCGCATGCCCATCTGGCGCTGGGCTCCGACTTCGATGGCGCGGTGGAAACGCCGATCGACGTGGCCGGCCTGCCGGCGCTGACCTACGCCATGGCGCGCGGCGGGATGACCGAGGTGCAGCTACGGCAGGCCGCCGGTGGCAATGCTTGCCGCCTGCTGGCCATGCGGCTGCCCGGCGGTGGCCCGGCGGCAGCGGCCGACTGCCGGTAAAGCGCTGCAGCAGCGTGGGGCGCGCCAGCCGAAAGGCGTCGCCCAGCGCCTATCGCAGGCGTCAGGCCGCCGCCCTCAGCGGGGCGGTTGGCCAGCGGGGCAGGGTGGCCAGCAACTGCACGCTGCCCGCCACCAGGCCCATGCCGACGCCGAGGCGCCAGACCAGGTCGTAGTTGCCGGCGGCATCGAACAGCAGACCAGCGCCATAGGCACCCAGGAAGCTGCCGACCTGATGGCTGGTGAAGGCCAGACCTTGCACCATGGCCTGCCAGCGCAGGCCGAACATCTCCGCGGTCAGCCCGGCGATCAGTGGCGCCACGCCCAGCCACAAAAAGCCCATGATGGCGGCGAAGACCAGCGTGGCCTCGGGCGTCGGCGGGGTGATGAAGTACCAGGCCAGCGCCGCCGAGCGTGCCAGGTACAGCCCGCCCAGCAGCCCCGCCTTGTTCCAGCGCCCGCCGGCCCAGCCGAAGAACAGGCTGCCCAGCACGTTGAAGCCGCCGATGACGCCCAGCGCCTGGGCGGAGAGCATCGGGTCCATGCCGCAAAGGTCGAGGTAGCTCGGCAGGTGGGTGCTGAGGAACATCAGCTGCAGGCCGCAAATGAAGTAGGCGCAGGTCATCACCATGAAGGGCCAGTGCGCCAGCGCCTGCTTCGTCACGGCCATGGCCGAGGCAGCTTCAACCTGGCCGCGCGGCAGCACCGGCAACGGCACCTTGTCCACCCGGCCGGCGAACCAGGCGGCGGGGATCATGGCCAGGGCAATCACGGTGAAGCCGATGACCCCGGCGCGCCAGCCGAAATTGGCCGAAAGCGCCTGGCCGATGGGCGCCGAGAACATGGCGCCGAGCGAGCCGAAGGCGGAGACCAGCCCCAGCACGGTGGAGCGCAGCGCCGCCGGCGCGGAGCGTGAGGCGACCGCCATCGCCATGGCGGAGGCACAGCAGGCCAACGCCAGGCCGATCAGCACGCCAGCGCCGAGGATGATGCCGAGTGTACCCTGCGCCGCGGCCATGACGCCGAGGCCGGCGATGAACAGCAGCACACCCGCCATCAGCACCGGGGCGAAGCCGCGCTTTTCCGCGATGGCACCGGCGAAGGGCTGCAGGAAACCCCAGGCCAGGTTCTGGATGGCGATCGCCAGGGTGAAGTCGCTGACACGGATACCGAGGTCGCGCACCGCCGGCTGCATGAACAGGCCGAGGCTCTGGCGCAGCCCCATGGCCAGGCTGAGCATGACCGCGGCGCCGAGCAGGATCGGCAGGCTGGGCCTGAGGGCGGCGAGCCGCTGCATGGACATTCCCCTTGTCGCTTTCCGACAAGACTAGCGGAAGCCCGGGCGCGGCGGTGGCGCGGAATGCCGGGGCAGCCCTGCGCCCGGCGCATCCGGCGCGGGATCGGGGAAGGGTGTTTTTTGAGTGTGATCGTCGCAGGTGGAATCGCCAAAGACGTGAATCACAGGACAAAACAATGAGGTAGAGTCTGTCGGGCGCTTCTGTCTGCGCCTGACCGACTCTAGCGGCCGAAGCCGCGCGGCTTGAAGGCGGGCTTCGGGCCCATCACCACGTCGATCTCGGCCTTGGCGCGGTTCAGCACGTCGGCCAGGGTCACGGTGGTGCTGTCGCGCGTCACCGCGCGCGGGACACCGCCGCGGTTGGCGGGCGGAATGATGGTGACGGTGAAGCCGGCCTTGCCGTGGTCCATCACCTCCATCTTGTGCAGGCGGTATTCGCGCACCTGCATGACCACGAAGTTCGACATGGGTAGCTCCTGTTCAGGCATCATGTGAGCGCGCGCCATGCTGCAACGCAACATAAACCTTCATGAAGAAGCGATTCTTGAGCCCGCGCGTCCCCGGTGCTTGGCTGCAAGCATGGGCAGGAAATGGGGTGGCATCATGGTGGAAACGCAGCGAATCGAGCTGGCGCCGGGGATGGTGTTCGACGCCTCGGTGGCCGGCGACCCGAAGGGGCCGCTGGTGCTGATGCTGCATGGCTTCGGCGTGTCGCGGCACCTGTTCGACGCGCAACTGCCAGCGCTGGCGGCTGCGGGGTTTTGCGCGGTGGCGCCGAACCAGCGCGGCTATTCGCCGGGGGCGCGGCCGGATCCGATGGATTTTCCGCGCTACGACATCGACCTGCTGATCGGTGACGCCATGGCGCTGGCGGAGCGATTCTCGCCCGGCCGGCGGTTCCACTTGGTCGGGCATGATTGGGGGGGGTCGCTGTCCTGGGATATCGCCAGCCAATGGCCGGGGCGGCTGGCCTCGCTGAGCATGTTCTCCCGCCCGCATCCGCTGGCCTTCGCGCGGGCGCTCAAGGAAGACCCGGGGCAGCCGGGACGTTCACGCCACCACCAGGCCTTCCTGGGGCCGGATGCGGTGGCGACGGTGCTGGCGGAGGATGCGAAGTGGCTGCGGGTACGCCATGCGGCGCAGGGCATTCCGCCGGCGCAGACCGAAAAGCACCTGGGCGTCATCGGCAACCCGGATGCCATGGCGGCGGCGCTGGCCTGGTATCGGGCGCGCGGGGTGGTGCATCGGCCGATCGGGCCGACCGAGGTGCCGACGCTGTTCGTCTGGGGCGATGCCGACGACACGGTGGGGCGCATGGCGGCCGAGGGCACCGCCGCCTGCATCGCCGCGCCCTATCGCTTCGTCGAGCTACCGGGCGTGGGCCACTACGCGCCCGACCAGCAGCCCGAGGTCGTGACCGGGCTGCTGCTGGACTGGCTGGCGGCGCACCCGGCCTGAAGGCTGGGTCAGCCCAGCTTGGCCAGGGACTGCGTCAGGTCGGCGATCAGGTCCTTGGGGTCTTCCAGGCCGATATGTATCCGCGCCACCGTGCCGCCGAATTCGCCGGTGCCGGCGCTGCGGGTGACATTGCCGGTGGTGAGGATGCAGAGGCTCTCATAGCCGCCCCAGCTGGCGCCGATGCCGAACAACGCCAGATTGTCGATGAAGCGCATGACATCCTCGACGCTGTACTTCGGCTGGAACAGCACGCCGAACAGGCTGCACGCCCCGGTGAAGTCGCGCTTCCACAGCGCGTGCTGCGGGTGGCTTTCCAGCGCGGGGTGCAGCACCTGCTTGACCTCCGGCCGGGCTTCCAGCCAGCGGGCGACTTCCAGGCCGCTCGCCATCTGCTGCTTCAGCCGCACCGCCATGGTGCGGACGCCGCGTAGGCCCAGCCAGACGTCATCCGGGCTGGCGAACTGGCCGAGCAGGGAGCCGGTGCTGCGGATGATCTGCCAGTCCGCTTCGCTGTTCACCGTGACGCTGCCCAGCAGCACGTCCGAATGGCCGCCGACATACTTGGTCAGCGCCTGGATGCTGACATCGACACCCTTGGTGAAGGGCATAAAATGGTGGATGCCCCAGGTGTTGTCCATCAGCACCTTGGCGCCCTTGGCATGCGCCACCTCGGCCAGCGCCGGGATGTCCTGCACCTCGAAGGTGTGGGAGCCGGGGCTTTCGGTGTAGAGCACCTTGGTGTTCGGCTTGAACAGCTTTGCCAGTTCAGCCGGCGAGATGCAGGGGTCGTAGTAGGTGGTCTCGACGCCCCATTGCTTCAGCAGGTTCTCGCAGATGTTGCGGGCCGGGCCGTAGCAGCTGTCCAGCATCAGGCAGTGGTCGCCGGCCTTGAGATAGGCCAGCAGCGGCACCGCCACGGCGGCCAGGCCGGTGCCGACGATCAGCGCGCGGGTGCCGCCCTCGATCTCGGCGATCACGTCCTCGAACGCATAGTGCGTCGGCCCGCCCTGGGTGCCGTAGGTCTGGAACTGCTCGAACCGGTGCTTGGCGCCGTCCTTGCGCGCTTGGCTGTTGGGGAACAGCACGGTGCTGCCGCGATGGACGCCTGGGTTGACGAAGCCATGCACATGCGTGCCGGCCCGCCCCGCATGGCTCATGCGGGTGGAGAAGCTGTGCTTGGGGTCCTTGGGATCGGCCATTTCAGCTGTTCACTTTCTGCGTTTCGGGGCGGGACGCCCATTCGGTCCAGCTGCCGTCATAGACGGCGGCCTCGGGGAAGCCGGCCTGGACCAGGCCGAGGGTGAGGATGCAGGCGGTGACGCCGGTGCCGCAGCTGGTCACCACCGGCTTGTCCGGCGTCACGCGGGCACGGCTGAAGCGGGCGCGCAGCACGGCCGGCTCCTTCATCGTGCCATCGGGGTTGAACAGCTCGTTGAACGGCACGTTCTCGGCGCCGGGCATGTGGCCGCTGGGCAGGCCGGGGCGCGGTTCCGGCGCGGCGCCGTCGAAGCGGCCCTTGGCGCGGGCGTCCAGCACCAGCGCGGTGCCACTGGCCACGATGGCCTTGACGTCGCCGATGCCCTTGACCCGTTCGCTGCGGAAGTCGGCGACGAATTGCGCCGGCTTCGCGGCGGGCGGCGTACCGGCTTCGGTGGCGCGGCCTTCGCGCTGCCACTTGGGCAGGCCGCCATCCAGCACGCTGGCCTTGTCATGCCCGAACAGCCGCATCAGCCACCAGCCGCGGGCGCTGCTCTGCAGGCCCTTCTGGTCGTAGAACACGCAGCGCGAGGCGTTGGAGATGCCCATCGCCGCCATCAGCTTCTCGAAGCGCGCCGCGGTTGGGATCATGTGCGGCAACGGGTTCTCGGTGTCCGCCACTTCGTCGATATCGAAGAAGCGGGCGCCAGGGATATGCGCCTCGGCAAACTTCGCCTTGCCGTCGAAGGGCTCGTTCGGCAGGTACTTGGTGGTGTCGAACACCAGCAGGTCCGGCTTGCCCAGGTTGGCGGCCAGCCATTCGGTGGAAACCAGGTTGCTCATGGTAGCGGTTACTCCCCGGCAGCCAGCACGAGATAGACGCGCCGGTTCTGCTTGCCCTTGTTTTCGAGCTTGGTCACTTCGACCCGGCCGATCTCCCCGGTGCGGGCGACATGCGTGCCGCCGCAGGGTTGCAGGTCCACCGGCGCCGCGTCCCCACCGATTCGCACCAGCCGCACCTGGCCGGCGCCGCGCGGCGGCTGCACGCTGAGGGTGCGGACCAGGGCTGGGTTCTCGTCGAGCTCGGCATCGGTGATCCAGCGTTGGCCGAGCGAATGGTCTGCGGCGACCAGCGCGTTCAGGGCCTCGGTCAGCGCTTCCTTCGTCGGCGGGGTCGCCAGGTCGAAGTCCAGGCGCGACCGTTCTGCGCCCACCTGGCCGCCGGTGACGCCGGCGCCGGGGATCAGGCTGCACAGCAGGTGCATGGCGCTGTGCATGCGCATGTGTCGGTGGCGGCGGTCCCAGTCCAATTCGGCGGTCACCTCGGCACCCGGCGGCGGCAGGGTTGCGTCGGGAGCGGGGACATGGAGGACGGTATCGGCCTCGCCCTTCACCGCATTGGCGATCGGCATCTCGCCGCCCGCCCAGCGCAGCCGGCCGGTATCGCCGGGTTGGCCGCCGCCCTGGGGGTAGAAGATGGTGCGATCCAGCAGCACGCCCTCGGGCGTGGCGGCCAGCACGGTGGCGGTGCATGCGCGCAGATAGGCGTCGTCGCGGAACAGGAGTTCAGTGGGCATCTGGGGACTTTCCCCGAATGGCGGCGGCGGGGCAAGCTGCCGCCTTGGCCAAGCCGGGGAGGGCAGCGATGCAGGCGGGTGATCTGGCGGCGCGGGAGGCGCTGTTCCGCGGTTTCGGTCGGGCCTGGTTCAAGGCCGATATAGACCTGCTGTACCAGGTGGTGACGCCGGACTTCACCTGGGCCGGGTTGGATGCCGCCGGCCAGCCGCGCCGCCTGCAGGGCCGGGACGTGGTAGCGGCCGAACTGGCGGCGATGCGCGCCGGCGCCGAGGCGCGCTTTTCCGACGTGGCCTATCACCACCTGCCGGACCTGACGATGATGACCTTCCGAATGCGCGAGACGCCGCGCGACGGCGGCCCGGCCCGGGATTGCGAGGGGGTGGAGCTGTATCGCTTCCGCGACGGGCTGATCTGCCTGAAGGACGTATTCCGCAAACCGGCTTAGCGGTGCAGGCCGCGGCGGCTCAGGCCCATTCCCGCCGCAGCCGCGCGCGATGCGTCCGCAGCCAGTACAGGCAGATAGCCAGCGTCGCGTTCTCCACCTTGCCGTCGTCCAGCAGCGCGAAGGCCTGCTCGGCCGGCAGCACCGTCACCTTGATGTCTTCATGCTCGCTCTGCAATCCGTAGGTGCCGGCCTCCCCGGGAGCCGGCAGCGTGACGCGGGCGCCATACATGTGCAGGACCTCGTCGCAGCCGCCCTGCATCAGCATGAAGCCGCCGATCTTCTCGAAGCGGTCAGGCCGCAGCCCGGTCTCCTCCTCGCATTCGCGCTTCGCCGCCTCCAGTGGGTCTTCGTCCGGCTCCAGCAGGCCGGCGGCGCATTCGGTCATCATCGGGTCCAGCCCGGCGGCCAGCGCCGGCAGGCGGAACTGCTGGATCAGCGCCACCGAATCCTGCGCGGGGTCGTAGGGCAGCACCGCCACGCCACCGCTGCGGCGCCACAGCTCCCAGGTCAGCACGCCGGAATCGGCGCCGTCGAACCGGGTGAAGCGGAACTTCACCCGTTGCAGTGGGAAGCGGCCAGCCCAGACCACCTCATCCTCCAGCACCTGGATCTTTGGGTGGGCGGGGATCAGGGGGGCCTTGGCGGGTCGGGTGCTCATCCGTGCAATATAGCCGCGTTGCGCCCGGCGGGGCAGAGCGGGATGGCCAAGCGCTGCGCCGCCGCCTAGCCTGGGACGGAACGCCGGACCAATGAGCATCACAACCTCCCTCGACGGCGCCAAGCGCCGCGGCATCCTCTGCGTGCTCGGCGCCGCCGCCGCCTTTGCGTTGGCGGCCGCCTGCGTGAAGGGGCTGCACGGCGCGCTGCCGCTGGCCGAGGTGGTGCTGGGCCGCAACCTCTTCGCCATTCCGGCCCTGTTACCGCTGCTGCTGCGAGAGCCGGAGGGCCTGGCCGTGCTGCGGACCAGCCACCCCTGGCAGCACGCGCAGCGGCTGTTCTGGGGCGGGCTGGGCATGATCGGCGCCTTCTACGGCTATGCCCACCTGCCACTGGCCACCGCCACGGCGCTGGGCTTCACCATGCCGCTGTTCCTGACGCTGATCGCGGTGCTGTTCATGCGGGAGACCCTGCGGTGGCGGCGCAGCCTGGCGGTGCTGGTGGGCTTCCTCGGCGTGCTGATGGTGGTGCGGCCGGGCGCCG
This sequence comes from Acetobacteraceae bacterium, assembly GCA_947371015.1. Taxonomy (GTDB): domain Bacteria; phylum Pseudomonadota; class Alphaproteobacteria; order Acetobacterales; family Acetobacteraceae; genus CAIMOR01. Next base: position 4,420 of record CANBNK010000116.1, on the reverse strand, counting down.
CCGGGCGGGGCGAGCTGCTGGCCGCCGGCATGGTGCTGCTGGGCGCCATCGGCTGGGCCATGGCCATGGTGACCATCCGCCGCATGGGCGCAGCCGGAGAGAAGGGCGTCGCCATCGTGATGTGGTTCGCCGTCGGCGCCACGGTGGTCTCCGCGCTGGTGGCGCTGCCAGCCTGGGTGCCGCCGAGCGCCCAGCAATGGGCGCTGCTGGCCGGCTGCGGTGTGGTCTCCGCCATCGGCCAGGTGCTGATGACCGCGGCCTACCGCAGCGGCGAGGCGACGCTGCTGGCGCCGTTCGAGTACAGCGGCATCGTCTGGACCGCGTTGCTGGGCGCCGTGGTCTGGGCGGAACTGCCCGACGCGGCGACGCTGGCCGGCATCGCGCTGCTGGTGGGCAGCGGCCTCTATGTGTGGTGGCGAGAGGCCCAGCTGGGCATCCGGCGGTAGCAAGCGGCCCGGGTCAGGGAGCCGCGGCGGCCATGGGCTGCGCTTGGCTCGGTTCCGCGGTGGATGCGCTGCGCGGCGCGCCTGCCTCTGGTGGCCGCGTGCACGACAAGGTCCGCGCGCTGTTCTCGATTTGCGAGACCGGCTTCCATGGTGGCGCGCTGCGGGCCTCGGGCATCGCTTCCGTCCTGGCGCTGGCGGGCATGAAGGTGGGCGCTGGCCCAGCCGAGACCTTCCTGCGGTCCCAGCTGGCGGCGCGCGGCCTCGGCATACAGGTGGTCTCGGGCGACCCCAGCGTGCTGGCGCGGCAGTGGGTGGCCGGTGAGATCGACGCGCTGTGGCAGGGCGCCGTGGTGCCGATCCCGTCCCCGGCGGCGGCCATGTCCGCGACCGACCCGAAGGCGGAAATCCACCCGCTGGCCGGCGGCACCATGCCGGCCAACGCGGGGGCCGATACCGTGCTGCCCTGGCACCCCGCGGCGGCGCGGTTCTTCACCGCGCGCGGGGTCAGGCTGCCGGTCATCTGACCGGCCAGCCCGGCCGGGCGGGCTACTCCATCGACAACACGATCTTGCCGAAGTGCTGGTTGGCCTTCATGTGCGCCAGCGCTTCCACCGCCTGGGCCAGCGGGAACACCTTGTCGATGGGCAGGGAGAGCTTGCCTTCCTCGACCGCGCCCCACAGGTCCTTGACCATCAGGCGGTTGATCTCGCGCACTTCCTCGGTGCTGCGGGTGCGGAAGGTGACGCCGATGTAGTTGATCCGGCGCGCCGCATGCAGGTCGAAGTCGAACTCGCCCTTGCTGCCGCCGAGACGCCCGACATTGATGATGGTGCCGAGGATGGCGCAGCACTTCAGGTTGCCATTGGCGACGCCGTTGGAGATCTGATCGACGATAACGTCCACGCCGCGGCCGCCGGTGGCTTCCAGCACCTTGTCCGCCCAGCTGGCGTCCGAGGTGTCGATGGCCAGGTCGCAGCCGAAATCCTTCAGCTTGGCGCGGCGGTCGGCATTCGTGCTGCTGCCCAGCACCTTGCTGGCGCCCATCATCTTGGCGATCTGCATGCCCATGAGGCCGACGCCGGATGAGGCGCCCTGGATCAGGATGGTCTGGCCCGGCTGCAGCCCGCCCATCGTCACCACGGCGTTGTGCATGGTGGTCAGCGCCACCGGCAGGGTCGCCGCCTGCACCCAGCTCATGTTGTTGCCAGGGATGATGGAGACGGTGCCCCAATCGGCCAGCGCGTATTCGGCGTAGCAGCCGGCTCCCTTGGCCATGACGCGCATGCCCGGCTTGATGTGGGCCGGCACGTCCGGGCCGCATTCCGCAACCTCGCCGGCGAAGTCCAGGCCGATGATGGTCCCCGGGCCGCCCTGGCGGCCATGCGCGTGGCCGGCGGCCACCGCCAGGTCGGCGCGGTTCAGGCTGGCGGCGCGGACGCGGACCAGAACCTGGGCCGGGCCGGGCTTCGGGGTGGCGACGTCCTGCACCTGGACGCCGTGTTCGGTGACAACTGCTGCCTTCATGGCTTCACTTCCTCAAATCGTTTGACGAACCAGTGGCGGACCACGCCCTTCGGCATGTCCGCGATGCGGCCGGCTTCGACGAAGCCGTGCCGGGGGTAGTAGTCAGGGGCCTGGAACGACCAGGTGTTCAGGTGCAGGCCCAGCAGGTGCTTGGCGCGGGCGAAGGCTTCCGCTTCCGCCAGCAGCCGGGCGCCCAGGCCCTGGCGCCGATGGTCCTCGGCGACCCAGAGCCAGTCGATATACAGCCAGTCCCAGGCCTCATCGCACTTCGCCCCGGCGACGATGCCGCCGGTGGCGTCGCGGGCGAGGAACCAGCGTTCACCATGGGCCAGCTTCTCCGGGTGGCTGGCCCGGTTGTAGTTGCCCAGCCCCTGGCCAATGGCGTCCTTTTCCGCCTCGGTTGGGCGGTCGGTCAGGTTGATCGCCGCGGTCACAGGGTTTTCTTGAACCAGATGCGGGAGTGGCCCGGCGGCATCTCGTCCAGCCGGCCGAATTCGGCATAGCCGGCGCGGGTCCAGAACTTCGGCGCCTGGAAGCTGAAGGTGTCGGTATAGGCATTGGTGCAGCCGCGGCCGCGGGCGATGGCTTCGGCGCGTTCCAGCAACTGGCTGCCCAGCCCTTTGCCGCGCATGTCCCGCGCCAGCCACAGCCAGTCGATGAACAGCCAGTTCCAATAGGTCAGCCCCAGCAGGCCGCCGCGCACCGCGCCCGACGCATCGCGCGCCAGTACAGTGACGGGCTCCCGGTCGTATGGCCCGCCCATTTCCTGGTTGTAGGCGTGCAGCCCGCGCTGGATGGCGGCGACGGCCTCCATCTCCGGGAAGTCGTCCTCGCTGATCTCGATGCCGTCATGTTCGGCCATGGATCAGCTTTCCCAGGCGGCGGCGCAGATGGTCAGCAGGCCGAGCACCAGGTTCAGGCCGACCATCTGGCGGATGCGGCCGAAGGCGGCGGCGGCCGCCGGGGCGTTGCCGGCCTCCAGCGCCGCGCGCGCGGCCTTCCACGGCACGAAGAAGACGTAGAGGAAGATCAGCGTCATCAGCACGCCGCCACCGACCATGGCGTGCAACTCGGGTGGGGAGGCGGCCATGCTGCCGTAGCTGCGCTTCACCAGCAGGTAGCCGGTCACGAACATCACCACGATGGCGTGCCAGACGATCAGGAAAAAGCGCTTCAGCACGGCCCGATGCAGCGCCAGGCGCTGCGCCGGCTCCAACACGCTCATGGAGGGCCGCAGCGCCACCCAGGCGAAGCCGAGGCCGCCGACCCAGAGCGCGGCGAAGATCAGGTGGAGCGCGAACAGGACCCAGGTGAGGAACATGGCGTCAGCCTTTCTGCATGGCACGCAAGGCTGCGGCCAGGGCGGTGAGTTCGGTGGTGGCCTGGTTCTTCGGCGCGGCCTCGCACACCGCCAGCCCCAGCATGAAGGCGCTGGCGAAGGCGGTGCGGTTGCCCAGGCGCTCGGCCAGCACGGGGATATGGCGTTCGGTCAACAGCGCCTCGATCTGCTGCGGCAGCTTGCCCGAGGACGGCACGCGGTTCAGCAGGACCACGGCGCGGCGGCCCTGGTCGGCGGCCAGCTTCAGCGTGGGGTCGCTGGCCCAGAGGTCGGCCGGGCTGGGCTGCATCGGCAGCAGCACCAGGTCGGCGGCGCGAATGGCGATCTTCGCCTCGGTCTCGGCGTGCGGCGCGGTGTCCAGGATGATGACGTCATGGCCGCGCTTCAGCCGGTCGATCGCGGCGGGGATGCGCCAGCCGGCCGGGGTCTCGAAGGTCAGCGGCAGGGCGCGGGGCTGGTTGGCGCGTTCCTCCCACCAGCGGGCAAGGGATTGCTGCGGGTCGGTATCCAGCAACGCGACGCGTTGGCCGGCCTTGACCATGGCCACCGCCAGGTTGGCGGCGACTGTCGATTTACCCGCGCCGCCCTTCTGCTGGGCAACCGCGATCACGAACACCATGCTCCGACTCCCGCACCTTGTTGCACCGTAGCAGGCACGGGCCGGTTAGGTCAGGGCTGCCGCGGGGGCGCCGTGGGCGCCGGGATGCTGGGCGGCGGTGCGGTGGTGGCAGGACCGGCGCCAGGCTCGCTGCCGGCGGTGGCGGGCGGCCTGCCGGCACGGCGCGGCTGCGCTGGGGCGGGTGCGCTGGCGGCGGGCGGCGCCGATTCCCGTCGCGTCACGCCGCGTGGGGTGATGCCGGTGCGCGCCTGGATCACTCCGGCCTGGGAGGTGGACGCCCGGGCGGAGCCAGCCGCGGCGCCGGCCGGCTCCGCGCCAAGCGTGCAGGCGGCGAGGACGGCCATGGCGGTTGTCAGGTTCGGGCGCATGAAGACGGACCATATGTGCGGTGCAGCGATGCAAGCGCCGGAGCGGGCAATCGGTTCGCCCGCGTGATAGAGAGACGCCATGACACCGCTGGACCTGCTGACCCCCGCTGAGATGGCCGAAGCC
>CANBNK010000115.1 GCA_947371015.1 Acetobacteraceae bacterium | reverse complement strand
AATGGACGCTGCGGCCCATCATCGGCAGCCATTGCCGCTTCCATCCCCATTGCAGTGCCTATGCGCTGGAGGCCATATCCCGCCACGGCGCGGCCCGAGGCTCCTGGCTGGCAGCCAGGCGCATCCTTCGCTGCAATCCCTGGCATCCCGGCGGCTACGACCCGGTGCCCGACCAAAACGATAAAGGCTGACCTTTCCCCATGGACCAGAAGCGGCTTCTGCTGGCGATCGCGGCCTCGGTGGGCATCCTGCTGCTTTTCCAGGTGCTGAACCCCAAGCCGCCGGTGGTGCCCGCGGCGCAACAGCAGGCCCAGTTGCAGGCCCCCGCTGCCGCTCCGGCCGCCGCCGGCGTGCCGGGCGCGCCGACCGATGCCGCCAGCGCCACCGCCCAACGCGCCCCGGCCCAGCGCCTGCGCATCGAGGCACCGCGCGTCCAGGGCAGCCTGTCGCTGCGCGGCGCCATGCTGGATGACCTGGTGCTGCGCGACTACCATGAGACGGTGGACCGCACCTCGCCGCTGGTCCGCATGCTGTACCAGCGCGACAGCGCCACGCCGTATTACGCGCAGTGGGGCTTCTCGGCCGCGGGCACCGCCCGCGTGCCCACCTCCGATACCGACTGGACCGCCAGCGGCCCGGCGCTGACCCCCGCCACCCCGGTAACGCTGAGCTGGGACAACGGCCAGGGCCTGGTCTTCGAGATCGCGCTCTCGCTGGATGACCGCTTCATGGTCACCGCCGACCAGCGCGTCCGCAACAGCGGCACCGATGCGGTGCTGGTGCAGCCCTGGGCCCGCGTGCGGCGGGAGACGACGCCGCATGTCGAGGGCTTCTACATCCTGCATGAAGGCTTCGTCGGCGTGCTGGACGGCCGCCTGCGCGAACTGACCTACAGCGACGCGAAGACCGAGGCCGCCAAGCGCGCCGGCGTGGCGTTCACCCAGGAAACCGGGGCCGGCTGGGCCGGCTTCACCGACAAGTACTTCCTCGGTGCCTTGGCTGCGGTGGACCCCGCCGGACGCCTCGCTGCCACCTATCGGCACACCACGGCCAATGGCGGCGATGCCTGGCAGGTGGATTTTACCCCGACCGCGCCGCTGAACGTGGCCCCCGGCGCCAGCGCCCACCTGGCCGTGCGGCTGTTCGCCGGCGCCAAGGAAGTCGCGACGCTGGACCACTACCGCGACACCATGGGCATTCCGGACTTCGAGAAGGCGATCGACTTCGGTTGGTTCTACTTCCTGACCAAGCCGTTCTTCCACGCGCTGGCCTGGCTGTACCACTTGGTCGGCAACTTCGGCGTCGCCATCCTGATCTTCACGCTGTTCCTGAAGGCGGTGTTCTTCCCGTTGGCCAACAAGGCCTACAAGTCGATGGCCAAGATGAAGGTCCTCGGTCCCAAGATGACCGAGATCAAGGAGCGCCATAAGGAGGACCCGACCAAGGCGCAGGCCGAGATCATGGCGCTGTACCGGTCGGAGAAGATCAATCCGGCCAGCGGTTGCCTGCCGATCCTGATCCAGATCCCGGTGTTCTTTAGCCTTTACAAGGTGCTGTTCGTCACCATCGAAATGCGCCACGCGCCGTTCTTCGGCTGGATCCACGACCTTTCGGCGCCGGACCCGACCAACCTGTTCAACCTGTTCGGGCTGATCCCGTTCGATCCCGCGATCTACTCCAGCTACTTCCACATGCCGGCATGGGCGCTGCTGATGGGCGTGACCATGTTCCTGCAGCAGAAGCTGAACCCGCAGCCGCCGGACCCGATCCAGGCCAAGGTCTTCGCCTGGATGCCGATCATCTTCACCTTCATGCTGGCCAGCATGCCAGCGGGGCTGGTGATCTATTGGTCCTGGAACAACCTGCTTTCCATCGCCCAGCAGTATTTCATCCTGCAGCAGGACGCCACGGCGGCAGCGGAAGCCAAGGCGCAACGACAGAAGCTGATGGCCCAGGTGCGTGGCATCCCCGGCGCGCTGCGCCGGCTGCCCGGCCTGGTGAAGAAGAGCTGAGCGAATGGAATTACCCGCGGCTTTACCCTGGGGCGGCCTGCCCCCGGGCGGGCTGATTGAAGCACAGGATGATGCGACCCGCGCCGCGCTGATCGAGCACGGCCGGCTGCTGTTCACCCAGCCCTGCAACTTCTTCTTCGCCGCGCAGAAGCTGGAGCAATTGCCCGATATTTGGCTGCCGGAAGTTGCGTTCTGCGGGCGGTCCAATGTCGGCAAGTCCAGCCTGATCAATGCGCTGTGCAACCAAAAGGCACTGGCCCGGGTTTCCAACACGCCGGGCCGTACCAAGCAGCTCAACTTCTTCGAGTTGGGCCAGCGGCTGACGCTGGTGGATATGCCTGGCTACGGCTACGCCCAGGCGGCCAAGAGCGTGAAGGAGGACTGGCAGGGGTTGATGTTCAACTACCTGCGCGGCCGGCCGACACTGCGCCGCGTGATCCTGCTGATGGATGCGCGGATCGAGACCAAGCCAGCCGATGTCATGGCGATGCGCCTGCTGAACGATGCCGCGGTCAGCTTCCAGATCGTGCTGACCAAGTCGGACGACGCCAAGCCGTTCTGGCTGGAAAAGCGCTTCGAGGAAGTCAGCAAGCTCGCTCGCCGCCACACCGCGGGGCATCCGCTGGTGCTGGTGACCAGCAGCGAGGAAAAGACCGGTCTGGACGAGGTGCGCGCCGAAATCGCCATCCTGTCCAATCCGCCTGCGGTTTGACGCCGGCCCGCCGGCGCCAAGACGTCAGCGGGTTTGCCGGGCCTCGGCTTCCACCAGGCCGGCCAACTGCTGGGCGACAATGCCCCAGCCCTGCTGGAACCCCATCGCCTCATGCTGCTGGTGCGTTTCCGCGTCCCAGTGGCGCGACCTCGCGCGGTAGCGTGTGCCGGTGCCTTCCGGAGTGAAGCTGAAGCAGCCCACCATGAAGGGGTTCTGTGGGATCCAGCCGGCGGTGAAGGCATCGGTGAAGACGATGCTGCGGTTCGGCACCACCTCCAGGATCGCGCCCTCCATCGGAGACGTGGCGCCATCCGGCCCAGACATCACCATGGCGGAGCGTCCGCCGGGCCGCAGGTCCTGCTCGATCAGCTTGGTGGTCCATGGCTTCGGCGCCCACCATTCCTCAAGCCTGGTCGTCCAGACCTTGAAGACCACCTCGGGCGGCGCGTTGATATAGTGCTCGACCGAGAGTTCGAATTCGGCCTTTTCCATGCCAACGCCTCCGTTTCTCCCCGCCAGCCCATAGCGTGATCGCTTCTGACTGAAGCGCTCACGCTATGGGCTTGTTATTGGAGAGACTGATTCACGGCTTGCGGCGATTCCGCCTAAGCCGATCAGGCTCTATTCTGGCGCTGGCCCTTCGGCCAGTTCCACCGCGCGGCTGAGATCCACGCTGAGCAGCCGCGAAACGCCGCGTTCCTGCATCGTCACGCCATATAGCCGATGCATCCGCGCCATGGTCAGCGGGTGGTGGGTGATGATCAGGAAGCGCGTGCCACCGTCCGAGGCCATGTGGTCCAGCAGGTCGCACAGCCGTTCCACATTGGCGTCGTCCAGCGGCGCATCCACCTCGTCCAGCACGCACACCGGCGCCGGCTGGCAGCGGAATACCGCGAAGATCAGCGACAGCGCGGTCAGCGCCTGCTCGCCGCCTGAGAGCAACGACAGTGCCGACAGTTTCTTGCCCGGCGGCTCGGCGAAGATCTCCAGGCCCGCCTCCAGCGGGTCATCGCTGCCGACCAGCGCCAGGTGCGCGCGCCCACCACCGAACAGCCGGCCGAACAACCCGCGGAACTCATGGTCCACCCGGTTGAACACTTCACGCAGGCGTTCCCGGCCTTCCCGGTTCAGGTTACCGATGGAACCGCGCAGCTTGGCGATGGCGGTGGTGATCTCGTCGCGTTCGCCGGTGATGCCGCCGATCCGCGCTTCCAGCTCCTCCAGCTCGGCCTCGGCCCGCAGGTTGACCGGGCCCATCTCCTCGCGCTCGCGCGCCAAGCGTTCCACCTTGCGGCGGGCGCGGTCCTCGGCGGTGTCGCTGTACTCCTCGGGCGGCGGCAGTTCGGCATTCTCGCCCAGCCGCTCGACCACGCGCTCCTCCACCGCCTCGGCGGCGGCCTCGGCCTGTTCCGTGGCGGCCTGGGCTCGCAACTGGGCCTCGCGGGCGGCGGCGAAGCTGGCATCGGCGCCGCGCCGGGCCTCGATCCCCTGGCGCAGCGCGGCTTCCGCCTCGGCAAGCGCGGCGGCGGCGGCGGCGTGGGTGGCTTCAGCGGCGGCCAACACGGCGCCGGCCTGGCGCAGGCGGCTGGCGGCGGCTTCGGGCACCTCGGCCAGGGCGTCCCGGGCGCTGGCGGCCTCGCTGCGGCGGGCGCGCATTTCGTCGCGCCGCGCGCCGGCCTCGGCACTGCGGGTGGCCCAGTCGGTGCGCTCCCCGGCCAGGGCGGCGCGGCGGGCAAGGATGCGGTTCTGTTCGGCCTGCAGGGTGGAGAGCGCCTCGCGCGCCTGCACCTCCTCGGCCCGCACCGCCGAGAGCCGCGCCCGGGCGCGTTCCACCCCGCTGCGGATCTCACCCAGGTCCGGCGTCTCGGCGCGGGCGTCGCGCGCCAGGGTCAGCGCTGCCTCGGCCTCGGCCAGCTCGCCGGCCAGCCGTTCCAGCTGCGGGGCCTGGGCCTGGATGCGATTTTCAGCCAGTGCGGCGGCGGCGGCCAGTTGCGCCGAGGCGTCGCGCGCCCGCGTCACTTCCGCATCGGCCCGGGCACGGCCGTCGCGCGCCACGGTCTCGGCGCGCTGGGTCGCGGCGGCCAGGGTCTCGGCCTGGGCGGCGGCGTCGCGCGCCTGGGCGGGGGGCGCCAGCGCGTCCAACCGGGCCTGCGCCTCGGCCTGGGCGCTGTCGGCCTCGGCGCGTTCGGCCGTCAGCCGCGCCAGTTGCGGCTCCAACGCGCCCAGCCGGCTCTCTGCTTGTGCGCTGGCGCTGGCCTGCCGGGCGGCTTCGCTGCGGGCGGCCGCCAGGCGTTGCTCGGCGGCGGCGCGGGCCTGGCGCGCGGCGGTCTCGGTGCGGCTGGCACTGGCCTCCGCCTCCGCCGCGGCGTTGCGGGCGGTCTGCAACTCGGCCAGGGAGGGCAGGGCGGCCACGATCTGCTCAGCGCTGGTGGCGGCGGCAGCGGCGGCCTCGGCCTCCTGCACCAACCGGGCCAGCTGCGGTTCCACGGCGGCGAGGCGCCCGCTCACCTCGGCGGCGCGGGCCGCGAGTTGGCTGGCGGCGGTGCGGGCATGCGCCAGGCGTTCCTCGGCCTCGCGCCGGGCGGTGCGGGCGATGGCCTCGGCGGCGTTGGCGCCGGATTCTGCGGCGGCGGCGGCATCCAGCGCGGCGCGAGCGGTGGCGGCCAGGGTTTGCGCGTGGGTGGCGCGGGCCTCGGCGCTACGCAGCCGGTTGCGCTGCTGCAGGCGGGCGGCTTCGGGGTTCGGCGCATCGGACCGGGCGGTATGGCCATCCCACCGCCACAGCGCCCCGGCGCGGGACACCAGCGCCTGGCCGGGCCATAGCCGCGCCTGCAAGTTGGCGCCGTCGGCGCTGTCCGCGATCAGCCCAATCTGGCTGAGCGCGCGGGCCAGGGCGGGCGGCGCCGGCACCAGCTCGGCCAGCGGTTGCGCCCCCTCGGGCAGGCCGGGGGCGGCCTCGTAGCCGGGCAGGGCGCGCCAGAAGCGCGCGGCGTGCAGGTCCTCCGGGCTTTCCAGCGCCTCGCCCAGGGCGGCACCGAGCGCGGCTTCCAGCCCGGCCGGCAGGCTCAACGCCTCCACGATCGGCCGGGCACCGGCGGCCGCGGTGGAGAGGGTTTCGGCCAGCGCCTGCACCTCGGCGCTGGCGCGGCCCAGTGCGGCTTCGGCCTCGGCGGCGGCGGCGCGCGCCTCGGCGTGGTCGGTGGCGGCGGCGGCCCGCGCCATCTCGGCCTGCGCCACGGCGTCGCGGGCGGCGTTCAGGGCGGCTTCGGCGCTGCCGGCCTCGGCCTGGCTGGCGGCCAGCCGCTCGGGTGCCACGGCGGCGGCGGCGGCGCGGTCGCGCTCGGTGGTGAGGCTGGTGCGCTGTTCGGCCAGTTGCCGGGCACGGCGGGCATGGGTGTCGCGCTCGGCCACGGCGCGGTCGCGGTTGGCGGCGGCCTCACCCAGCGCGCGGCGGGCTTCGGCATGGGTGGTCTGCGCCGCGATGCGCGTCGCCTCGGCGGCGTCCAGCGCCGCGCGGGCGGTGGCGATGGCGGCTTCGGCCTCGGTCGCAGCGGCTTCGGCGCTGGCCAGGCGTTCCGGCGGGATGCGCGCGCTGCGGGCGGCGGCCACGTCCTGCGCCAGCCGGGCGTGCTGTTCGGTGATGCGCCGGGCGCGCTGGGTCGCTTCCTGCTGCGCCTGGCTAGCGCGGGCGTGCTGCGCCTCGGCCTCGGCCAGCGCCCGGCGGGCTTCGGCCAGGGCTTCGGTGGCTTTTCCGCGGGCGGCTTCGGCGCGTTCCAGGCCCGCGCGTTCCCAGGTCAGCGAGTTCTCCGCCACGGCCACAGCGTCCTGCGCCTCGGCCAGCCGTTCCTCGTCGATCCGCCCCGCCAGCGCCCCGGCGTGTTCGGCGGCCAAGGCGGCGTGCTGCTCGGCCACACGCCTGGCCCGAGCCTCGGCCGTGGCCAGTTCCTGCGCCGCCTGATTGGCGCGGGCGGCCAGCACGGCGGCTTCCTCGGTGGCGATATTGGCTTCCTGCTCGGCCAGCCGGGCGGCGTCGGCGGCCTCGATCAACAGCGACTGCGCGGCCTCGACATCCGCTGGCAAGGCTTCCAGGGCGCTGGCCAACTGCCGGTCCTCGGTGGCCAGGCGCTTATCGGCGGCCTCCGCGTCGCTGGCCTGGTGCTCGGCATGGTCCAGGTCGGCGTCCAGCTGCGCCAGCCTTGCCTCGGCGGCGGCCAGGGCCTCGGTGGCACGCTTTTCCTCGGCCTCCAGCCCCTCGCTTTCCACCCGGCGGCGTTCCAGCGCGGTGCGCGCCGCGGCCTCGGCGGCGCGTGGCCCGGGCAGCGAGGTATCGGCGCTGAAGGTGGCCCGCGCGGCGGCTTCGGCGGCGGCTTCGGCGGCGCGGGTGGTGGCTTCGGCACTGGCCAGCCCGGCCCGCGCATGCGCCAGGGCCGCCTGGGCACGGGCGCGCAGCAGGGAAAGCCACTCGGCCTCGGCCTGCCGCACCAGCCCGCTGAGGTTGCGGTAGCGATTGGCCTGGCGCGCCTGCTTCTGCAACGCTTGGCGCTGCACATCCAACTGGCCGACCAGGTCCTCGGCGCGCAACAGGTTCTGCTCGGCCTGGCGCAGCTTCAACTCGGCCTCGTGCTTGCGGGCGCGCAACCCGGCAATCCCCGCGGCTTCCTCCAGCACGCTGCGCCGGTCCTCCGGCCGCGCCTGGATCAGCGTGGCCACGCGGCCCTGGCTGACCATGCCGGAAGCCCGCGCGCCCGAGCCGATATCCGCGAACATCGTCTGGATGTCGCGCGCGCGCAGTTCCTTGCCGTTTAGCCGGTAGCTGGAGCCCGACCCGCGCTCGATCCGGCGGACGATCTCCAGCTCATCGGCCGCGTTGAACGGCGCCGGCGCCAGGCCCAGCGCGTCCTCCAGCGTCAGCGTCACCTCGCAGATGTTGCGGCCCGGCCGGTTGGCGGTGCCGGCGAAGATCACGTCCTCCATCTCGCCGCCGCGCAGCGACCGGGCGGAGGTCTCGCCCATCGCCCAGCGCAGCGCCTCCACCACGTTGGACTTGCCGCAGCCATTCGGGCCGACGATGCCGGTCAGCCCCGGCAGCACCTCGACATTGGTGGCCTCGGCGAAGCTCTTGAACCCGGCGATCCGCAGCCGCGCCAGCGTGGCCTTGACCCTGGCGGCTTCAGGGGCGCGCGCGCGCTCCTCCGCCGCGGGGGTCTCGGCGGGTTGCTCCGTCGCCTCCGTCGGGGGCAGCGGCGCGGCGTCGCTCAAGCCCGCGCTGCCTCCTGCACCATGGTGGCGAAGGTATCGAACGGCATGTTGCCGGACTGGTTGCGCCCGGCGCCGGTGCCCTTGCCGAAGTTGAAGCTGGGGGTGGACTGCACCTGGAACTCCTGCTCGGCGCGGGCGCGGCCTTCCAGGATCGCGCGCTGCAGCGCCTCGTCGGCGATGACCTGGTCGTAGGTGGCGCGGTTCATGCCGGCCAGCGCCGCCATCTTGGCCAGTTCCTCCTTCGGGTCGCCCCGGGTGAAGGCCCAGCGGTCCTGGTTGGCCAGCAGCGCGCCGATGAAGCCCTCATAGCGCTCCGCCGGCAGGCTGCGGGCCACGGCAGCAGCGACCAAGGCCAGCCGGTCCAGCGGGAAGTCGCGCCAGACCAGCCGGGCCCGGCCGGTGGCGATCAGTTCCGCCTTTACTTGCGGGAAGACTTCCTTGTGGAAGGAGGCACAGTGCGAACACGTCAGGGAGAAGAACTCCAGCACCCGCACCGGCGCCTCGGCCTTGCCGATGGCGCGGTCCACCAGGCGGGGGTCGGATGCCGGGGCTGGGGCAGGTGCCGTGCCCTGGGCAAGCGAAGGCGCTGCCAGCAGGGTGGGCGCCAGGGCGAAAACGGTACGGCGAGCCAGAACGGGCGGGGCCATCGGGGACTCCTGGGAGGATGGCTGATGTCAGCGGGAGTTTCGATAGACGCCCTGGCCCAGCTTTGCCAGAGCAGCGCGCAATTCCTCCCCCGGAACGGCGGCGATGCCGGCCTGCACCGGGGCGGGGAGGGGGGCTGGCGGGGCCAGCCGGCGGGCCATCGGGGGCCGTGCGCCGGCCAGGGCTTCCTGCACGAATTTCAGCTGCGCCACCGCCTGGCGGCCCAGGTGGCCGTTCACCCGGGCGATGATCTGCGGCGCCAGGTGGGTCAGCTCAATCGCCACCGGGCCGCCGCAGGCGATGGTCAGCGTGGTGCCGGAAAGCCGCCGCGGGGCGGTGACGGCCGACAGCGCGGGGCCGATGATCTCGGCCCAATCCGCCATGATCTGAGCGCCGGCCGGGCTCTTCTTGCGGAAGATCGGCTTGGTCAGCTTGGGCAGCAGGGCGCCGAGGGCGCGAGGCCCTCCGAAGAATCGCTGATCGCCGCTATCATCCGCCATGAATGCGCCCAGACCCCGAAGCCCTGCTGAATTGGTACGACCGCCATCGCCGGGCAATGCCCTGGCGCGACAGCGGCCGAGATCCTTACCACGTCTGGCTCAGCGAGGTGATGCTGCAGCAGACCACGGTCGCCACGGTGGGGCCGCGCTTCCAGCGCTTTTTGGCGAAGTTCCCCACCGTACAGGCGCTGGCGGCGGCTGAGGACGCTGATGTGATGGAGGAATGGGCCGGGCTTGGCTACTACGCCCGCGCTCGCAACCTGTTGGCCGGGGCGCGCGCCGTGTTGGCGCTGGGCGGGTTTCCGCGCAGCGTGGAAGGGCTGCGGGCCTTGCCGGGGGTGGGGCCTTATACGGCGGCGGCTGTGGGGGCGATTGCCTTCGACCTGCCGGTGGTGCCGCTGGACGGCAATGTGGAGCGCGTGATGGCCCGGGTGCATGCAGTGCGGGAGGCGCTGCCCGGTGCCAAGCCGCGGCTGGCGGCGCTGGCGCAGGACAGCATGGCCGATGCCGCCGCTAGGGCGCGGCCGGGGGATTTCGTCCAGGCGCTGTTCGACCTGGGCGCCACCATCTGCACGCCGCGGACGCCGGCTTGTGCGCTGTGCCCCTGGCGCGGGGGGTGTGCGGCACAGGCTGGTGGGTTCGCGGCGGAACTGCCGGCCAAGGCGGCGAAGAAGGAGCGCCCGCTGCGGCACGGCAGCCATTTTCTGCTGCGGGACCCCGGCGGCCTGGTGCTGGTGCGGCGCCGGCCGCCGAAGGGGTTGCTTGGCGGCATGCTGGAGATCCCCGGCACGCCCTGGCGCGACCGGCCCTGGGCCGAGGCTGAGGCGCTGGCGCATGCGCCCGTGGCGGGCGTGGCCTGGCGCCGGCTGCCGGGGCTGGCGGAGCATGGCTTCACCCATTTCCAGCTGGAGATGGCGCTCTACCTGGCCACGGTGCCACGGCTGGTGGCGCCAGAGGGGTTCGAGGTACGGCCGCTGGCGGGGCTGGCGGCGGCGCTGCCAACGGCGATGCGGCGGGTGTTGGCGCTGGCGGGGGGCTGAAACCGGGCCCTCAGCCCCGCCCGGGCAGCACCATCAGCGTGGAGGTGCCATGCCCCAGCAGCTTGCCGTCCGGCCCCTTCAGCGTGGCATCGCAGGTGATGATCTGCCGCCCGGCATTGATCACCCGCGCCTCGCAGCGCACCCGCCCGGTGTGTGGAAAAATCGGCCGGCTGAAGTTCGCCTTGGTCTCCACGGTGGTATACAGCACGCCCACCGGCAGGGTGGTCTGCGCGGCGCAGCCGGTGGCGCTGTCCACCAGCGTCAGCGCCCAGCCGCCATGGACGGTGCCCAGCGGGTTCAGCACGGCGTCCGAGGGATCGCCCTCGAAGGTGGCGAAGCCATCGCCGATCTCGGTCAGGATGATGTTGAGCGTGCGGCAGATCGGCGGCGCCGGCAGCGTGCCATCCAGCATGGCCTGCAGCATCTGCCGGCCGGTCAGGCCAGCCACCTGGTCCGGCCGGGCAACGCCAAAATGCTGGTCGGGCTTCAGCAGCATGCGATGGTTTCCTTGTATCCACAAAGGTTGTAGATACATAGAACCATGACCGATCCGGTTCAAGCCAATCCAGTGCTGCAACTACAGGCCGCCGCGGCCATGGCGCGCTGCGCCACCTGGAACACCCGCCTGGCCGGGCGGCGGCTGACGCAGTTCCTCGAACGGCGGCTGGCGCCGACCGGGCTCAGCACGGCGCAATTCGGGCTGCTCGGCCTGGTGGCGGCGGCCAGCGACGCCAGCCTGGGCGCCATGGCGGAGCGTGCCGGGCTGGACCAGTCCAGCCTCTCCCGCGGGCTGGATGCGCTGGTCAAGGCGGGCTGGGTGGAGATGGCGGCGATGGATGGCGACCGCCGCCGCCGCGCTGCCTGGCTGACCGAGGAGGGCACCCGCAGGCTGACCGCGGCGCTGCCGGCCTGGGAAGCGGCGCAGGCCGAGATCGAGGCCGTTCTGGACACCGCCTTGGCACAACGCCTGGCGGAAGCCGTGCAGCTGCTGGAGCCGTGAGCCTACTCCGCCGCGCCCTTGCCATGGGCGGCGAAGATCGCTGCCAGCTCGTCCTCCACCTCAGCCGCCGGCGGCGGCGCCAGGGCGCGCCGCGCCAGGCCGATGGTGCGGGACAATTGCCGCAGGTATTCCCGGCAATTCGGGCATACCCGCAGATGCGCCCAAACCCTCAGCCGCCGGGTCCGGGCGCCAGCGCCCTCCATGTACTCGGTCGCCTCCTCGGCAACCTGATGGCATGTCAACATCCAGGCTTCTCCTTGGGCAGGAGTATCCTGGGGCGGCCCTGCGTTACAGCCGGGTAACACGATTTTTCGCGCATCAGCCGCGCACCATTCGGTCGGCCGCGTCGCGCAGCTTGACCCGGGCGCGGTGCAGCAACACCCGCAGGTTCGCGTCCGAGATCCCCAGCGCCTGGCAGATCGCCGGGCTCTCCAGCCCCTCGACGTCGCGCAGCAGCACCACGGCACGCTGCGCCGGCGGCAGCTTGTCCAGCGCCTCGCCGACGCCGGCCAGCAACTCCCGGTCGCCCGCCTCGCGTTCCGGCGTCAGCGCGTCCCAGGGGCGATGCTGCTCGGCCCAGTGGCCATCGGGCAGGAAGCGCTCCGGCTCGAAGGCGTCGCCCTCGCTCTCCTGCCGCGCCAGGTCGGAGAAGTTGACCATGCGGCCATCCCGCACCGCGCGGGTCTTGGCCTTGTTGACCAGGATGCCGTTGATCCAGGCGGCCAGCGGCGCTTCCCCGCTGAACCCATGCAGCCCGGTGATGACCGCCAGCCAGGTTTCCTGCACCACTTCCTCGGCGCTGGCGCGGTTGCGGCAGAAGGCGCCGGCCAGCCGCAGCAGCCGGCCATGGCGGGCGCGGACCAACTCCCGGAAGGCGGCCTGGTCGTTGGCGCGCAGCCGCGCCACCAGCACTGCCTCCGCCGCCACTGCCTGTTCCCTGCCTTGGGGACCCACGTTGATTCCGCCACCCGTTTCGCGTGGCATCCATCGCGCGGCGAGGGCCGGCGGGCAAGGGCGGTGCGAAAATTCATCGCCAGCCTGTAACGCTGCCCACGGTGGCGACACGCTACGGGGAAGCCTGCGAGGAACCCCGCCATGACCCTGAACCGTGCTCTCCGATTGCTGGCCTGGGCCGCCGCGCTTTGGATCGCCTATGAGTTCCTCTGGTACGAACAGTACAAGCTGGCCGGGCCGACCCTGGTGTTCGATAAGCTCTCCGCCTGGTCCGGTATTCCGGAAAAGCCGTTCCGGCTGTTCGTCGCCAGCATGGAGATGGTGGCCGCGGTGCTGGTATTGATCCCGCGCACCCGGCCCTTCGGCGGCTTGTTTGCGTTGGGGGTGATGACCGGCGCGATATTTTTTCACCTGTTCACACCCTTGGGCGTAGACCCCTATGAGGACGGCGCCCAGCTGTTCAAGGAAGCCTGCTTCACCTGGGTGATGGCGGCTATTGTCGTCCTGGCGCATCGCGAGGAACTGCTTTCCCTGGCGCGCCAGGTATTGGCCCGGGTTGCCCCCGCCACCGCCAACCGCTGAAGGAGGACCGCCGCATGCGCCAACTCGCTCGCCCGGCCCGCGACACGCGGCTGGATATCGTCCGCGGCTGGATGCAGATCTCGATCTTCATCTCCCACGTGGTCGGCAGCGCCTTTACCTGGGGCATCCATGCCGCCTGGGGGCTGAGCGACAGTTCCGAGCAGTTCATCTTCCTGTCGGGCCTGACGCTCGGTTCGGTGTTCACGCTGAAGGCCTCGCGTGATGGCCACCTGGCGGCGCAGAAGGACCTGCTGAAGCGCACGCTGAAGCTGTACCGCACCCAGATGCTGCTGTTCATCGGCTTCGCGGTCATGGTGGTCTTCGCCGCGGTGCTGCTGAAGGACACCGAGGACCTGGTCGCCGGCGGCTGGTGCCTGCTGGTCGATGAGCCCCGGGTGGCGATCCCCGCCGCCTTCGCCATGCTGTACCAGCCGGAATACATGGGCATCCTGCCCGGCTTCATCTTCGGCATGCTGCTGCTGGGGCCGTTCCTGTGGCTGGTGGAGCGCTGGGGCAACTGGGCGCTGCTGCCGAGCGTGGCGGTCTATGCCGCGACGCAGCTGGGCTGGATCGCCACGCCGGGCTTCGGCGCGTTGGGCATCGCGTTCGATCCGCTGGCCTGGCAGCTGCTGTACGTGGTGGGCGGGCTGCTGGGCCGGCGTTCCCTGCTGGGGCAGGGCCTGCCGAAGCAGCGCTGGGTGTTCTGGGGCGCGGTGGCGGTGGCCGTTCTGGGCTTCGCTGCAAGGCTGGTGGAGCACGGGTTTGTCCCCGGGCCAGGGCTGGCGGTGGCGGCGTTTCAGCACAAGGAAGTGCTGGCCCCGGCACGGCTGCTGCACGCGCTGTCGCTGGCCTATCTGGTGGCGGTGCTGGTGCCGCGCGAGGCCGGCTGGATGCATGGCCGCGTGGGCGAATGGCTGGCGATGATCGGGCGGCACAGCCTGCCGGTGTTCTGCTTCGGGCTGTATCTGGCGTGGGGCCTGAACACCCTGGTGCGCGACCTGCCGCAGCACATGATGGCGCTGCATCTGGTGCTGGTGCCGCTGGGCGTGGCGCTGCTGTGGCTGCGGGCGCGGCTGGCGGATGGCGGGCTGATGCGGGTGGTGCGGCGCGGAGGCAGCGTGGCGGCGTAGCAGCGGACTGGTTGGCGGCGCGCGGCAACATCGCCGCGGCCGTCCCGGCCTAACCCCCCGCCACGATCTCCTGCCGGAACTCGTCCAGCAGCCGCAGCTTTCCCCCAGCCTGCTCCAAATGCCAGAACGCCCAGCCATTGCAGCTCGGCGCGTCCTGCACCAGCGATCCCACCTTGTGGATGCTGCCGGTCGCCTCGCCGCAGCGCAGCGTGGCATCCGCGCCCACGGTGGCGCGCCAGCGGCGGCGGCTGTCGGTCAGCACGCTGCCCGGCGGCACCAGGCCGCGTTCCACCAGCACGCCGAAGGCCACGCGCGGCTGTTCCCGCTTGTTGGGCAGGGACAGCGCGGCGCTTTCCGCCAGCGGCTCCACCGCAAAGATGCGTTCGGCGGCGGCGGCGGCGTAGCCCTCGTCCCGCTCCAGCCCGATGAAGCGCCGGCCCAGCCGCCGCGCCACGGCGGCCGAAGTACCCGTGCCGAGGAAGGGGTCCAGGATCACCTCGCCCGGTGAGGTGCAGCTGAGGATCACGCGGTGCAGCAGCGCTTCCGGCTTCTGCGTCGGGTG
This sequence comes from Acetobacteraceae bacterium, assembly GCA_947371015.1. Classification (GTDB taxonomy): domain Bacteria; phylum Pseudomonadota; class Alphaproteobacteria; order Acetobacterales; family Acetobacteraceae; genus CAIMOR01. The sequence goes on along the minus strand of CANBNK010000115.1, from coordinate 3,086 downwards.
CAGCTTGGCGCCCTTGGCGTCGCGCAGTCGTTCGCCGCCGGTGCACAGCGGAATGAACCAGTCGCTGCGCATCTGCTGGTCGTCGTTCAGCGCCTTCATGGCGGCGTAGTTGAACTTGTACTTGCTCTCGGCGCCACGGGCCGCCCAGATCAGCGTCTCATGCGCGTTGGTGAAGCGGCGGCCGCGGAAGTTCGGCATCGGGTTGGCCTTGCGCCAGATGACGTCGTTCAGCACCCAGAAGCCCAGGTCTTGCAACGCCCCGCCCAGCCGGAACACGTTGTGGTAGCTGCCGATCACCCAGATCGTGCCGTCTTTCCGCAGCACCCGCCGCGCCTCGGTCAGCCAGGCGCGGGTGAAGGTGTCGTAGGCGGCCAGACTCTCGAACTGGTCCCAGGCGTCGTCCACCGCATCCACCAGCGAATGGTCGGGCCGGTGCAGGTCGCCCTTCAATTGCAGATTGTACGGCGGGTCCGCGAAAATGGCGTGCACCGACGCCGGCGGCAGGCGCTGCATCAGCGCGATGCAATCCCCGACCAATACCTGGTCGAGGGGCAGGTCCAACCCCGTGCCCACCGTGCTTAACCCCCGGAAAACGCCCCGAATCAGCAGAATGCAGCGGGCGGGAGTCCCGTGTCAAACGGAAGCGGGTGGCGCTATACCATCGTTGCGGCGACAGCCACGGCAAAGAAGGCCAGCAGCAGCAGCAGCATGCGGTCCCGCTGCGCGCGGGACTGCGCGTGCAGGATGTGCAGTGGCACCGGGGCGTCGTCCTGATGCGTCTGGCCAGGCAACTCGTCGGCCCATTCGCGGCTGGTCTGCATGGTCGGTCCCTCTCCGCGGCAGGGGGAGAGACAGTCTCTCCCCCTGTGTGGTGTTCCGCGTAGTGGGATGCTGACGCTTTTTGTCTAAGCGTTCGTTAAATCCGGGATCACGCCGCCGAGATCACAGCCCCTTCGCCGCCTCGATCACCTGCGCCGCATGCTCGGCCGGCTTCACCTTGCGCCACACCGCCTTCACCATGCCATCGGCGCCGACCAGGAAGCTGCTGCGCTCCATGCCCATGTACTTCTTGCCGTACATGCTCTTTTCCACCCAGACGCCATAGGCTTCCGCCACCGCATGGTCCTCATCGGCCGCCAGCGGAAAGGTCAGGCCGTACTTGGTGGCGAACTTCTCAATCTTCGCCACCGGGTCGGGCGAAACGCCGATGACGTCCAGCTTCAGCTTGCCCAGCTGCGGCAGCGCTTCCTGGATGCCGCAGGCCTGGGTGGTGCAGCCGGGCGTATCGGCCTTGGGGTAGAAGTACAGCAGGTACGGCTTGCCCTGCAGCGCCGCGCTGCTGGCGCTGCGTCCGCCGCTCGCCGGCATGGTGAAGGCCGGCGCCGTGGCGCCTACCGCAATCTCGGTCATGCCCGAACTCTCCTGGTTTCCGGCCCAGCATCTTGTGGCGCGGGCCTGGGCGTCAACCGGTGGCGACCAGCCGCCGATGCCCCCAGCCGGCAATCCGCTTGGCCAGCCGATGCGCCGGCTGCTCCACGGCCCGATGCAGCAGCGCCGCCGCCGGCAGGGAAAGCGCCATGCCCAGCGCCACCGCCACGGTCTGCGAAACCGTCCCGCCCAGCAGATGCACCACCGCGGCCAGCAAGGGCAGGTGGACCAGGTAGAGGCTGAAGGAGACCTTCCCCAGCCACACCGGCCCGCGCCAGCGCAGCCAGGCCAGCAATGGCCCCGGCTGCCGCGCCAGCAGGATCAACAGCACCGAGGCCAGAACCCCCGCCAGGTCGTTGCTGGTGCAGGCCAGCGCCAGCACGTCCAGGCCCAGCGCCACCCGCACCCAAGCGGGCAGGGCCGGCGCCGGTGCCAGGGCCAGGGTGCCGCCGGCGCAGAATGGCAGCAGAAAGTACAGCGTGGCGAGGAAGGTCGCCGGCAGGTCCACGCCCAGCCCCATGGCGTTGTCGCGGGCGCCCAGCGCATGGGCCAGCAGCATCGCCACCACGCCCAGGGCCAGCAGCCGCAGCGGCCGGCCACGAAACAGCAGCACCGCCGGCAGCAGCAGCGAGACCCGCCATTCATGCCCCAGGGACCACAGCACCGGGTCCAGGCTGATCTGCCCATCATGCCCCAGCAGCAGCGCCTGGCGCAGCAGGCCGAGACCGCTGGGTGGTTCGGTCCACATCGCCTCGACCATGAAGTGGCCGCCGGGCCAGTCCGGCAGCGGCCCGCGCCAGGCCAGCGCGTAGAGCAGCACGGAAGCCGCCAGCGCCCCGGCCACCGGCAGCCCCAGCCGCACCGTGCGCTGCGCCGCATAGTTGGCCCAGCTGGGCGGCGGGCTGGCCAGCAGGCCGCGGGTCAGCACGAAGCCGCTGAGCACGAAGAAGAACACCACGGGCTGCCGGCCCGACGTGACCACATGCAGCGGGGTGTGCTGGAACAGCCACGCCAGCGCCAATGGCTGCACCGGCTGGGAATACCAGCCGTGGTAGAGCAACACACACAACGCAGCCAGGCCACGCAGCGCATCCAGCTCCACCAGGCGGCGATCGCCCGGGGATTTGGGAGGCTTCATACCCAGGGAATAACGTATTGCCGGGCTCAGGTCCGGTCGCGCGCCGCACCCTCCGGGCGTTGTGAAGGCGCGCAGCCGCGTTCCGGCAGCGCGCCCACCCGGCGTTCGAACACCGCGCGGACCTCGGCCGCCACTTCCGCCAGCCGGGCGCGTAGGTCCGCGATGTTCGGGACGGGGCCACCCAGCAGCGGCGCGACCCCGCGCAGCAGCGTCTCGGCCACTGGGGCGGGCAGGGTCTCGGCGCGGCGCTTGCCCTGGGTCAGCCGGATCAACCCGCTGATGCCCAGCCACAGCCGGTCCGCCCGTACCAGCAGCGCGGCTTCCTCCGCCGGCAGCAGCCCGGCGGCGCCCAGCCGTTCCAGCGCGGTGGCGGTGTTGCTGGCCAGCATGCCCGGGTGGTCCTGGGCATGCGCCAGTTGCAGCGCCTGGGCGATGAACTCCACCTCCACCAGGCCGCCCGGCATCGCCTTTACGTCCCAGGGACCTTCCGGCGGCAGCTCCTTCAACATGCGGGCGCGCA
>CANBNK010000114.1 GCA_947371015.1 Acetobacteraceae bacterium | reverse complement strand
CGGCGGCGCCGCGCTGCGCCGCCCGGCCGGTGCCCCTGGCGCCGCCGCGCCTGGTGCGGCCGCTGCCCCCGGCACGCCGGCCGCCCGCCTCTCGCTGCGTCCGCGCGGCGAAGAGGAAGACGACCGTCGCCCCGCGGTGCGCCGCCCCGGTGGCCCGCCCGGCCCCGGTGGTATCCGCAAGGCCGTGGTGCCGCCGCCGAAGAAGACGCTGACGCCGGTTGACCGCCGCAACACCGGCCGCATCGACGTCAACGCCGCCATCGAAGGCGAGGATGAGCGCTCCCGCTCGCTCGCCAGCGTCCGCCGCGCCCGTGAGCGTGAGCGCCGCCAGCAGGAACTCGCCCGCCTCCGTTCGGGTGGGGAGCGCGTGGTGCGCGACGTCGTCGTGCCGGAAACCATCACCGTGCAGGAGCTGGCCAACCGTATGGCCGCCCGTGGCGGCGAGGTGGTCAAGTCGCTGATGCGCATGGGCGTCATGGCGACGCTGACGCAGAGCATCGACGCCGATACCGCCGAGCTCATCGTCCAGGAGTTCGGCCACCGGGTGAAGCGCGTTGCCGACAGCGACGTGGAAATCGGCCTGGAAGGCGAGACCGATGTCGATACCGACATGGTCACCCGTCCGCCGGTCGTCACCATCATGGGCCATGTCGACCACGGCAAGACCAGCCTGCTGGATGCGCTGCGCAAGGCGGATGTCGCCGCGCACGAAGCCGGCGGCATCACCCAGCACATCGGCGCCTACCAGGTGCAGGTGGCCGATGGCTCACGCGTGACCTTCATCGACACGCCGGGCCACGCCGCCTTCACCGCCATGCGTGCCCGTGGCGCCAGCGTCACCGACATGGTCGTGCTGGTCGTGGCGGCGGATGACGGCGTCATGCCGCAGACCATCGAGGCGATCCACCACGCCAAGGCGGCCGGCGTGCCGATCATCGTGGCGGTCAACAAGATCGACAAGCCAGGCGTCAAGCCCGAGAACGTGAAGCAGGAACTGCTGCAGCACGAGATCGTGGTCGAAAGCCTGGGCGGCGACACCATGGAGATCGAGGTCTCGGCAACGAAGAAGCTGAACCTCGACAAGCTGCTCGAAGCGATCAGCCTGCAGGCCGAAGTTCTCGACCTGCGCGCCAATCCGGACCGCGCCGCCGAAGGCACGGTCATCGAGAGCAAGCTGGACCGCGGCCGTGGCCCCGTCGCCACCGTGCTCGTCCAGAAGGGCACGCTCCGCCAGGGTGATATCGTGGTGGCCGGCACCGAATGGGGCCGCGTCCGCGCCCTGGTCGATGACAAGGGTCGCCAGCTGAAGGAAGCCGGCCCCAGCCTGCCGGTGGAAATCCTCGGCCTGTCGGGTGTCCCCGGCGCCGGCGAGAACTTCGTCGCGGTGGAGAACGAGACCCGTGCGCGGGAAATCTCGGAGTTCCGCCAGCGTCGCGCCCGCGACCAGTCCAGCGCCGCCACCAGCGCCAGCCGCGGCACGCTGGCCGACATGCTGGCCAAGATCCAGGCCGGCGAGCAGAAGGAAGTCGCCGTCCTGGTCAAGGCGGACGTGCAGGGCAGCTCGGAAGCCATCAACGTCACGCTCGGCAAGCTGGGCAACGACGAGGTGCGCGTCCGCATCCTGCACTCCGGCGTCGGCCAGATCACCGAAAGCGACATCCAGCTGGCCAAGGCCTCGGGTGCCGTCATCGTCGCCTTCAACGTCCGCGCCACCAGCCAGGCGCGGGAAATGGCGACGCGCGACGGCGTCGATATCCGCTACTACTCGATCATCTACGAGGTGCAGGACGACATTGAACGGATGTTCAAGTCGAAGCTGGCCCCGGTGCATCGGGAGAAGTTCATCGGCTACGCGCAGATCCTGCAGGTCTTCGAAGTCAAGAAGATCGGCAATGTCGCGGGTTGCCGCATCACCGAAGGCGTGGTCCGCCGCGGCTGTGGCGTCCGCCTGCTGCGGGATGGCGTTGTCATCCACCAGGGCGAACTCGGCACGCTGCGTCGCTTCAAGGACGACGTGAAGGAAGTGACGAACGGCTACGAATGCGGCATGAACTTCGTGAACTACAACGACATCCGCGTTGACGACCAGATCGAGTGCTACGAGGTCGAGATCGTCGCCGCCTACTGAGGCTGCGTTTTCATCATCCGGGGGCGCGGTGCCGGAAGGCGCCGCGCCCTTTGCTTTTTGCCCGAGGGGTTCCATTCCCATGCGTAAACCCACCCGCCGCGGCGCCGCCGCCGGCCCCTCCCAGCGCCAGCTTCGCGTCGCCGAGGAAATCCGCCACGTGCTGGCGATGCTGTTCGAGCGTGGTGACTTCCGCGACCCGGAACTGCACAACGCGCGCATCACGGTGACCGAAGTGCGCGCCAGCCCGGACCTCCAGCATATGACCGCCTTCGTCAGCGGCCTGGGCAAGAACGTGCCGCCTGAGCAGTTCAAGGCGCTGCAACGCGCCGCGCCCTTCCTGCGGCATGAAGTCGCCAAGTCCGTGCGGCTGCGCTACGCGCCCGACATCCATTTCCAGCCGGATACCGCGCTCGACTACGCCATGCACATCTCCCAGGTGATGCTCAACAACCCGGTGGTGCAGGCCGACCTGGCCAAGCCGGCCGAAGAAGAACCCGAAGCATGAACAACCGCCGCTACCAGAAGAAGAAGCCGAAGGGCCAGCCGCTGGACGGTTGGCTGATCGTGGACAAGCCGTCGGGCATCGGCAGCACGGATGTGGTCAACATCGTCAAGCGCAGTTTTGACGCGCAAAAAGCGGGGCACGGCGGCACGCTGGACCCGCTGGCCACCGGCCTGCTGCCGGTCGCCTTCGGCAGCGCCACCAAGACCGTGCCCTACGTCATGGACGGCACCAAGCAGTACCGCTTCACCCTGAAGTTTGGCGAAGCCCGCGACACCGACGACGCCGACGGCCAGGTCATCGCGACCAGCGACGAACGCCCGAGCGACGAGACCATCCAGGCCGCGCTGCCCGCCTTCCGCGGTGACATCATGCAGGTGCCGCCGATCTACAGCGCCATCAAGGTCAATGGCGAACGCGCCTACGACATGGCGCGCGAGGGCCAGGAAGTGGTGCTGGAAGCCCGCCCCGCCCGGATCGACCGCTTCGACCTGGAATCCCGGCCCGATGCCGATACCGCCGTCTTCATCGTCGAGAGCGGCAAGGGCGTGTACATGCGCTCCCTCGCCCGCGACCTGGCAAAGGCCTGCGGCACCGTCGGCCACATCACGGTGCTGCGGCGCCTGCGCGTCGGCCCCTTCCTCGAAGCCCAGGCGATTCCGCTGGACAAGCTGCGCCTTTCAGCCGATACGCCTCCCCCTTCCCCGGACCTTCTGCTTCCGGTGGCGACAGCGCTGGCCGACATCCCGGCGATTGCCCTCACCGAAGCCGAGGCCGCACGTCTCATGCATGGCCAGGCCATCAGCCTGGTCGAGTTGATGGGACGTATTCCAGGCAACGCCAACCCCGACAACGGGCTGGTCCGCGCCATGGCGGGGGAGCGGTTCGTGGGACTGTGCCGGCTGGACGAAGGGCTGATGAAGCCCGAGCGCCTGGTGGCACAGCAGGAAACTCCCGGAGCCGCCCTGTTCATCTCTGGCAAGGAGTAAGCCGATGTCGACCTCAGCCGAGGGCCGTCAGGCCATCATCGCCGCGTACGCCACCAAGCCCGGCGACACCGGCAGCCCGGAAGTGCAGATCGCGCTCCTCACGGACCGGATCAACTACCTCACCGAGCACCTGAAGATCCACAAGAAGGATTTTCATAGCCGTCGCGGCCTGCTGGTGCAGGTCGGCGCCCGCCGTGGTCTGCTCGACTACGTGAAGCGCAAGGATCGCACGCGCTACGAGACGCTGCTGAAGCGCCTCAACCTGCGTCGCTAGTTCGCGGCTGCCGGCACGCCGGCGCCCTGCAAAATCAGGCCTTCGCGTCCGCGCGAGGGCCTTTTTTGTGCCCGGCCAACGACCCCGCCACGGCCAACGCTTCGCGCCCGCGCCGCACGCTGCTAAACGCCGCGCATGCACCGTCGCGCCCTCCTCGCCGCCGCCGCCCTGCTCCCCGCTGCCGCCGCCCGCGCGCAACAGCCTGCACGCGCGCTGCACATCATCGTGCCCTTCCCGCCCGGCGGCGGCGTGGACATCGTGGCCCGCCTGCTGGCGGAACCGCTACGCGCCGCGCTCGGCCAGCCCATCGTCGTGGAGAACCGCGCCGGCGCCGCCGGGCAGATCGGCGCCATGGCCGTGGTCCGCGCCCCCGCCGATGGCAACACCCTGCTGCTCTGCTCCTCCGGCGAGGTCGCCGTCGCGCCCCACCTGCAAGGCGCCCGCCTGGGCTACGACCCCGCCCGCGACCTGGCGCCGGTCACCCTCGTCACCCGCATCCCCAACGTGCTCATCGTCAACCCGCGCGTCCCGGCGCAGACGGTCCCGCAGCTCATCGCGCTGGCCAAGGCGCAGCCGGGACGCCTGACTTTTTCTTCGTCCGGCACCGGCAACCTGCAACACCTGAACGGCGAGTTGTTCAACCGGCTGGCGGGCATCGAGACCATCCACGTCCCCTATCGCGGCACCGCCCCGGCGCTGGCCGATGTCGCCGGCGGCCAGGTCACCATGACTTTTGGGAGTCTTGCCGCCGCGCTGCCGCTGATCCGCGGCGACGCGGTCCGCGCCCTGGCCGTCACCAGCCGCACCCGCATGGCGGCGCTGCCGCAGGTGCCGTCGCTGGCCGAAACCCTGCCGGACTACGAGCTGGTCAACTGGTTCGGCCTGTTCGCCCCGGCGGGCACCCCGCCCGAGCGCATCGCCGCCATCAATGCCGCCATCGCCGGCGCGCTGCGCGACCCCACGCTGGCGGCCAAGCTGCTGGACCAGGGCGCCGAGGCCGCGCCGCTGCCGCCCGCCGAGTTCGCCCGCTTCGTCGCCAGCGAAGGCGAGAAGTTCGGCCGCATCATCCGCGACGGCAACATCCGCGCCGAGGATTGACGCCGCCGCCGCCCCGCCCGACTCTCGGCGGCAATCAGCGGGAAGCGAAGCGCATGTACAAGATCGACATCCTGGTCCAGGGCTACCCCGGCAAGTCGCTGTGCCATGGCGGCCTGGGCTGGAGCACCATCGCGTTGCTGCGTGGGATCAGTGGTCCCGCCTTGGGCAAAACCATCCTGATCGATGTCGGCGCCTTCTCCATCCGCGGCGAGTTCGGCAAGCAGCTGAAGAACGCCGGCGTCGCGCCGGAATCCGTCACCGACGTCGTCCTGACCCACGCCCATTGGGACCACAGCGTCAACTACACGCTGTTCCCGAATGCAGATGTCTGGATCGGCCGCGTCGAGATGGACTGGGCCACCAGCACGCCGGTCGGCTTCAACCCGCTGCCGGAACTCTACGTCGCCGAGCTGGCCCGCCACCCCAAGCTGCACCTGCTGGAAGACGGCGAGGAATTCCTGCACGGCTTCACCGCGCATCTCTGCGCCGGCCACACCCCGGGCTGTCTCAGCTTCACGCTCAGCAACGGCGAGACCGACGTGGTCTTCACCGGTGATTCCGCAAAGAACCGCGCGGAGCTGCTGAGCCTGAAGACCGACATGACGATGGACCTCTCGGCCAGCCTGGCCAGCCTGCACCGCATCTGGGGCCTGTGGCGCGCCAGGCCGGGCACGCTGCTGATCCCCGGCCATGACCTGACCATGCGGCTGGATGCGAATGGCAAGCCCGAATACATCGGCCAGCGCCGCGCCGGCATCGCCAGCTGGTTCAACGAGGACCTGGAAGTGATGCACGAGTTCGACATCTCGGCACCGCGTTTTTGACCATAGCGGCCACTACCTACGGCCATGGGCAGGGACGCTGCCCAACCCGCAGGCGTAGCGGCCCTCGCACTGGCTCGGCCGATGGCGCGCAAACCCCGCCGCAACGCGCCGCGCCCCGACACCGCGGCCCGCGGGCATGAGCGGCCCCGCCTCGCCAGCAGCCGCCCCCCAACGCGCCTGGGTCCGCCTGCCCTCCGGCCGCCGGCTGGACCTGCTGGCCCCCTCGCCCCTGGACTGGACCGATGAGGACCTGGCCCTAGGCCTGGCCCGCACCTATCGCTGGGGCGGGCACTCCGTCTGGCCCGGCGCGCCGCTCTCGGTCGCGCAGCATTCCCTGGCCGTCCTCGCGCTCCGCCGCCGCCGCGCCAAAGGCCCCCTCACCCATGCCGAGGAGCGGCGCGAGCTGCTGCACGACGCCGAGGAAGGCCTGATCAACTTCGACTGCATCAGCCCGCTGAAGCCCTTCCTCGGCCCCGCCTTCGCCGAGCTCCAGCGCAGCCTTTCCGAAGCCGTCGCCCGCCGCTACGCCCTGCCCGCCTGGACCGCGGAGACCAAGCGCGCTCACAAGGCCTGCGACATCGCACTGGCCGCCGCCGAGGCCGTCCACGTCGCTGGCTGGACCGCCGCCGAGGTCCGCAGCACGCTGGGCATCAAGGCAGCCCTCCTCAACGCCGACCCGCTGGCGCAGGAATACGGCGAGCCGCCATGGCAGCCCTGGCCGCCGGAACAGGCCGCCAGCCGCTTCCTGGCGGAACTGCGCCGCCTGGCGCCCGCCGACTGAAGCGTAGCGACGCGTGCCGGCCAAGCGCCACCGTGCCCGGCGCCCACCCGCGCGGCTGAACCTGCGGCACCTGCCCCCCTTGGCAAGTCGGTATCAGGCCCCAGTTCCGGCGCTCCACGCTGCCCGGAGCACCAGCCCCGATGCCCCGCCTGTCATCGATTCACCGCTGGGGCGGCCTCGTCCTCGGCCTGTGGTTCGCCATCGCCGGGCTTTCCGGCACCGCCCTGGTCTGGTGGCATGAGCTGGCCGACCCCGTGCTGCCCAGCACCTCGGCGGCGCCGCTGCCGCTCGGCCAGTTGCTCAAGCGCGCCAACGCGGACCTCCCGCCCGACAGCCTGATCCATCGCCTGCTGCCCGCCGCCACCCCCGGCGGCGCGGTGCAGCTGCAGGCCCTGGTGCCCGGGCCTGATGGCACCGACCAGCGCCTGACGCTGTGGGTGGATGCCGGCAGCGGCGCGGTGCTCGCCCGGCAGGTCTGGGGCGAGCATTGGGTCCACGTGCTGTACCAGTTGCATGACGGCGCCCTGCTGGGCCGCGCCGGCGCCCTGGCCGCCGGCCTGGCCGGGCTGCCCCTGCTGGCCATGCTCGCCGCCGGCCTGGTGCTGTGGCAGCGCCGCTACGCCCTGCCGTTGCGCGAAGCGCTGGGCCCCGTCGCCGGGCTGCGCGGCCTGCGCCGCTGGCGCAACCTGCACCGCGCCCTCGGCTTCTGGAGCCTGCTGCCCCTCACCCTCGCCGCCCTCACCGGCATGACCCTGAGCTTCCCCGACACCACCCGCGCCCTGCTGGACCCGCTGCTGGCCGCCCCGCCGGCCCGCTGGGAAAAGGCCGGCCCGCTGACCCTGGATGCCGCCGTGGCGCTGGCCGAGGCCCGCCTGCCGCAGCACCGCGTGGCCTGGCTGGACCTGCCGGCGAACGGCGACAACGGCGTGGACATGGCGCTGCTGCCGCGCGACGGCCGCGTGGCCGCGCCGGCCAGGCTGCATGCGGCGCTGCGCTCCGGCCTGGTGGAATACAGCCTGGCCGCGCCGGTGGAGCAGGCCCGGGCCTGGTTCATGGCGCTGCACAACGGCGCGGCGCTGGGCCTCGGCCATCGGCTGGCGATCAGCGCCCTCGGCCTGGCCCCCGGTGGGCTGCTGCTGCTCGGCCTGGCCATGGGCAAGCGCCGAGACGCCCAGGCCGCCGCCCGCCAAGCCGACCTGCCACGGCACAGCGCCCCCGCCCAAGGCTGAAAGCGCCTTGGCGCGGCCCACCAAAAGCGTTCAAGTGCGGCGCAGAAATCTCCGGGAAGGATACCGCCATGGCCGCCGTGCCGATTCAGGGAAACAAGTTCGTCATCATCGGCGGCGCCAGCCTGGTGGGCAGCGCCACCGCGGCGGAGTTGCTGGACCACGGCGCCAGCGAGGTGGTGCTGCTGGACAACTTCTCCCTGGGCTCGGACGCCGCCATCGCCCACCTGAAGGACCACCCGCGCCTGAAGCTGGTGCGCGGCGACGTCATGCGTGTCTCCGACCTGCTGCGCGCCACCGAAGGCGCCGCCGGCGTCATCCAGCTCGCCGCCTTCATGACGCTGAACATGGACCGCGACCCCTATGCCGGCCTGGATGTGAACATCCGCGGCGTGCAGAACGCGCTGGAAGCTTGCCGCGCCAACAAGGTGAAGAAGGTGATCTTCGCCAGTTCCAACGCCGTCTATGGCTACGGCCCCGGCGTGAAGGGGGAGCTGGTTGAATCCACGCCGTTCCACAGCCTCGGCGCGCCGCCGGCCGCCATCCTCTACGGCGCCACGAAGATCATCGGCGAACAGCTCTGCCGCGACATGTTCCGCAAGCACGGGCTGGACTACGTCGTGCTGCGCTACTCGACCGTCTATGGCGAACGCCAGCACTATCGCGCTGCCAACGCGCTCTACATCATCGAGACGCTGGACAAGATCCGTAAGGGCGAGGCCCCGCAGGTCTTCGGCGACGGCTCCGAGACCAAGCATTTTGTCTATGTCGGCGACCTCGCCCGCGCCAACCGCATGGCGCTGGAAAGCGCGGCGACCGACGTGGCAGTGAACACGTCAGGGCCGGAGCCGATCACCACGCTCGACCTCGTCAAGCTGGTGACGGAACTCGGCGGCGGCGGCCCGGAGCCCGAGTTCGTCGGCAGTGACGGCAAGGTGCGGCTGACCAGCGGCGGCGCCTTCCGCATCGCGCATGAGGAAGCCTTCAACGCCATCGGCTGGAAGCCCGAAGTAAAAATGCGCGAAGGCCTGACCCGGCTGATCACCTGGCTCGACAGCACCAACGAGGCCCGTTCATGATGCGGCGCCGCACCCTGCTCGGCGCCCTCGCCGCACCCGCCGTGGCGCCGGCCCTGGCGCAGACCAACGCCTTCCCCAACCGCCCGATCGAGATCCTGGTCGGCTTCACCGCCGGCGGCGGGACGGACCTTGACGCCCGCAGCTACGCCCGCGCGCTGGAACTGCGCATCGGCGGCAGTGTCGTGGTCAGCAACCGCCCCGGCGCCGGCGGCGAACTGGCCCTGGCCGCCACGGCGCGGGCCCGGCCGGACGGCCATACGCTCGGCACCACCAACTACCCCAGCCTCTTCACCATCCCCATCGAGCGCCAGGCGCAATACAAGCTCGACGACTTCGCCCCGCTGGGCAACCTGGTCAGCGACCCCAGCGCCATCACGGTGCATGAGGACAGCCCCTACCGCACCCTGGCGGACCTGCTGGCCGCCGCCCGCCGCGACCCCGACAAGATCACCTACGCCTCGCCCGGCGTCGGCACCGACGACCACCTGCAACTCGTCCTGCTGCAGGAAGCCGCCAAGGTCAGCATCACCCATGTGGTGTTCCAGGGGGACCCGCAGTTGCGTACCGCGCTGCTCGGTCGCCAGGTGGATTGCATGGGGCTGAACCTGGGCGCCGTGACGGCCTACCCCGAGAAGACCCGCATCCTCAGCCAGGGCGGCCCGACGCGCAGCCGCTTCCGGCCGGATGTGCCGACGCTGAAGGAGCTGGGCTTCAACATCCTGATGGCCAGCGAACGCGGCCTGGTGGCGCCGGCCGGCATGCCCGCGGCGGTGCTGACCAAGCTGCGGGAGGCGACCGCCGACATCGCCCAGGACGCGGACTTCAAGAAGCAGCTGGAAAGCCGCTTCACCGAACCGGCCTGGGAACCCGGCGAGGCCTGGTTTCGGCGCCTGAAGGCCGAGGAAGTGCAGTACCGGGCGTTGTGGGCAAGGACGCCCTGGCGTCAAGGTTGATCCCGCTCGCCTGCGGCGAGACGCTGACCCCCATACAGCCCGGCCACCGCCGGTGAAAACCCGGTCAGCGAGCGCGCCCGATGCGCCCGCTGCACCGGTGCCATGCCGGCCAGCGCTGCCGCCAGCCGCACGGCCGCCACGGTACCATCCACCAGCGGCACGTTGACCCGCGGCTGCAACACCGGCGCCAGCCCGGCCAGCGGGCCGCCAGCCAGGATCACGCTTTCCGCGCCATCCTCCGCCACGCTCTGCTGCACCAGCGCCAGTAGCTGCGCGGTCTCGGCCTCGCCCAGCGTATCCGGGTAGCTCGCATCCACCGGCCCCATGCGGAAGCCGGCGCAGCGCGCGGTCAGCCCGTGCTGGTGCAGGCAGTCCTGGAACATTGGCTTCAGCGCCGCGGTGAAACTCACCACGCCGAACCGCCGCCCGAGCATGGACGCCGCATGGAAGGCCGCCTCGGAAATGCCCAGCACCGGCACGCCCAGCAGCTCCTTCGCTGCATCCAGCGCGGGGTCGCCGAACACGGCAATCACCGCCGCATCATAGGTGCCGCGCCGCGCCGCCAGGGCTTCCAGCGTGGCCACGCCGCCGACCAGCCAATCCGCCCGGCTGACGATCAGCGGCAGCCCGTAGGGGGCGGTCATGGTCTCCACCGTCACCCCCGGCAGCGCCGCGCCGGCGGCGGCGGCGGCGATGCGTTGGGTGACGGCCTCGGTGGTGTTGCCGTTGACGACGAGGATGCGGGTCATGTCGGCGTGTGTAGCAAGGCTTCGAGCTCGCGCGCCATGGCCGCGAACTCGGGCGAGTGGATGTCGCGCGGGCGGTCCAGCCCCACCCGTACATCCGCACGGATGCGGCCGGGGCGCGGGTGGAACACCACGATCCGGTCGGCCAATATCAACGCCTCGTCGATGCTGTGGGTCACGAACAGCACGGTGGCCTGCCGCCCGCTCCAGATCCGCAGCAACTCCTGTTGCAGGTTGGCGCGGGTCTGCGCGTCCAGCGCGCCGAAGGGCTCGTCCATCAGCAGCAGCTTGGGGTCCGTCGTCAGCGCCCGGGCAATGCCGACGCGCTGCTTCATGCCGCCGGAAAGCTCATGCGGGAAGCGTCCGCCGAAGCCCTGCAACCCCACCAGCTCCAGGTATTCCCGCGCCTTGGCCAGCCGCTCGGCCTTGCCCATGCCGCCGGCCTTCAGGCTGAAGGCGCAGTTCTGTTCCACCGTCATCCAGGGAAACAGCCCATGGTCCTGGAACACGAAGGACAGGTCCGGCGACGGCTTGGTGATGGGCGTGCCGTTCAGCATCACCCGCCCTTCGGTCGGCGTCTCCAGGCCGCCGATGATCGACAGCAGCGTCGATTTCCCACAGCCGGAGGCGCCGAGGAAGCAGACGAACTCGCCCAGCGGGAAATCCAGCTCGATCCGGCGCAGCGCCTCGACGATGCCGGTCCGCGTGTCGAAGGTTTTCGACACGGTTGCACACTGCAAGAAGCTGCCTGTGCGCATCCGATTCAGACCTCCGGGCCCTTCGGCCCTCCGTTCATCGGAAGCGTTCATTCGGGCGAAGCCGTCAGGCCCTCCTGCCAGCGGCACAGCCAGCCGCGCAGCGCGCGCACCCCCTGGTCCGCCGCCAAGCCCACCAAGCCAATCACCAGGATACCCGCGATGATCAGGTCGCTCCGAAACGTCATCTGCGCGTTCAGGATCATGTAGCCGAGGCCTGACCGCACCGCGATCATCTCCGCCGTTACCACCGTCAGCCAACCCGCGCCGATGGCCAGCCGCAACCCGGTGAAGATCGCCGGCAGCGAGGCCGGCAGCATGATGTCGGTGAAGATCAGCCACTCGCCGGCACGCGACGACTTCGCCACCCGCAGCAGGCTCCGCTCCACGCTGCGCACGCCGAAGATGGTGTTGATGATCAATGGCCAGAAGGCGCTGATGAAGATCAGCACCACCGCCGGCTTGTCGCCGATGCCGAAGAACAGCAGCGCCAACGGGATCAGCGAGATCGGCGGGAAGCTGCGGAACATCTGGATCGACCAGTCGGTCACCATGTCCAGCCAATGATAGCGTCCGATCAGCAGCCCCAGCGGCACTGCTGTCGCAAAGGCCCAGCCCACGCCGATGGCCACCCGGGTCAGACTGGCCAGCATGTGGAAGGCCAGCTGCGCCGGCTCGTCGATGAACACCTGCGCCACCGTCAGCGGCGCCGGCAGCAGCACCGCCGAATACAGCCCCGCCGAGGCGGCCCATTGCCAGGCCAGCAGCAGCACCAGGATCGGCAGCAGGCCGAGGGCGCGCGAAGCCCTCACAGGAAGCGCGTGTTGATGAAGCGATCCCAGGCCGGCTCGCGGTCCAGCAGGCGGTTATCGACCATCATCTTCGCCAGGTTCTTCAGCCCTTGCTGGAAGTCCGCGCCGGTATCGGCGCTGAAGAACAGGTTGGCGTTGGAAACCTCGGCAATCGGCCGCGCCATGTTGAACTGCTTCATGGTGGTCTCCAGCGCGATGGCCGGGTTGTTCTTCACCTCGTTGGTCGCCGTCACATGCGCTTGCACGATCAGCCTGGTCAGGTCCGGCTCGCGGTCGATCCAGGCCTGCGACGCGACGAACCCCAGGTTGGTCTTGCCCATCGGCGTCGCATAGACGTCCCAGATCACCTTGCCCCAGCCATTCACCTTGGCCAGCCCGGCATAGGGCTCGAAGCAGCAGATCGCATCGACATCGCCGCGATACAGCGGGATCGGCTGCTTGTCGTTGTCCATGAACACCAGCTCGACGGCGCCATCCATGCCCTCGGCCTTCAGCTTCCACAGCAGCGACACCAGGCTGATCGAACCCTGCTGCACCGCGATCTTCTTGCCGCGCAACTCCGCAAAGCTGTTGATGCCCGGCTTGGCCAGCAGCGCCCAGCCGCCGTCGCAGCCATTGGCCAGAACCGCCATCGGGAAGCCCTTCACGTCCACCTGCATGGTGGCGGAAAGCCCGCCATTGCCCACCTGCACGTCGCCGCTGGCCACCGCCTGCATGCGCTGCACCAGGCTGGGGAACAGCACGATCTCGGCTTCCACGCCCACGCGGGCCAGCAGCGCCGGCATCAGGAAGGCGGCGTTGGTGGTGGTGGTGAAGGCGGAGCCGATCTTCACCTTGCGGGTTTGCCCCAGCGAGGTGCGCGGCAGCAGGGCGGGAACGGCAAGCGAGGCGGCGAGCAGCGAGCGGCGAGCGATCATGGCGGGCAGGTCCTGAAGCTATGTCGCGCCGTCGTGTGCAAGCCTCGGGCCATGCCCTTGCAGGCCGCCCCGACTTTTCCCCGCGCCCCGGGGCCACGCCCGGCAGGCCCGCCGGCGATCCCCGTGAAAGCCCCGAGGCCATGCCCAGCCTCGCCACTTTCCCGCGGGAGCAGCCCCCCACCGCAATGTCCCGCCACGGGCGGCGACTGTGTGGGCCGCGCCACCCATTCATCCCGCCTGGCAGCTCCGGACCGGGCCGCCCAATATGCAGGCAACGCGCCCAATCCGAAGGCGCCCGCCTTGCCCGTCATACCAGCGGCACCAAGGCCGCCATCTCGGCCTGTTGCCGCTTCAGCTCCTCGGCCAGGGGCTGATACACCAGCCGCCGGCCATGCTTCGGCTCCAGCTCGAACAGCCCGTTCGGGCAGTAGCGATCCTCATCCCAGCCCATGTGGCTCAGCACCGGGTACAGGCAGGCGCCTTCCATCGGCGTGCCCTGGCGCATCGCCTCGCGCACTTCCTCGGTGATGTAGCGCAGCCAGCCGGCGCGCGGCCAAGCCTCGATGCTCGTCTCCGCCAGGAAGATCCGCCGGCCGTAGCGCCGATGCGCGCGGCCGAACAGCACATGCGGCGGCGTATGGCGCGCGGCATCGAACACCGAGAGCGGCTCCGCCCCGTCCAGCCACTGGTTGTTCCAGTAGTAGTTCACCCCCATCACGTCGAAGGCTTCGGGAAAGCCGCCCAGCTCCGGCGCCATGCGCCCGGTCAGCATGTCCCAGCTTTCCCACTGGCATTCGTTGTAGGCCGCCACCGGCCCGGGGTCCTGCCCCGGCTTGGGGTGGATCTCGATGATCGGGTCGATCGCGAACACCAGCGCGCCCGGCGCCGCCGCCCGCACCGCCAGCGTCGCGGCCAGCGCGGCGCGCACCAGCTGGCGCTTCAGCTCGCCGCCGCGGCCCTGGCACTTCGGCTGGAACCTGGCCATGTCGCCCGCCGCCCAGGCGAAGAAGCTGATCTCGTTGACCGGGCACAGCATCGGCGCCCGGCCGGTCTCCTCGACATGCAGCCGGGCGAAGGCCGCGGCATAGGCGGCGAAGCGCTCGACGAAGGCCGCCGAGAACACGTCCAGCCCATCCGGCCAGCCGTAGTGGCACAGGTCCCACACCACCTGGACGCCCACCTGCTGCGCCGCGCGCAGCAGCCCCAGCACCGGCGACCAGTCGTACTGGCCGGGCGAGGTCTCGATCAAATGCCAGCGCACGCCATCCCGCGCGCTGCGGATGCCGTGCTCGGTCAGTTGCCGGTAGTCCTCCAGCGCGAGCAGGTCGTGCCGGGTGCCGGCGATCAGGTCCAGGCGGCGGCCATCGGCGCGGCGCTGGGTGCTGCACTCGAAGCCCCCGAGGAAGAAGCTGTCGAACAATGGCGTCACGGGCGGCCTTCCAGGGCCGGGCCCTGATCCGTCGCGGCGGAATTGCCGGCGCGGTGCAGCTATCCCGCCAGCAGCGGGAGTAACCTGAAAGCACCAGCTCGGCCGCCGTTCCGCCCCACCGCGTCACAGCATCACCAGCCCCTGCCGGGCGCCGCGCGCCACGGCGTCCGCCCGGCTGGCGGCGCCCAACTTGTCCAGCACCGCCGCCACATGCGCCTTCACGGTATGGAAGCTCAGCCCCAACTGCCGCGCGATCAGCTTGTTGCTGGCGCCGGCGGCCAGCAGGTCCAGCACCTCGCGCTCCCGCCTGGTCAGGCTGGCACTCGGCCCCTGGGCGCGGCGGCCGAGCAGGCCGGCCAGCGCTTCCGGTGGCACCACCGCCAGGCCGCGCGCCAGCGCCGGCAGCACCGCCGCCAGGTCCCCGGCCGAGGCATCCGGCGCCAGCACCCCGGCCGCCCCGGCCCGCAGCGCCGCCACCGCCGCCGCGCCTTCGGCAAGCACCAGCACCGGCTGGTCATCCGCCTCCGGCCCGGCATCGGAGATCAGCAGTTCCGCCAGCGCCTCATCGGCCACCAGCACGGCGCCATCCATCGCCTCCAGCCGCGCCGTCACACCGGCCCGCAAATCCGGGTCGCCGATGCGCAGCGCGACGCTGAGCGGCGCCATTCAGCCCGCCTGCCGCGGCGCGGCTGGGTCAATGTTCCGCGGCGCGGCTGGGTCAACATTCCCCGGCGCGGCTGGGTCCGCGCTCCGCGTCGCGGCCGAGGCCGCGCTCCGCGGCGCTGCCGGACGCTCGCCCACCACCAGCGCCACCCGCACCGCCTGCCCCGCCCGCAGCACCTCCAGCGCCACCGCCTGGCCGACGCTCTCGGGGTCCAGCCGGCCCAGCATCTCCCGCACCCCGCCCAGCGGCTGCCCGTCCATCGCCAGCAGCACGTCGCCCAGCAGCACCCCCGCCAGCGCCGCCGGGCTGCCCGGGTCCACCCCCAGCACGATCAACCCCCGCGTGCCGCCCGCCCGCACCGGCTGCATCGCCAGGCCCAGATAGCCCCGCGCCACCCGCCCGCGCACCCGCAGCACCTCCACCACCCGCGCGATCGTCTCCGCCGGTATCGCCAGCGGCCGCCGCCGTGGCCCGAACACCGCCATCCCGATCAACCGCCCGGCATCGTCCAGCAGCGGCCCGCCCTCAGCCAGCGCCGAAAGCCGGAGGTCGAACACCAGGCGCCGCTCCAGCGAGCCGCCCCGCATGCTGCGCCACGCCCCGCCGACGAAGGCCGCCACGCCCATCGCCGCGATCGGCCCCTCCTCGCCCCGGCCCACCGCCAGCGCAATCCGCCCCAGCGCCAGGCTTTCCGGCGGCGCCAGCACCAGCGGCGCCACCGGCCCCGTCTCCAGCTTCAGCAGCGCCACATCGGTCCCGACATCCCGCCCCGCCAGCACCGCCGGCACCCGCCGGCCATCCGGCAAGGTCACGCTGATATCGTCGTCGCGCTCCAGCGGCTCGGCCGCCGTCACCACCAGGCCGTCCTGCCACAGAATGCCGGAAAATCCGCGCCCCTCCCGCCCCTGCACGCTGACGGCGCGCGCGGCACCGGCGGCCGCCAGGGCAGCCAGTTGGTCGGAAAGGGCACCAAGCGGTGAGGTCTGGGTCATCGGGGCGTTCTCCATACGCAGGAGATGGGCCTTCGCGGGCCGTTGCACCATCCGCCGAATGGCCCGGGCCATTCGGGCAGGGCGCGGCCCAAAGGGGGTAAAAGCTCGGGGCGCTGCCCCGAACCCCGCCAGGAGGCAGGCGCCTCCTGGACCGGCGTGGGTTTTTGAATCACTGGCCAAGGCCGGTGTCGCTGACGCGAAGGCACGGGGCACCGCCCGGCAAAGCCAGAGCGGCGGGCGTGGCATACCGGGCAGGCCCTTGGACGCAACGCGGTGCGGCAAACCCACTAGGCACGCCAGGGGCCGGGGATACCGGGGGATGTTCGGAGCTGCCGGCGCGCCTCATGGCGGGGCCAGCCACTTGCTGATGCGTTTTCGTCCGCCGACCAGCCAATGGAAGGCCTTTGCCGCCTGTAGGATGCGGCGGTCGGGCAATCCGCCGGCCGCAATGGCCTGCTGGATCATCCGGCGAATGCCCGGAAGCAGCTTTTCGGACAAATCCGGGTCGGGCAGCAGCTCGAACGGGGCGTTGACCGCGGAAGCCAGCCCGAGGCGGCGGGCCAGGACGATGCCGGCCAGCTTCAAAATCCGCAGCGCGCGGCGATGGGCGCGGCAGATCCAGTGCTCCAGCCGCTTCAGCGCCGGCGGGCAGTCCGGCGCGGCAATGGCCTTGAGCAGCCGCGTCCAGGTGCCGGCATGCGCCCAGCGGCGGAACTGGCGGGCGGCGGTGTCGGCCGGCCCCATCTCGGGCGGCAGGCAGCGCCAGGGGTGCGGCGAGGTGACAACCCAGAACACCGCATCCAGCCGGGCGCGGATGTCGAAGATCGGCCGGCCGGCGCCCTGGCGGGTGAAGAAGGGCAGCAGGGCGTTGAGTTCCTCGGTGCCCAGGGGCTGCCAGGGGCGCGGGGTGCAGTAGCGGCGTGGGTACATGGCGGCGGCCCCTGGCGGCAAAGGGGAGCGAACATAACAGGAACATTGTCCTGTTTTCAACAGTGGCGTAGGGATGCGGGATGGAATGGCGGAGCATGCGGGCGGCTGACCTGGTTCGGGTCGGCATGATTGCGGAAGAGGTGCATCCAGGCTTGCCGGAGGCGCTGGCGGTGCCGGCCGAGCGGCTGGCGCTGTGCCCGGAGGGCTGCCTGGTGCTGGAGGGGGCGGCCGGCGTGGTTGGCTATGTGGTCAGCCACCCCTGGCATGCCGGGGCGGCGCCCAAGCTGGACAGCCTGCTGAGCGCGCTGCCGGCGATACCGGGGTGTTGGTACTGGCATGACCTGGCGGTGTTGCCGGCGGCGCGGGGGCGCGGCGCGGCGGCCGCGGCGGTGGGCCGGGTAGTGGCGGTGGCGCGTGCTGCCGGGCTGGACCAGGTGGCGCTGGTGGCGGTGGGGGAGTCCGCCGGATTCTGGCGGCGGATGGGATTTGCACCGGCAGCGGGGCCGGCGGTGGCGAGCTATGGGGCCGGGGCGGCGTATATGGTGCGGGCGGTTTAAGCCGCCACCAGCAGCCCC
>CANBNK010000113.1 GCA_947371015.1 Acetobacteraceae bacterium | reverse complement strand
GCCGCGGCCGCAAGCGCGGGCTCGCGGGCGTCATCGCCACCCAGCGCCTTGCCAAGCTGGCCAAGAACGTGGCGGCCGAGGCGTCCAACTTCATGATGGGCCGCACCTTCCTCGATATCGACATGGCCCGCGCCGCCGATCTGCTGGGGATGGAGCGGCGGCAGGCGGAAATGTTCCGCGACCTCGGGCGCGGGCAGTTCATCGGGCTTGGCCCGGCGCTGTCCCGCCGGCCGCTGAGCATCCGTGTCGGCCAGGTGGAAACCGTCTCTCGCGGGGCTGCGCCGGCGCTGGTGCCGCCGCCGGCCGCGGTCTCGGCCGAGGAAACCCGGGAGCTGATCCTCAGCGCCGCCGCGGTGGAAGCGCCGCGGCCCGCGCCGCGCCGCGCCGCCCGGCCCCAGCAGCCGGACATCCTGGCGCAACTCGCCCAGTACCGGCCGCCAGCCACGCCGGAGGCCAGCGCCGCCCCGCCGGCTCCGCCCACGGCGGCGGAACTGGCCAGCCGCCAGCAGCAGATTGCCGGCATCATGGCGGCGATCCTGGAAGACCCGGATGCCGGCTTCCGCCCCGCCGCCGTGCTGTACCAGGACTACCTGGTGCGGCTGCGCATCCATGAGGTGCCCGGCGCGCCCGAGGACCTGCCGGCCTTCCGCCGCATGTTGGCCGCCGCCTGTTCCGGCATTGGCGCCGAAGCCGCCGAGACCCCGGAATGGCAGGGTGCCCTGGCCCGCGCCGCGGCGCTGCCGGAGGACGCCCAGGGCGTGTTCCTGCTGCTGGCCCGCACCGCGCTGGAACGCCAGCCCTGTCCCTCGGACGCTGCCATCGCCCGCGCCTATGGCAGCCATTCCGCCAGCCGCGCCCGTCGCCTGCTGGGCTGGCTGGAGGAACGCAAGGCCATCGTCTGCCGCGCCGAACGGGCCGGGCGGCGCAGCATCGCCATCATCGGCCTGGGCTGGGAAACCGCGCCGGGCGACCCGGCCGCGCCGGGTTAATGCCCCCAGGCCTGTTGGCTGGCCGGCGCCCCCTCGGTCCGCTGCTCCTCGGGGAGCAGCGCGGTGATGTTCGGGCGGGAGGCGGTGCGGAAGGCCAGCACAACCATGCCTGGCTCCACCCGGATGGACTTCTCCGCCTTGCGCGGTAGTGGCATCCGCATGCGCAGGCAGAAGCTGACCAGCAACGCCCCCAGCCTGGCCGATTCCAGCAACACCGAATGGGCATGGCCGCCGCCGGGGAAGACGAAGCGCACCGACTGGCTCGTCGGCTCGAAGATCACCGCCTGCGGCTGCCCCCGCGCCAGGCCAAAGGCGGCGGCGGCGCGGGGCGAGCCAGCAACGACCGCCATCAACGCCTCGGCCTCGAACTCCACCTCACGCCGTTCAATGATCATGCGGGGTTGATGCCACAGCGCTGGCGAATCTCCGGTTAAGGCGGTGCATCGGCTATGGCGCCGGGCGCGGCGCGGGATTACCCAAGGGGAATGGACCCGACGCTGCACCAGACCCTGACCTCCTGGCGACGCCACCTGCACGCCAACCCCGGCCTGACCCTGAACGAGGGCGCCACGGCGGCCTTCGTCGCGGAAAAGCTGCACGAGATGGGGGTGCAGGTGGCCACCGGCGTGGGCGGCCACGGCGTGGTCGGCACGATCAGCCGAGGGGGGAATCGCTCGGTCGGCCTGCGCGGCGACATGGACGCGCTGCCGATCCAGGAACTGAACGAGCTGCTGCCGCACCGCTCCCGCGTGCCCGGCGTGATGCATGCCTGCGGCCATGACGGCCACACCACCGCGCTGCTCGGCGCCGCCCGGCTGCTGCTGGACGACGCCAGCTGGTCCGGCACGGTGCAGCTGGTGTTCCAGCCGGCGGAGGAAGGCGGCGGCGGCGCCCGGGCGATGATCGCCGACGGGCTGTTCAGCCGCTTCCCGATGGAGCGCATCTTCGGCTGGCACAACTGGCCGGGGCTGGAAGCCGGCAAGGTGGCACTGCACGACCGCGCTGTCATGGCCGCCGGCGCCCGCTTCGCCATCACCTTCGACGGCCATGCCGGCCACGCCGCGCTGCCGCATCTGACGCGCGACCCGATGCTGGGCGCCGGCCATTGCATCGTGGCGCTGCAGAGCCTGGTGGCCCGCAACGTGGACCCGATGCAGGCCGCCGTGGTCAGCATCACCATCGCCGAGGCCGGCGAGGCGCAGAACCAGGTGGCCGCCCGCGCCGTGCTGAAGGGCACCGCCCGCTGGATGCAGGACGAGACCGGCACCGCCATTGAACAGGGCATGCGCCGCATTGCCCGTGGCGTGGCCGATACCTTCGACCTGCAGGCCGAGGTCGAGTTCCGCCAGGGCGTCGGCGTCACCGCCAACAGCGCCGCCGAGCGCGACCTGGCCGCCGCCGCCGCCCAGGCGCTGGGGCCGACGCAACTGCACACCACGCCGGCGATGACCGGCGAGGATTTTTCCTGGTTCCTGAAGGAAGTGCCGGGCGCCTTCGCCTGGATCGGCAACGGCCCCGGCGGTGGTGGCTGCGAGTTGCACAACCCGCGCTACGACTTCAACGACGCCGTCCTGCCCGCCGCCAGCGGCTGGCTGGCCGAGGTGGCGAAGCGGGCGTTACGCGGGTAGCGCACGGGGTTATCTGCGCGGGTAGCGCACGGGGTTATCTGCGCGGGACCAGCCCGCGCATGACGGTTCCCAGGCTTTCGCCCTACGCCAGCCGCGCCCGCATCCAGGCAGCGGCCCTGGCGATCGAGCGGTCCGCCGCCCCCACACGCCCGACCGCCCGAAGGAAGCCGTGCACCGTGCCGGGGAACAGCTCGCTCTCCACCTGCACGCCGGCCGCCCGCAGCGCTGCTTCCATCGCGTCGTTCTCGCTCTTCAGCACGTCCAGCTCGGCCACATGCATCAGGCAGGGCGGCAGCCCTTGCAGCCGGGCGCGCAAGGGCGCGGCGAAGGGGTGCAGCCGGGTCGCCTCAGCCGGCGCGTAATGCTGCCAGTAGAAGCTCATGCGCGGAATGTTCAGCCCATAGCCCTCGGCGAACTCGGCATAGCTCGGCGTATCCAGCCGCGAGTCATAGACGCCGTAGTTCAGCAGCAGCCCGCGCAGCGGAATGGCGTCGCCGGCCTCGCGCAGCATCAGCGCCAGGCCCATGGTCAGGTTGGCGCCGGCGCTGTCCCCGCCGACGGCGATCCGCGACGTATCGAGCCCCCAGCCGGCACCGTTCGCCGCCAGCCAGCGCAGCACGCCGAGGCACTCCTCCAGCGCCTGGGGGAAGACCGCTTCCGGTGAAAGCGCGTAGTCCGGCCCGACCACGGCGCAGCCGGTGGCGGCGGCATACTCGCGCATGATCCGGTCGTTGGTGTCGATGCTGTTCCACACCCAGCCGCCGCCGTGCAGGTACAGCAGCACCGGCAGCGGCTTGTCGGTCACCGGCCGATGCACCCGGCACTGGATGCGCCGGCCGCGCACGGAAACCCAGGCGTCGCGGCTCTCAGCCATCACCGGGCCGCCCTCGGCCAGCGGCAGGTTCACTGCCTCGGTGATCGCCCGCGCCGCGTCGAAGGGCAGCGCCAGCTTCGGCGCCGGGTAGCGCGCGGCCACCTGGTCCATCATGGCGTTGAAGGCCGCCATCTCGGGGTCAAGGCGCGGGTCGGTCATGCGGTCAGGGTCCTTCGCCAGATGGCCCAGCCGGGCCGGTCGCCCAGGCTTTCGATATGAATACCCCGCGTGCGACGCCGCGGGAAAGCCCATCGCCGGCCACCAGCCCCGCCGCGCCAGCCCCGTCGCGCCAAGCTGGCCGGCGCCGGGTCCGGCAGCGCCTTCGCGCGGCGACCGTGGTGCCGGTGGCGATTCCCCCCGAGGCCGAGGAGGTGGCGATCAGGTTGTGCTACCTTCCCGTCACCGGCAGCGTCCTACAAGCAAGGTTGCTCCGGCACATCGGCAGGCTCATGCTGCACTGCACAATGACCCCTGAACAATGACAAGCGACCCCGTCGCCCGGGCGGCCCCAGGCTTTCGCGATGCTGCGCTGTACCATCCGCGCAGCCTGGTGCTGCTGGCGGATCCGGCGCTGCCGGAAAGCGCTGTGCTGGCCGGCAATATCGCGGCGGGCGGCTTCCAGGGCCGCGCCTTCACGGTCGGCCGGGCCCTGCCGGGCTTCGAGGCCGTCGCCAGCATCGCCGACCTGCCGACCCCCCCCGACCTGGCGGTGCTGAACCTGCCGCTCGCCGCGCTGGAGCCAGCCATGCATGCGCTGGCGGCGCGCGGCTGCCTCGCCGCCATCGTCACCGGTGCGGCGCCGGACCTGACCGCGATCTGCGCCCGCACCGGGGTTCGCGCCCTGGGTCAGGGCAGCTTCGGGCTGTGCGTCCCGGCCATCGGGCTGAACGCCAGCCTGAGCCACCTGGCCCCACTGCCGGGCAAGCTGGCGCTGGTGACGCAATCCGCCGCCCTGGCGCGGGCGGTGCTGGACTGGGCCGCGGCCGAGTCGGTCGGCTTCAGCCACGTCATCGGCATCGGCGGCAATGCCGCGGTCGGCTTCGCCATGGCGCTGGACTGGCTGTCCCGCGATGCCGCCACGTCGGCGGTGCTGCTGGACCTGCGCCGCATCCGCAACCGCCGCGCCTTCATCAGCGCCGCCCGCGCGGTGGCGAAGAACCGCCCGGTGGTCGCCATCCGCGCCGGCGGCCGCAGCGGTGAAGGCAGCCACATCCCCGACGCGGTGATGGAAGCCGCGCTGCGCCGCGCCGGCGTGCTGCGGGTGGCTGGGCTGGAGGATTTTCTGTCGGCCGCCGAAACCCTGGCGCGCGTGCGTGCCCGGCCCGGCGGTGGCTCGGCGCGCGGGGACCGCATCGCGGTGGTCACCAACGGCATCGGGCTGGGGGAGCTGGCGGCGGATGCCATCGTCGGGGCCGGCGGCCACCTGGCCACCATCTCGCCGGAAGCGCTGGCCATGCTGGCGGCGCTGCTGCCGACGGGCTGGTCGCCGGGCAACCCGCTCTCGCTCGGCCCCAATGCCGGCACCCGGCTGGGCGAGGCCGCCGCCATCCTGGCCAGCCTGCCGGAGGTGGATGCGGTGGTGGCCCTGCACGCCCCGGCCCCGGCCGAAGCCGGCGATGTCGCCGCCGAGGCGCTGGTCGCCGCCACCCGTGCCGGCCGCCGCAGCGCGCCGATTTTGGCCGCCTGGCTGGGGCAGGAAACCGCGGGGCGGCAGCGCCAGGCGCTGGCCAAGGCTGGTCTGGCGGTCTTCGCCACGCCGGAAGCCGCGGTGCGCGGCGCCATGCACCTGGTGCAGGACCGCCGCAACCGCTTGGCCGCGGTGGAATTGCCGCCGCGCGACGTGCTGGACCTGGCGCCCGACCGCGCTACCGTGCGCCGCATCCTGGACGAAGCACGCGCCGCCGGCCGGCTGTCGCTGACCGAGGACGCCGCGCTGGGCGTGCTGGCTGCCTATGGCCTGCCGGTGGTGCCGCATCGCCACGCCGCCGGCCCGGCCGAGGCCAGCGCCGCCGCCACCATGCTGGGCTTCCCGGTCGCGCTGAAGATCCGCAGCCCCGATATCGTCTGGAAGTCCGAGGTCGGCGGCGTGGTGCTCGGCCTGGGCAGCGCCGAGGGCGTGTTGAAGGCCGGCACCATGATGCAGGAGCGCATCGCCCGGCTGCGGCCGGATGCCCGGGTGGAAGGCTTCGTGGTGGAGCGCATGGCCGCCCGTGCCACCGAACTGCGGCTGCGCCTGGGCGACGACGGCATGTTCGGCCCCTGGATCGGTTTTGGCAGTGGCGGCACCGCGGCCGACCTGGCCGGTGACGAGGCCTTCGACCTGCCGCCGCTCAACCTGGCGCTGGCCGGGCAGCTGGTGCAGCGTTCGCGCATCGCCCGGCTGCTGGAGGGTTTCCGCGACCATCGCCCGGCCAACACCCCCGCGGTGGCGGATGCGCTGGTGCGGCTGTCGCAGATCGCGGTGGACTTCCCCGAGATTGCCGCGCTGACCATCAACCCGCTGTTCGTGGACAGCACCGGCGTGCTGGCGGCCGACGCATCGTTGACGCTGCGCCCGGCGGGGGAGGCGAGCCAGCTGGCGGTGCCGCCCTATCCGGCCGAGCTGACCCGGCCGTTCCGCACCAAATCCGGCAAGCCGCTGCTGGTGCGGCCGATTCGCCCGGAAGACGCCGCCGCGCATGCAGAAGCCTTCGGCAAGCTGCGGCCGGAGGATATCCGCTGGCGTTTCTTCTCGCCGATGCGGGAGCTGTCGCCGCAGATGATCGCCCGGCTGACGCAGATCGACTACGACCGGGAGATGGCCTTCGTCGCCATGCAGCCTGGCGCCGAGGGGCGGGAGGAGATCGCCGGCGTCGCCCGGCTGATCCGCGACCCCGGCGGCTTGCTGGGTGGCAGCAGCGGCGAGTTCGCCGTCATCACCGTGCCTGACATGAAGGGCCAGGGGGTGGGCACCCACCTGATGCGCCGGCTGTTCGAGTGGGGGCGCGAGCAGGGCATGACCGAGGTGGTCGGCCAGGTTTTGGCCGACAACGCGCCGATGCTGGCCTTCGTCCGCAGCCTTGGCTTCAAGGTGCGGCGCAGCCCGGAGGATGATGAGGTGTATGAGGCGCGGCTGGCGCTGTAGCCGCCCTGCCTGCGTCATGCGCGGATCGGGTCCGCGCATCCACTGCGCCGGGTCGGCGGACTGGGGTGGATCACCGGGACAAGCCCGGTGATGACGGTGGAGGAAGCGCGCTCTCTGCGCCCCGGCGTCTCAGTCCACCCGGTACAGCTTGATCAACTCACGCACCCGGGCGGCGGCGGCGGCGCCCTTCAGCGCGTCGCGCCACGCCGTCTCGGCTACGCGCTGATGCACCGCCACGGCCTCGTCGGCCGAGGTGATCATCGCCACGCCCAGCCCGCCATTCGGCGCGGTATCGGCCGGGAAGGGGGCGCCGATGACATGCGCGCGTTCCCGCCCGCGCAGCACCATGAAGTTGCCGGACGGATCGGCGCCGCTGGTCAGGCCCAGCTGCAGGCCGATGGGCACGCTTTCCATCTGCTGGGCGATGCTCTCGCACTCATTCGCCGCGGCCACGCGGCAGCGGGCGCGGGTGCGCTCCGGCAGGTTCAGCCCGGCGGCGACGCCTTCGCTGAGGAAGCGGCGCATGGCGCCTTCGGCCAGGATGCCGATGATGTTGGGCCGGCGCTGCTGGTGCAGCTTGCGGCGAGCGGCCAGCAGGCCCAGCGCCTGGTCGGCGCCGGCGCGCGCCTGGGCGCGGTCGCCGGCGGCATCGGCCGCTTCAGTCCAGGCCTCCGCAATCGCGCCTTCCACGGCTTCGGTGCTGGTCTGGTAGCAGAAGGCGCCGCCCACCAGCAGCAGCTGGTCGGCCTGCTCCTCCACCTGGCGCAGCCGTTCCAGAAAGGCGACTGGGCGGGCGAAATACTCCACCCCAATGCCCAGCAGCGACAGCGGCGAGATCTTGAGCAGTTCAGCGAGGCGCCGGATCGTGTCCAGCTTGATGACCTCGCCCTTCTCATACCGATAGAGCGCCGCACGCGAGACGCCGAGACGGGCCGCAATTTCCTCAGCCCGAAGACCGGATTCCAAGCGGTAGGCGCGTAACTGCTGCCCGATATCAGCAAACCGCATCGAAACCTCCGGTGGCCAAGGACTCGGAGACGCACCCTACCAAAGTGAGACGGGTGTGTCAGCGCGAGAGAGACGGTAGAAAATGCTACACATTCGCCGCAATTGCAACGGTTGAATGCAACCGCGGCCCCATACGCTCCCCCGGGGCAGTGGCATCGAAGCCAACTGCCCCACGCAGGGGTTGTCAAGCCTCGTCGGGCGCAACCTTGTGGTTGGACAGGGTCTCCAGCGCCTTGACCAGGCCGGAATGGTCCAGCTGGCCGTTGCCGCTGGCGATGCAGGCCGAGAACAGCTGCTGGGTACTGGCGGTATTGGGCAGCGCGACGCCCAGTTCCTTGGCGGACTGCAACGCCAGGTTGAGATCCTTCTGGTGCAGCACGATGCGGAAGCCCGGGGCGAAGGTGCGCTTGATCATGCGCTCGCCATGCAGTTCCAGGATGCGGGAGGTCGCCAGCCCGCCCATCAGTGCCTGGCGCACCTTGGCCGGGTCGGCGCCGGCCTTGCTGGCGAAGACCATCGCCTCGCCCACGGCCTCGATCGTCAGGGCGACAATGATCTGGTTGGCCACCTTGCAGGTCTGCCCGGCGCCATTGGCCTCGCCGACCAGGGTGATGTTCTTGCCCATCAGCTGGAACAGTGGCGTGGCACGGTCGAAGGCCGCCTGCGGGCCACCGACCATGATGGTGAGGCTGGCCTGCTTGGCGCCGACCTCGCCGCCGGAGACCGGGGCGTCCAGGTAGTCGCAGCCCAGCGCGTTGATGCGGGCGGCGAAGTCCTTGGTGGCGGTCGGGCTGATCGAGGACATGTCGATGACCAGCTTGCCCTTGGACAGGCCGGCCGCGACGCCGCCGGCGCCGAACAGCACGGCGTCCACGTCGGGGGTGTCGGGCACCATCAGGATGATGACCTCGGCGGCCTGGGCCACCGCTTCGGCATTGGCCACCACGGTGCAGGCGCCGCGCAGCTCGGCGTCCAGGCTGGCGCGCTCCGGCACCACCACCTCATGCCCGGCTGCCTTGAGGTGCAGCGCCATGGGCTTGCCCATGATGCCGAGGCCGATGAATCCGATCTTCATTGGGGTGCTCCGTGTGTCGTCTGGTTGCTGCGCGGAAAGGCGAAGGTCTGCTTGGCCGAGCCTGCGACCCTCACGGCCATGGCCCGCCGGGGGAGGTGGCTTTGCCTTGCCCCCCGACCGGCGCTGGCGGCCGAAAGCCCTATTTGTAGGGCTGGAACCAGCCCAAGCCTGCCTCGGTATTGCCGGCCGGCCGGTATTCGCAGCCGATCCAGCCCTGGAAGCCCAGTTCGTCGATGCGGCGGAACACGAAGGGCCAGTTGACCTCGCCGGTGCCGGGCTCGTTGCGGCCGGGGTTGTCGGCCACCTGCATGTGGCTGATCAGCGGCAGGTGCTTCTCGACCCGGCGGCTGATGTCGCCCTGGGTGATGGCGCAGTGGTACAGGTCGAATTGCAGCCCCACGCGGTCCGGCCCCAGCCCCTGGATGATGGCGGCGCCCTGGTCCGTGGTATTCAGGAAGAAGCCGGGAATATCGATGTGGTTGATCGGCTCGATGATCGGCTTGACCCCCACCTTCGCGGCCTCGCGGCTAGCCCAGTCCAGGTTGGCGGCATAGGTCGCCAGCATGCTGTCATAGGGCATGCCGTCGGGCTTCAGGCCGGCCATCACGTGCAGCAGCGGGCAGCCCAGCGCGGTGCTGTATTCCAACGCCTGCTTGATGCCCTCGCGGAACTCCGCCTGGCGGCCGGGCAGGGCGGCGATACCGCGCTCGCCCTTAGTCCAGTCGCCGGGCGGGCCGTTGAACAGCACCTGCTGCAGGCCGTTATCCTTCAGGCGCAGGGCGATCTCGGCAGCGGGGAATTCATAGGGGAACAGGAATTCCACCGCCTTGAACCCGGCCTTCGCGGCCCGCTCGAAGCGGTCCAGGAACGGCACTTCGTTGAACATCATCGAGATATTGGCGGCAAAGCGCGGCATGAGCGGCCTTTCCTGCTGGCTTCTGCTTGGGGGCGGCAGGCTAGCCGCCGCGGTGCCCCCTGGCCAGCGGCCAGGTCGTTTAGTCCCCTTGGCCAGCGGCCAGGTCGTGCAGTCCTTGGCCAGCGGCCAGCCCCCCCTCGACCAACGCCCAGGTCTGAACTCCCGGCCGGGACCGGCATTGTTGTCGCGGGGGCTCAGGCGCCGCCTTTCCGCGATACCGTCCAGGCCCGACAAGCATTAACAATGCGTCGCCCCGAAGGAGCCACCGCATGCCGTCAGACCAGCCCGCGCAGGACAGCCTGCTGAGACCCGCCCGCGCGGTTGGGCTATTGGCCATACTGGCGCTGACGGTGGGCTGCCTGCTGGTGCTGCGGCCCTTCCTCTCGGCGCTGCTCTGGGCGGCGATCCTCGTGTTCTCGACCTGGCCGGCCTACCGCTTCGTGCGGGAAAGGCTGCGCCTGCCGCCCAGCCTGGCGGCGCTGGCCATGGTGCTGGTGGAGTTCCTGCTGCTCGGCCTGCCGCTGGTCTATGTCGCGCCGACCCGGCGTGAGGAGGTGGACCGGCTGCGTACCAGCGTCCAGGGGCTGCTGACCGATGGCCTGCCGGGCCTGGGCGACTGGCTGGCCAACCTGCCCGTGGTGGGCGCCTACCTGCACGAAAAGCTGGGCGGGTTGAGCGCCGGGCTGAGCGGCATGACCGAGCTGTTGCAGCCCTATGCCGGCGATATCGCCCAGGGCGCGCTTTCGGTGCTGCTGGCGGTGCTGTCCGGCCTGGCGGAGGTGCTGGTGGCCTTGGTCCTGGCCTTCTTCCTGTACCGGGATGGCCGCGCCATCGCGGAGCGCAGCGAGGCGGTGCTGCGGCAATTCGCCGGCAGCCGCGCCGCCCGACTGGTGCAGCTGACCGGCAATGTGACACGCGGCGTGGTCTATGGCCTGCTGGGCACCGCGGTCGCCCAGGGGTTGCTGACCACCTTCGGCCTGTGGCTGGCCGGGGTGCCGCAGCCGGTGCTGCTGGGCGTGGTCGCCGGCTGCATCTCCGTGCTGCCGGTGGGGGCGCCGGTGGTTTGGGTACCCGCCACGCTCTGGCTGTTCACCCAGGGGCAGAATGGCTGGGGCATTTTCCTGGCGCTGTATGGCGCGCTGGGCATCAGCAGCGTGGATAACGTGATCCGGCCCTGGCTGATCTCCCGCGGGGCGGACCTGCCGCTGCTGCTGACGCTGCTGGGCGCGCTGGGCGGGGTTTTTGCGTTCGGCTTCCTCGGGCTGTTCCTGGGGCCGGTGTTGCTGGCGGTTGGCTTCACCCTGGTGCAGGACTGGGCCGACAACCCGACACCCGAGGCGAAGGCCGAGGAACAGCCGGAGGGCTGACCGGCCTTCGCCGGAAGGAGGGGCGCCGGTTGGAGAAGCGTTGCGCTGCAAGGGGCGGCGCCGTAACCATGTGCAGGGCAGACCCGGGGCTAACCGTGCCGCTGGGGCAGGGCTGGTCTGAACTGAGCTGAGCTGGAGGCCGCGAGGCATTGGTTGCGTTTGTCATTTCACGTCTGTTGCAGGCGCTGCCCGTGCTGCTGGTGGTGGCGCTGATCAGCTTCGCGCTGTTCACCTTCGTCGGCGACCCCGTGGCTGCCATGCTGAGCCAGGATGCCAGCGCCGCGGACCGGGAGAACCTGGTCCGCCTGCTGGGGCTGGACCAGCCCTGGTACGTGCAGTTCTGGAAGTTCATCAGCAACGCGGTGCAAGGCGAGTTCGGTCTGTCCTACCGGCTGAGCCGCCCGGTCTCCTCGCTGATCGCGGAACGCGCCCCAGCGACGCTGGAACTGGCCTTCTGCGCCGCGGCGATGACCCTGTGCATCGGCGTGCCGCTGGGCATTTTTACCGGTATCTACAAGGATAGTTGGATTTCGCGGCTGCTGCTGACCGTCTCGCTGGTCGGCGTCTCGTTGCCCATCTTCGTGCTGGGCATGCTGCTGATCCTGGTCTTCGCGGTGCAACTCGGCTGGCTGCCGAGCTTCGGCCGGGGCGAGACGGTGCAGATCGGCTGGTGGAGCAGCGGGCTGCTGACCGCCTCCGGCCTGAAGGCGCTGATCCTGCCCGCCATCACCCTGGCGGTGTTCCAGCTGACCCTGATCACCCGGCTGGTGCGGGCCGAGATGCTGGAGGTGCTGCGCACCGACTACATCAAGTTCGCCCGCGCCCGCGGCCTCAGCAACCGTAGCATCAACTTCGGCCATGCGCTGAAGAACACGCTGGTGCCGGTCATCACCATCGCCGGGTTGCAGCTGGGTGGCATCATCGCCTTCGCCATCGTCACCGAGACGGTGTTCCAGTGGCCTGGCATGGGTTTCCTGTTTATCCAGAGCGTCGGCGCCGCGGATATCCCGGTCATGGCCGCCTACCTGCTGCTGATCTCGCTGGTCTTCGTGGTCATCAACCTGGCCGTGGACCTGCTGTACTACGCGGTCGATCCGCGGCTGAGGGCCCAACGGTGAACCGCGTGGCCCGCTTCCTGGACAGCGACCTGTTCTGGTCGTTCCGCACCTCCCCGATGGCGGTGGCCAGCGCGCTGGTGGCGCTGGTCTGCATCCTGGGCGCGGTGCTGGCGCCCTGGCTGGCGCCGCACAACGTGCTGGACCTGGCCAGCGTGGACCTGATGGACGCCTTCAAGCCGCCCTTCACCGAGGCCGGCTGGACCCTGGGCAGCGACGACCAGGGCCGCGACGTGCTCTCCGCCATCATGTTCGGCGGGCGCACCTCCTTGCTGGTCGGCATCTGCGCCGTGCTGTTCTCTACCGTGGTCGGCGTGACGCTGGGGCTGACCGCCGGCTATCTCGGCGGCACGGTGGATGCGCTGCTGATGCGTATGGCGGACGTGCAACTGACCTTCCCCGCCTTCCTTGTGGCGCTGCTGGTGGACGGCATCGCCCGCGCTGCCCTGCCGCAGGAGGTGCATGAGCGCATCGCGCTCGGCGTGGTGGTCTTCGCCATCGGCATTTCCACTTGGCCGCAGATCGCCCGCACCGTCCGCGGCTCCACCCTGGTGGAGCGCAACAAGGAATACGTGCTGGCGGCCCGTGTCATCGGGCTGACCAACCTGCGGATCATGGCGACCCATGTGCTGCCGAACGTGCTGGGGCCGGTGCTGGTCATCGCCACGCTGAACCTGGGGCTGGCCATCATCACCGAAGCCACGCTGAGCTTCCTCGGCGTTGGCGTGCCGCCGACCCAACCCTCGCTCGGCACGCTGATAAGAATTGGCAATGACTTCCTGATGTCCGGTGAATGGTGGATCGCGATTTTTCCGGGCCTGGCGCTGGTGGCGATGGTGCTGTCGGTCAACCTGCTGGGCGACTGGTTGCGCGACGCCCTGAACCCGAGGCTGCGCTGACCATGCTGCTTGAGGTGAAGGACCTGCGGGTGGAATTCCCCACCCGCCGCGGCGTGCTGACCGCGTTGAACGGCGTCTCCTTCAGCATCGCGCCGGGCGAGGTGCTGGGCGTTGTGGGGGAAAGCGGCGCCGGCAAATCCATGACCGGGGCCGCGATCATCGGCTTGCTGGAACCGCCAGGCCGTATCGCCGGCGGCGAAATCCTGCTCGAAGGCCGCCGCATCGACAACCTGCCGCTGGCGGAAATGCGGAAGATCAGGGGCAAGCGCATCGGCGCCATCTTCCAGGACCCGCTGACCACGCTGAACCCGCTGTACACCATCGGCCGCCAGCTGGTGGAGACGATGCAGGCGCATCTGCCGCTGTCCGACGCGGAAGCGCGGCAGCGCGCCATCGGCTGGCTGGAGCAGGTCGGCATCCCCGCCGCGGCGCAGCGGATCGACGCCTATCCGCACCAGTTCAGCGGCGGCATGCGGCAACGCGTGGTCATCGCGCTGGCCCTTTGCGCGGAACCGCAGCTGATCGTGGCGGACGAACCTACCACCGCTCTCGACGTGAGCATTCAGGCCCAGATCATCGCGCTGCTGAAGCGGCTGGCGCGGGAACAGCGCACCGCCATCATGCTGGTCACGCACGACATGGGCGTCATCGCCGAAACCGCCGACCGCGTGGCGGTGATGTATGCCGGCCGCATCATCGAGATCGGCCCGGTCCGCCAGGTGGTGCGCCACGCCCAGCACCCCTACACTGCGGGGCTGATGGCCAGCATTCCACCGCTGGACCGCAAGGTGGAGCGCCTGGCGCAGATCGATGGCTCGATGCCCCGGCTCAACGCCATCCCGCCGGGCTGCCCGTTCAGCCCGCGCTGCCCGCACGTGTTCGAGCGTTGCCGCGTCTCCCGCCCTGAACTGATGCCGGCCGGCGCCACCGATGCGGCCTGCTGGCTGCACGACCAGCCGGGAGCCTCCGCATGATCGCGGCGAAGGAGCTGGCGCGGCATTTCGACGTCTCGAAGCCCTGGCTGCAACGCACCCTGGCCCGCGAACCCAAGCGCATCCTGCGTGCCGTGGATGGCGTGACCTTCGACATCCCGAAGGGCACCACCCTTTCGCTGGTTGGGGAAAGCGGCTGCGGCAAGTCCACCGTGGCCCGTCTGGTGGTGGGGCTCTACCCGCCCACCGCCGGCCAGGTGCTGTTCGAGGGCAAGGACCTGGCCGCCGCCCGCGCACAACCAGAGATGCGCCGGCGCATGCAGATGATCTTCCAGGACCCCTATGCCAGCCTGAACCCGCGCTGGCGCGTCCACGACATCGTCGCCGAGCCGATCCGCGCCTTCAACCTGGTGCCGGACCCCGCCGCCCAGCGCGAGCGGGTGGCGGAATTGCTGCGCCAGGTTGGCCTCTCGCCTTTGGATGGCGGCAAGTATCCGCATGAGTTCAGCGGCGGCCAGCGCCAGCGCATCAGCGTCGCCCGGGCGCTGTCCTCCAACCCGGAATTCCTGGTCTGCGATGAACCCACCAGCGCGCTGGATGTCAGCGTCCAGGCGCAGATCCTGAACCTGATGAAGCAGTTGCAGCGCGACCTGGGGCTGACCTTCCTGTTCATCAGCCACAACCTGGCCGTGGTGCGCCAGGTCAGCGACCGCATCGGGGTGATGTATCTCGGCCGCATCGTGGAGTTGGCCCAAAGCGAAAACCTGTTCCTCCGCCCGCGCCACCCCTATACGCGCGCCCTGATGGAGGCGATTCCGGACCTGGAGATGACCGGCCGCAGCCGCACCCCGGTGGGCGGCGAAGTGCCCAGCCCGATCTCCCCGCCCTCCGGCTGCGCCTTTCACCCGCGCTGCCCGCTGGCGAATGACCGTTGCCGGGCCGAGGCGCCGGCGATGCTGGACGGCGTGGCCTGCCACGCGGTGCAGGAAGGCCGCGACTGAACCTGCCCGGCTGGGCCAGCCACGCCCATCCGCACGGGCTGAACCAAGGCCAGGGGCTGGCGTTGCCCCGGGATGAAGGTGTACCGGCCAGGGCGGCTGTGCGCTTGTAACCAGCGTCGGTTTTGCCCGACATACCCGGTACCCGAACGGAGACGGCCCTTGGACTGCCTGCCACCCGCCGCCACGGCGCTCGCCCTGCGCTACGCCGCCGTTCGCGCCCGCACCGAAGTCCTGGCCGCGCCGCTTTCGGCCGAGGACCAATGCGTGCAGTCCATGGCCGATGCCAGCCCGGCCAAGTGGCACCGCGCGCATACCACCTGGTTCTTCGAGACCTTTGTGTTGGCGCCGCATTGGCCGGGCTACCGCGAGTTCCACCCGAGCTTCGGCTACCTCTTCAACAGCTACTACGTCAGCCACGGCCCCAGGCACGCCCGGCCACGACGCGGCATGCTGACCCGGCCCTCGGCTGCTGAGGTCGGCGCCTATCGCGCCCATGTGGATGCGGCGATGGAACGCCTGCTGGCCGACCCGCCGGAGGGGCTGGACGCCCTGGTGGAACTGGGATTGCAGCATGAGGAACAGCACCAGGAACTACTGCTGACCGATGTGCTGCACATGCTGGCCGAGAACCCGCTGCGCCCGGCGTACAACCCGGACTGGCGGGAACCGGCCAACGCTACCGGCGCCCCGCGCTGGCTGACCGGTGCCGAGGGCGCGGTGGAGATGGGCCATCAGGGCCGCGGCTTCGCCTTCGACAACGAAGCGCCCCGCCATACCAACTGGCTGGCGCCGCATCGGCTGGCGGACCGGCTGGTCACGAATGCCGAATGGCAGGCCTTCATGGCCGATGGCGGCTACACCACCCCCACGCTGTGGATGAGCGATGGCTGGGCGCAGCGCGAGGCCGAGGGCTGGCGCGCGCCGCTGTACTGGGACGAGACGCCGGCTGGCTGGGAGCAGTTCACCCTGGCCGGCCCGCGCGCACCGGACCCCGCCGCCGCGGTGCGGCACATCAGCTGGTATGAGGCCGACGCCTTCGCCCGCTGGGCCGGCCGCCGGCTGCCGACCGAACCCGAGCTGGATTCCGGCCTGGCCTTGCCAGGGGTGCAACAGGCCACAGATACCGTCTGGCAGTGGAGCGGCAGCGCCTACCGGCCCTATCCCGGCTTCGTGCCGGCGCCGGGGGCGGTTGGTGAATACAATGGCAAGTTCATGATCAATGTGATGGTGCTGCGCGGCGGCTCCCAGGTGTCGCCCCCCGGGCATGCCCGGCCGGGCTACCGCAACTTCTTCGGCCCCGAGAAACGCTGGCAGTTCACCGGGCTGCGCCTGGCGGAGGATAGTTGAATGTTGGACGCTGCGATGCCCTCGGGCCTGCTGGCCGATGCGCTGGCCGGGCTGGCCGCCTCTCCGAAAACGCTGCCCTGCAAATGGCTGTACGACGCGGAAGGCGCCCGGCTGTTCGAGGACATCACCCGGCTGCCGGAATACTACCCGACGCGGACCGAGATGCTGATCCTGCCCCAGGCCTCCGCCGCCATCGCCGCGGCCTGCGGGCCGGGGGTGGCCGTGGTGGAGTTCGGCTCCGGCGATGGCAGCAAGGTCTCGGTGCTGCTCTCCGCGCTGGAAAGCCCCAGCGCCTATGTGCCTGTCGATATCGCCGCCGAATGGCTGGACGCCGCCGCCGCCCGCGTGGCCGCTGAGCAGCCGGGCCTGGCCGTGCTGCCGGTGGTGGCCGATTTCACCCAGTACTTCCCGCTGCCAGCCGAGTTGCCGGCCGGGCCGCGCCTCGGCTTCTTCCCCGGCAGCACCATCGGCAACTTCACGCCCGATGAGGCGGTGGGCTTCCTGCGCCGCGCGCGGGAGGTGCTGGGCCATGGCGCCCGCATGGTGCTGGGCGCCGACCTGGTGAAGGCCCCGGCCGTCCTGGAAGCCGCCTATGACGACGCGCAGGGTGTCACCGCCGCGTTCAACCTGAACCTGCTGGCGCGACTGAACCGCGAGGCCGGCGCCGATTTCGAGCTGGCCAGCTTCCGCCACGAAGCCCGCTGGAACCCGGTGCTGGAGCGGGTGGAGATGCACCTGGTCGCTCGCCGCGCCCAGGTGGTGACGCTGGGCGGCCAGCGCATCGGCTTCGCCGAGGGCGAGAGCATCCACACCGAGAACAGCCACAAGTACCGGCCGGACCGGCTGCGCCAATTGGCCGAGGCCGGTGGCTGGCGCGACCTGGCCCTGTGGACCGACCCGGCCGGGCTGTTTTCCGTGTGGCTGCTGGAAGCGGCGTAGAGCAAGCCCGGCAGGGATTGCATCCGCGGCTATCCGGCGGTCGCCGGGCGGTCCACCTCCGCGGCGCTTGGCGTCGTGCGCAAGCAGGCGAGCGCAAACTGCGGCCTGGGCCATGCCCGCGATTTTGGCGGCCGGCCAGCAACCTGCCGATCAGGCTCTAATCCCCCAGGGCCACACCCTCGCGCCGCGGGTCGCTGCCGCCGAGCCAGCCGCCCGGCGCGGCGCGGATGATGTTGAGGCCGGAGAAGTTCGGCCGAACCTCCACTGGGAAGCCACGTTCCCGCAGCGCCGGGGCCAACGCGGCGGCGGTGGTCTCCGCTTCCAGTTCCAGCCGGCTGTCCAGCGCGCCCACATGCGGCAGCCCGGCGGCCTGGTCGGGCGGCAGGTTCCAGTCCAGCAGCGCCACCAGCGCCTGCGCCACATGGCCGATGATGCGACCCCCACCGGCGCTGCCCAGCACCGCCTCCAGCCCGCCCTGGCGGTTGAACACCAGCGTCGGTGACATGCTGGAGCGGGGCCGCTTGCCCGGCTGCGCCCGGTTGGCCACCGGTCGGCCCTCGACTTCCGGCAGGAAGGAAAAATCGGTCAGCTGGTTGTTCAGCAGGAAGCCACCGACCATCAGTCGGGCGCCGAAGACATCCTCCACCGTCGTGGTCATCGCCACCGCATTGCCGGCGGCATCGACG
>CANBNK010000112.1 GCA_947371015.1 Acetobacteraceae bacterium | reverse complement strand
GCTGGCGCTTTCGGCCTATGTCGCGCAGCAGTCCCGCGGGGTGCCGCTGGCGCCGCCGGACGACCCCAGGCTGGAGCCGGCCCGGGCGCGCGGCGAGGCGCTGTTCCGCCAGCGGCGCGGGCAGTTCAACCTGAGTTGCGCGCAATGCCATGAGGACCGCGCCGGGCTGCGGCTGGGCAGCGCGCTGATCCCCGAGGGCCATGCCAATGGCTACCCGCAGTATCGGCTGGAATGGCAGGCGCTGGGCAGCCTGCAACGTCGGCTGCGCAACTGCATGGTGGGGGTGCGCGCCGCCGCGCCGGCCTATGGCGCGGCCGAGTACACCGAGATTGAGTTGTTCCTGGCCCGGCGCGGCGCCGGGCTGCCGGTGGAAGCGCCGGCTGTACGGCCGTGAGGGCGGCCCTTTCGCTTGCTCAGGATCCGCCATAGGTTTCGCCCGCGAAAAGGGCGGAGGCGGACGTGCGTTCCATTGGGCTTATCCTGGCATTGCTGTTGACAGGCTGCATCACGCAGCCGACCCAATTGGTGAATGGGCAGGGCCAACGAGTGCAGTGCGCCGCCGCCGGCAATGGCAACAGCGCCGTGCCCTCGGCCGAGGCGATGGCGGCACACGACGCCTGTGTCGACCGCTGGCAGAATGAAGGCTACCGGGTGGATGCCTATTCCGCCGAAGCCGGCGCCCGCGCCCGGGACAGCGCCCGACGCGGCAGTCGCGCGGTCTCGACCGGCACCCAACAGATCGGTCCCGACACTTGGCTGATCGCCCGAAGCCGCGACCGGGGCGGCCTGGTGGCCGCCGAGGCCGCCGCGCTGACCGAAGCCAACAGCCATTGCCGCGAACGCAGCACGGAACTGCTGGTACTGACGCGCGAACCCGGGCGCGGCAACAGCTTCACCCTGACTTTCCGCTGCCTGCGCAGCGGCGACCCGGAACTGCGCAGGCCCACGGTAGAAGCCACGCCAAACCGCATCATCGAACAGCGCCAGCGCTGAAGGACCGCCCGTGATCGAAATGCGTGGGCGCGCCGCGCTCTGGCTCGGCTGCGCGCTGGCGCTGGCCGGCTGCGGCGTGCTGTCAGATACCGCCATTGGTCCCACCCAGGTGGACGCTGCCCGTGCCGCCCGGCACGCCGACGCGCAGACGGATGCCGAGGCGCTGATCCGGCCGCTGGTCAGCACCGGCATCACGCCCGGGGTTGTCGTTGGCATCCTCGGCGCGGATGGCCAGACGCACTTCTTCGGCTAC
This sequence comes from Acetobacteraceae bacterium, assembly GCA_947371015.1. Taxonomy (GTDB): domain Bacteria; phylum Pseudomonadota; class Alphaproteobacteria; order Acetobacterales; family Acetobacteraceae; genus CAIMOR01. Next base: position 16,656 of record CANBNK010000112.1, on the reverse strand, counting down.
GGCATCACGGACCGCGCCAGCGGCACTACGCCGGGGGCGGATACGCTGTTCGCCGTCGGCTCGCTCAGCAAGGCCTTCGTGGGCGGCGCCACCGCAGCCATGGTGCAGGAAGGCCAACTGCGCTGGGACGCCACCCTGCCGGAATTGGCGCCCGGCTACACGAGCTTCAGCGCCGATGCGCGCCAGGTGACGTTACAGCAGTTGGCCAGCCACACTGCCGGCATGCCGCGGCAGCCGCTGGACCCCTTCACCGCGCTGCTGTTTGCCCGCTATCTGGTCACCGGGCGCGCCTTCTACGGCCACCTGGACCGGCCCTATGCCCAGGACTACCTGGCCGGCTTCGTCGCCGACCGGCCAGGAGAGCAGCATTATTCCAACATCGGCTATGGCATCCTCAGCGACCTGGTCGGGCTGCGGCTGGACCAGCCGATGGAATCGCTGGTGGAGAGCCGCGTGATCCGCCCGCTTGGCCTGCGCTGCACCGGCTATGTGGCGGCGGCGCTGCCCTGCTTCGGCCAGCGCGCCAGCGGCCATGCCGGTGACCAGCCGGCCATGATCCGGCGAGGCGACCCCGCGCCGGACTGGGATTTCACCGCGCTGATGCAACCTTCCGCCGGGCTGCACGCGACCGCGCGGGACCTGTTGACCCTGGCCGCGGCACACCTGCAGCCGCCGGGCGATACGCCCCGCGGGACGCCGGCCAGCGCGCTGCGTGCGACGCCCACCAGCCCGCTGCGCGCGACGCTGGCGGGCAATACTGCGCTGCGCCGGACCGCCACCGGAGAGGAGGTGGCGATCTCCTGGTTCACCGAGACGGTGGAGGACCACCGGTTGCACTTCCAGGTCGGCTTCGTCGCGGGGTATTCCAGCTATGTCGGGCTGGACCTGGCACACGGCACGGCGGTGGTTGTGCTGCAGAACAGCTTCAATTGGGACCTGCGCGCCGGCCACCTGCTGCTGCTGCGCATGGCCCTGCGCGCGGAAGCCGCTACCAGGCGTAGCTCAGGTTGAAGCTGCCGAAGTGGTGGTAGCGCTTCTGGCCGATGAACTCCTGGGTACGCCAGTCCTGGGTATAGCTCAGCCGGACATAGCTGCTGAACACCGGCACCAGCAGCGCCGCGCCGATATCCATGTCCGCCACCAGGCGCTGCGGATTCACGCCGCGGCTGGGCTTGAAGGTATTGCCCTCGATGAAGATGTCGCGGCCCACCACGCGTCCGGCACCGCCAGCGAAGACGTACCAGCCGAACTCGCCCTTGCCATGGATGGCGGCAGGGCCGTCGCCGGTGGCGGGGCGCACCCGGCCGGGGCCGTAGTCCATGTGGAGGTTGCTGCCGATGCGCAGCCGCCCGCCGCCCTGGGCATAGACCGCGACATTGCCGGCGGCCAGCGCCATGCTGGGCAGCGCGTCCAGTTCCAGCCCCAGCGGCAGCGTGCCGGGGTTGGCCGGCAGCCGCCAGGTCCGGTCGAAGCCCAGGCCCAGCGCCCATTCCTGCCGCAGCTGGTACTTCCAGCCATGGGAGACGTCCTGGTTCAGCAGGTGATGCACGAAGTCCTGGCTGTTGCGGCCCCAGCTGCCCGGCCCGACCAGCCCGGCCTGCACCGTGAAGCGGTCCTGGTAGCTTTCGGTCCGACGCATCAGCATGAAGTCAAAGTAGGCGAAGCCACCATAGGGGTGGTCCTTCACATCCGGATTGTGTCGCAGGACATCCATAGGGGTGTAGATATTCTGGCCGAGATTGATGCCCCAGCGGCTGTTGGCCGGGCCGAAGAAGCCGACGCTTTCGAGTTGGCGGTCCAGCCACTCCACCGGCGCCGGCAGGTCCGCCTGGCGCTGCTCGGGGTGCAGGTAGCCAAGCCGACTGCCGGTCGTGTACCATTGGTCGGTGCTGGTGGCGTAGAAGTCGTTCTCGGTCACGATGTCGAATACCGCGCGCCGATCCAGCGGGACGCCGCCGGCCCCGACTTCCTGCGCCCGCGCGGGCGTCAGCCCGGCAAGCAGGGTCGCAGCCAGCGCCAAGGGCGCCATTGCGCGCAGAAGTGTCATCGTCAGACCCCGGTTTCGCGCGAAAGTTATATCGCAGGACGCTCTGCGGCGGAAGCGTGGCAGCGCGGCCCCGCCCGCACCCAGGGCATGACGAAGGGTAACAAGCCCTGCCGCTGGCGCCCGCGCCGGCCTATAGGTGGTCCGGACCATGCTGCACCTTCCCGCCCCCCCGGCGCCTGGCCGCCTCGCGCTTGCGCTCCTGCTGCTGCTCGCCGGCTGTGGCCTGCGGCCGGAGGCGCCGTCCTCGGGCCTGGCCACCCCAGCCCGCCTGGTCGCCGCTGACCCCGCCCTGCCCGCGGCCTGGCCCGATGCCGAGTGGTGGCGCGGCTTCGGCTCGCCGGAGTTGGATGCGCTGATGGCGACGGCGAATGTCGCCAGCTTCGATATCCGCATCGCCGAGGCGCAGCTGCGCGAGGCCGATGCCAATGTGCGCATCACCGGGCAATTGCTGCTGCCGACGGGCAACGCAACCTTCAATACCAACCGCAGCCAAACGCCCTTGAGCACCGCCAGCGGCGTGCCGGTCGCCGGGCGCTCCCGCTTCAGCCAGCGGGTGCTGTACGGCGCCCAGCTTTCCGCGACCTATGAGGTGGATTTCTGGGGCCGCACCCGCAACAGCGTGCTGGTCCAGCAGGAAGCCGCGGCGGCCAGCCGGTTCAATATCGGCGTGGTCCGCATCACCACCCAGGCGTCGCTGGCCAATGCCTATTTCGCCGTGCTGTCGGCGCAGGAACAGCTGGCGATCCAGCAGGGCAACCTGGCCACGGCGGAACGCGTGCTGGCGGTGATTCAGTCCCGCGTTGCCGCCGGTACCGCCAATGGGCTGGACCTGGCGCAGCAGGAAACGCTGGTGGCGCAGCAACGCACCGCCGTGCCGCCGCTGCGGCAGTCGCTGGAGGCCAACCTCTACGCGCTGGGGACACTTACCGGCCAGGCGCCGCAGGGGCTGGCCGTGCCTAAGGTGCCGCTGGCCGCGCTGCGGCTACCGCCGGTGGCGCCCGGCCTGCCGGTGGACGTGCTGGTGCGCCGGCCGGATGTGTGGCTGGCCGAGGCCAACCTGGCTTCCGCCCAGGCCAATGTCGCGGTGGCCCGCGCCGCCATGCTGCCGACCATCCAGCTGACCACCACCGGCGGCTTCCAGTCCCTGGTGTTCGACAACCTGATGCGGCCGGGCTCCGTGCTGTTCCAACTGGTCGGCAGCGTGACCCAGCCGATCTTCCAGCAATGGCAGCTGCGGGCGCAGCGGGACTTCAACCAGGCCCGCGCCGAGGAATTGCTGGAAAGCTACCGCCGCGCCATCGTCGCCGCGCTGGTGGATGCGGAAACCAGCGTCGCCGCCCTGCGCGAGACCACCTTGCTGGTGGCTTTGCAGGAAGCCGCCACCGCCAGCGCCGAACGCGCCAATGGCATCTCGGAGGCGCAGTTCCGCGCCGGCACCATCGACCTGATCACGCTGCTGAATACCCAGATCACGCTGTTCAACGCGCGTAACCAGCTGGCCCAGGCCCGGTTGCAACGGTTGCAGGCTGCCGTTGGCCTGTTCCGCGCGTTGGGCGGTGGCTGGAGCTGACGGAGCCCGCCATGCCGGATACCCCGCTGCCGCCGACCACACGCGAAACCGCCACGCTGGCCCGGCCTCGCCGTCGCCGGCGCTGGCCCTGGCTGCTGCTGGTGCTGACCCTGCTGGCCAGCGCCGGCGGCGCGGCGTGGTGGCAGGGCTGGTGGCCCTTCGCCGCGAAGCAGGAGGAAGCGGCGCCGCCCGGCCGGGGCGGCCGCGGTGGGCGGTTCGGCGGCCCGGTGCCGGTGACCGTGGTGGCCGCGGCCCGCACCGATATTCCCATCCTGCTGGATGCGCTGGGCACGGTGCAGCCGCTGGCGACCATCACCGCCCGCGCCCAGGTGGATGGGCAGTTGGTCGAGGTAGCCTATACCGAGGGCCAGGAGGTCAAGCGCGGCGACGTGCTGGCGCGGATCGACCCCCGCACCTACCAGGCGGCGCTGGCCCAGGCCCAGGCCAAGCAGGCGCAGGACCAGGCGCTGCTGGCCAATGCCCGCGTGGACCTGAACCGCTACACCGAACTGCTGCGCAGCAACGGCGCCAGCAGGCAGCAGCTGGATACGCAACGCGCACTTGTCGCCCAGTACGAGGCCTTGGTGCAGGCCGATCAGGCCGCGGTGGACAGCGCCCGCACCCAGCTGGACTTCGCCACCATCCGCAGCCCGGTGGATGGCCGTGTTGGCCTGCGCCTGGTGGACCAGGGCAACCTGGTGCATGGCAGCGACGCCACGGGCATCGTTGTGGTGACGCAGCTGCGGCCCATCACGGTGGTGTACACCCTGCCGCAGCAACGCCTGGGCGCGGTGCTGGACGCGCTGGGCCGCGGCGCCGTGGCGGTGCAGGCGCTGGCGCAGGACGGCAGCGTCCGCGCCGAGGGGGCGCTGCTGACGCTGGACAACCAGGTGGACCAGACCACCGGCACCATCAAGCTGAAGGCGCTATTCGCCAATGAGGACGCGCGGCTGTGGCCGGGCGCCTTCATCAACGTGCGGATGCGCGTGGCGACCGTGCGCCAGGCACTGACCATCCCCCTGGTGGCGGTGCAGCGCGGGCCGGATGGCGCCTTCGCCTTCGTGCTGAAGGACGACAACACGGTGGAGCAGCGCCCGCTGCAACTCGGCGTGCTGACCGCGACGGAAGCCGCGGTGCAGGGCGGGCTGCAACCCGGTGAGCGCGTGGTGACCAGCGGCGCGCTGCGGCTGACACCCGGCGCCCAGGTGGTGGTCAGCCAACCCGCTGCCCCCAGCACGGGTGAAGCACCGCCCGAGCGCCGCCGCCAGCGGCCGGATGGCGCTGGCCAGCGCCGGCCGCAGCCGTGAACTTCTCGGCGCCCTTCATCGCCCGACCCATCGCCACCTTCCTGCTGGCGGTGGCGGTGCTGCTGGGCGGTGTGTTCGGCTACCTGAAGCTGCCGGTGGCATCCCTGCCGGATGTGGATTTCCCGACCATCGAGGTTTCGACCCAACTGCCCGGCGCCTCGCCGGAGACGATCTCGGTGCTGATCGCGGCGCCGCTGGAACGCCAGCTGAATCAGATCTCCGGCCTCACCAGCATCTCCTCGGTCAGCGGTCCCGGCGTGTCGCGCATCACGCTGCAATTCAACCTGGGGCGCGATATCGACGACGCAGCGCAGGACGTGCAGGCCGGCATCAACGCCTCCCGCGGGACGCTGCCGAACAACCTGCCCTACCCGCCGGTCTATGCGAAGGTGAACCCGGCGGACCCGCCGATCATGACGCTGGCGCTGACCAGCGAAACGCTGCCGACGCCGCGGCTTTCGGACGCCGCCGATACGTTGCTGGCGCAGCGGCTTTCGCAGGTGACGGGCGTTGGCCGCGTGACCGTTCAGGGCAACATGCGCCCCGCGATCCGCCTGCGCGCCGACCCGCAGCGCCTGGCCAGCTACGGCTTGTCGCTGGAGGATGTGCGCAGCGTGATCGCCAGCGCCAACCTGGCGGGGCCGAAGGGCGGGCTGGATGGGCCGCGCCAGGCCAGCGCTGTCATGGCGAACGACCAGTTGGTGACGCCCGCCGCCTTCGCCAACATCATCATCGCCTGGCGCAGCGGCGCACCGGTGCGCGTCTCGGATATCGGCGAGGCGGTGGAAGGGCTGGAGAACACGCTGAACGCCGCCTGGTACAATGGCGAACGTGCAGTGCTGATCGACGTGCAGCGGCAGCCCGGCGCCAACATCGTCGCCACCGTGGACCGCGTGCGGGCCCAGCTGGCGGTGCTGCAGGCAGCGGTGCCACCGGGCGCCACGCTGCATGTGGTGGCGGACCGCACCGAGACGATCCGCGCCAGCGTGCACGACGTGCAGTTCACCCTGGTGCTGGCGGTGGTGCTGGTGGTGCTGGTGATCTGGCTGTTCCTGCGCACCGCGCGCGCCACCTTCGTGCCCGGGGTGGCACTGCCACTTTCGATCATCGGCACCTTCGGGATCATGTCGCTGTGCGGCTTCTCGATGGACAACCTCTCGCTGATGGCACTCACCATCGCCACCGGCTTCGTGGTCGATGATGCCATCGTGATGATCGAGAACATCGTCCGGCTGATCGAGCAGGGCGAGAAGCCGCTGGCCGCCGCCTACAAGGGCGCGAAGCAGATCGGCTTCACCGTGGTCTCATTGACCGTATCGTTGATCGCGGTGTTCATCCCGCTGCTGTTCATGCAGGGCGTGGTCGGCCGGTTGTTCCGCGAGTTTGCGCTGACGCTGACCATCGCCGTCATCGTCTCGCTGCTGGTGTCGCTGACGCTGACGCCGATGATGACCGGCTACCTGATGCGCCCGCATGGCGAGGACCGGCCCGGCGCCGTCTCCCGTTGGGCGGAGCGCGGCTTCGACTGGCTGCGCGACTGCTACGCCGCAAGCCTGCGCTGGACGCTGCGGCATGAGGCGTTGATGCTGCTGCTGGCCACCGCGACCGTGGCCGGGACCATCGCCCTCTACATCCTGGTGCCCAAGGGCTTTCTGCCGTCGCAGGATACCGGCCTCATCACCATCACCATGGAAGCGCCGCAGGATGCCAGCTTCCGCCGCGTCTCCGAATTGCAGCAGGAGGTCACGCGGATTGTGCTGGCCGACCCCGCGGTGGTTTCCACGACCAGTGTCGCCGGCGCCGGGCCGATCAACCCGGCGCAGAATACCGGCCGGCTGACCGCGGTGCTGCTGCCGCGCGACGCGCGCAATGCCAGCGCCCAGCAGATCGCGGCGCGGCTGCAACCGCAGCTGGAAGCGGTGCCGGGCATATTGGTGCATCTGCAACCGGTGCAGGATATCCAGATCGGCACGCGCGTCAGCGCCACGCAGTTCCAGTACACGTTGATGGACCCCGACACGGCGGAACTGTCAGAGTGGTCCGGCCGGCTGCTGGCGCTGCTGCGCCAGGCGCCGGAGTTGCGCGACCTGACGACCGACCTGCGCGAAGGCGGGCTGCGCGTGACCGTGCAGGTGGACCGCGAGCGGATGGCGCGCCTCGGCGTGACGATGCAGGCGGTGGACGACGTGCTGTACGACGCCTTCGGCCAGCGCCAGATCAGCACGATCTACGGCCAGACCAACCAGTACCGCGTGGTGCTGGAAACCACGCCGGCAATGCGCGACGACCCTGCGCTGGTGGCGCTGCTGCGGGTGCCCGGCGCCAACGGCGTGCAGGTGCCGCTCGGCGAGATCGCCGAGTTCGGCCGCCGCAGCGGGCCGCTGACGGTGAACCGGCAGGACCAATTCCCTGCCGTCACCATCGGCTTCGATTTGCCGGAAGGCGGCTCGCTCGGCGCGGCGGTGGCGGCAATCCGGCGGGCGGAAGCGCAGCTGGGCATGCCCGAGGCGATCACCGGTGAGTTCAACGGCGACGCCGCGGAGTTCAACCGGTCGCTCGCCGGTACGCCCTGGCTGATTTTGGCTGCGATCATCGTCATCTACATCGTGCTGGGCATGCTGTATGAAAGCGTAATCCATCCGCTGACCATCCTGTCCACACTGCCCTCGGCCGGCATCGGCGCGCTGCTGGCGCTGTGGCTCTGCGGGCTGGACCTCAGCGTGGTCGGCATCATCGGCATCGTGCTGCTGATGGGGATCGTGAAGAAGAACGCGATCATGATGATCGACTTCGCGCTGGAGGCGCAGCGCGACCACGGGCGCACGCCGGAGGAGGCGATCTACGAAGCCTCCGTGCTGCGGTTCCGGCCGATCATGATGACGACGATGGCGGCGCTGCTGGGCGCGGTGCCGCTGGTGATCGGCAACGGGCCGGGCAGCGAGCTGCGGCTGCCGCTGGGCGTTTCCGTCATCGGCGGGCTGCTGTTGAGCCAGGTGATCACGCTCTACACCACGCCGGCGATCTACCTGGCGCTTGAGAGGCTGCGCGCCAGCATCGGCGGGCGCCGCCAGGTGGTGCCGGCGGAATGAGCTCGATCTCGGCGCCCTTCATCCAGCGCCCCATCGCCACCGCGCTGCTGGCCATCGGCATGGCGCTGGCGGGGCTCGTCGCCTATTTCGTGCTGCCGGTGGCGCCGCTGCCGCGGGTGGACCTGCCGACCATCGTCATCACCGCCAGCCAGCCCGGCGCGGACCCGGCTGTGATGGCCGCCAGCGTCGCCGCGCCGCTGGAACGCCGGCTCGGCGCCATCGCCGGCGTCAGCGAACTCACGTCCACGTCCACGCTCGGCTCGGCCAGCATCGTCGTGCAGTTCGACCTCAACCGCCGGGTGGAGGACGCCGCCAAGGACGTGATGGCGGCGATCAACGCGGCGGGCACCGACCTGCCGGCCGGCCTGCCCAACCCGCCCAGTTTCCGCAAGGCCAACCCGGCGGATGCACCGGTCCTGCTCATCGCCATTACGTCCGACACGGTGCCGCCCGGCCAGGTCTATGACGCGGTGGACAGCATCATCTCGCCGCGCATCGCCAACGTCACCGGCGTGGCGCAGGTCGTCGTCACCGGCGCCGAGCAGCCCGCGGTGCGCGTGGCGGTGGACCCCGGCGCGGCGACCGCGGCCGGGGTTTCGCTGGAGGATATCCGCATCGCCATCGGCCGCGCCAACGTGACGCAGCCGACCGGGCTGATCGACGGCACCGATCAATCGGCCGCCATCGTGGTGAATGACCGGCTGACCACGCCGGAGGACTATGCCGGCGTCGTCGTCAGGTCCGTCGGCGGCGCCATGGTGCGGCTGGACGCGGTGGCGCGGGTCAGCCAGGGCGTGCGGGACCGCAGGCAGTCCGGCACCTTCAACGGCCGGCCTTCCATCCTGCTGATCATCTTCAAGCAGCCGGACGCCAACGTCATCGAGGTGGTGGACGGCATCCAGAAGCTGATGCCGGAATTGCAGCGCTGGCTGCCGGCCGGCATTACCGTCACCACGCTGCGCGACCGCAGCGAGACCATCCGCGCCAGCGTGCGCGACGTGCAGTTCACGCTGATCATCACCATCGTGCTGGTCATCGCCGTGGTGGCGCTGTTCCTGCGGCGCCGCGCCGCGGTCTTCGCCGCCGGCATCTCGGTGCCGCTGTCGCTGCTCGGCACGCTGGCGGTGATGTACCTGGCCGGCTTCTCGCTGAACAACCTGACGCTGATGGCGCTGACCATCTCGGTCGGCTTCGTCGTGGACGACGCCATCGTCATGATCGAGAACATGACGCGGCTGCGCGAACGCGGCATGCCCGCGATGCAGGCGGCGCTGGAAGGCGCCCGGCAGATCGGCTTCACCGTGCTGTCCATTACCGTCTCGCTGATCGCGGTGTTCATCCCGCTGCTGTTCATGCCCGGCATCGTCGGGCGCATGTTCCGCGAGTTCAGCGTCACCCTGGCCATCGCCGTGGCGCTTTCGGGCATCATCTCGCTGACCATCACCCCGGCCGCTGCCGCCCACCTGGCGCGCGGCGGCGCGGAACGGCCGCCCGGCTGGTTCGGCCGCCGGTTCGAGGCCGGGATGGACTGGATCATTGGCGGCTACATGGCCAGCCTGGGCTTCCTGCTGCGCTTCCGTCGCAGCATGGTCGCCTTCACCGTCGCGCTGATCGGCGTGACGGTGTGGCTCTACGTCATCGTGCCGAAGGACTTCTTCCCGCCGCAGGATACCGGGCTGATGTTTGGCGTCATCCAGGCTTCGCCGGATACCTCGTTCCAGCGCATGTTGGGCATGCAGGACCAGGTGGTGCGCATACTGATGCAGGACCCCGCCATCGCCGGCATCGGCACCTATGTCGGCGGCGGCAGCGGCGCGACGGTCTCGACCGGGCGGATGTTCATCTCGCTGAAGCCGCCCGACGAGCGGCCGGGCGTGACGCCGGATGCCATCGTCAACCGGCTGCGCCGGCCGCTCGCCGCCATCGCCGGGGCGCAGGTCTTTTTGCGGCCGATCTCGGACGTGAATATCGGCGGCCGCCAGGGCAATGCCGCCTACCAATACGTGCTGCTGACGCCGGATTTGGAGGAGTTGCAAACCTGGTCCGAGGCACTCGTCATAAAGTTCCGCACCATGCCGGAACTGGCCGATGTCTCGTCGGACCAGCAGCGCGCCGGCCTCGTCTCCCGCCTGGTGGTGGACCGCGACCGCGCTGCGCAGTTGGGCGTCAGCTTTCTCGCCATCAACAACGCGCTGAACAACGCCTTCGCGCAGCGCCAGGTCAGCATCATCTACCGCACCCGCAATCAGTACCGCGTGGTGATGGAGGTCGATCCCTCGCTGACGCAGGACCCGACGCAGTTGCAGGGTATCTGGGTGCCCGGCGCCAACAACGTGCCGATTCCGCTGGCCTCGCTGGTCAGCCTGGAACGCGCCAGCGCGCCGCTCGCCATCACCCACCAGGGGCAGTTCCCGGCCTCCACCCTCACCTTCAACCTGCCGGAGGGCGTCTCCCTCGGCCAGGCTTCCGCCGCCATCGCCAAGGCGCAGGAGGAGATCGGCCTGCCGGCAACGGTTCGCGCCGAATTCGCCGGCAATGCGCGGGCCTTCCGCCAGCAGCAATCCGGCCAGACGCTGCTGATCTTGGCCGCGGTGCTCAGCATCTACATCGTGCTCGGCATGCTCTATGAAAGCCTGCTGCACCCCATCACCATCATCTCCACCCTGCCCACCGCGGGCATCGGCGCGCTGCTGGCGCTGCTGGCCACCAGCACGCCCTTCACCATCATCGCCTTCATCGGCGTGATCCTGCTGATGGGGATCGTGAAGAAGAACGCCATCATGCTGGTCGATTTCGCCCTGGAGCATGAGCGGGAACATGGCGAGAGCGCCGAGCAGGCGATTCTGGCCGCTTGCCGGGAACGCTTCCGGCCGATCCTGATGACCACGCTGGCGGCGCTGTTCGGCGCCATTCCGCTGGCGATCGGCCATGGCCAGGGCAGCGAGCTGCGCCAGCCGCTGGGCATCGCCATCATCGGCGGGCTGGCGCTGTCGCAGTTGTTGACGCTGTACACCACGCCAGCGGTCTATCTCGCCTTCGAGAGCCTGGTCGGCGGGCGGCGCGGCCGGCTTGCCCGCGGGGCTGCGCCGCATCCGGCGGAGTAGCCCAGCCGCAGCGGCAACCTCTGCATCCCGCCGGCGTTCACGCCCTGCCATCAACGCAGGAGGTCACCCCCCATGACCGCGCGGCAACGACTACTCATCATGGCTGCCACCGCGGCGCTGCTGGCGCTGCCGGCGCTGGCCATGGCGCAGCCCACCACCAGCACAGCCGGCGGCAGCATCCACAACCAGGTGGTGGATGCCCGCACCCTGCGCGAGGGGCGTCGCGCCAGCCGGCTGATCGGCGCCAGCATCTATAGCGACAGCGCCGAGACGATCGGCGAGGTCGATGACCTGTTGATCCCGCGCGAGGGCGGGCTGCCCGTGGCGATCATTTCCGTCGGCGGCTTTCTCGGCATCGGCGCCAAGCTGGTGGCGGTTCCGTTCGACAGCCTGCGCCTGGGCGGCACCCGCTGGACCCTGCCTGGGGTTACCCGGGAAAGCCTGAACGCCCTGCCCGGCTTCAGCTACGAAGCCTCGGCGGGGCGCGGATGAGACTGCTCCTCGCGCTGCTGCTGCTTGGTGCGCCGGCCCTCGCGCAACAGGCCCCACCCCATGCGGGCGGCCCGCAGCCTGGCCAGACCCAGGGCCAGGATGCCGGCCCCTCGCCACAGCCGCAGGCCCCGCGGGATGCCAGCCCGCAGGCCCGCAACCGCGGCAGTGACGGCTCGGTCGCCGGGCTGACCGCGCCAGGCGCCACCGGGACCACGCCGCAGGGCATGATGGGCAGCAGCACCTCCGGCGGCCCCAGTTCCGAGACACCGACCGGGCCGCGCGGGCACTGATCCAGCGCTGTCGGAACGCTTCATTTGACGAAGGCGCGGCTTTTTGGCCAAATCCCGCTCTTCCCCCGGAAGCGCCCGGAATGACCGCAGGCGCGGGGGAAGGACTGGAGCGCAAAGCCGTGATCCCCGCCCTGATGCCGACCTACAACCGCGCTGACCTCGCCTTTGAGCGGGGCGAAGGTGCCTGGCTGTGGACGAATGATGGGCGACGCTATCTGGACTTCGGCGCCGGCATCGCCACCTCGTCGCTCGGTCATGGCCACCCGCACCTGGTCAAAGCCATCGCCGAGCAGGCCGCCCGCGTGATGCATGTCTCCAACCTGTACCGCATCCCCGGCGCCGAGACGCTGGCGGCCAGGCTGTGCGAGACCTCCTTCGCCGACAGCGTGTTCTTCTGCAACTCGGGCGCCGAGGCGAACGAGGGCATGATCAAGGCCGTCCGCAAGTACCACGCCGAGCAGGGCCACCCGGAACGCTACGTCGCGGTCTGCTTCGAAGGCGCCTTCCACGGCCGTACCCTGGCGACCCTGGCCGCTACCGGGAATGAGAAGTACCTGGCCGGCTTCGGCCCGCCGGTTCAGGGCTTCCGCCATGTGCCGTTCGGCAACATGAACGCCCTGCGCGACGCGATCGATGGCAGCACAGCGGCTGTCATGATCGAGCCGGTGCAGGGCGAGGGCGGCGTGCGCCCGGCCGAGTTGCAGTTCCTGCGCGATGTCCGCGCTGCCTGTGACGAGTTCGGCGTGCTGCTGGCGATGGACGAGGTGCAGACCGGCATGGGCCGCAGCGGCAAGATGTGGGCCCACCAGTGGTCCGGCATCGAGCCCGACATCATGTCCTCGGCCAAGGGCATCGGCGGTGGCTTTCCGCTGGGCGCGATTTTGGCCAAGGAAAAGGTGGCGAAGTACCTGAAGGCCGGCACCCATGGCAGCACCTTCGGCGGCAATCCGCTGGCCTGTGCGGCCGGCAATGCCGTGCTGGACGTGGTGCTGGCGCCGGGCTTCCTGGCCCAGGTGGACCGCGTGGCGCGCCACCTGTGGCGTAGCCTGCTGGACCTGGCCAAGCGCCACCCCACCGTGGTGGAAGGCGTGCAGGGCGCCGGGCTGCTGCTGGGCATCAAGCTGCGGCCGGAGGTCTCCAACGGCGACATGCAGGCGGCGGCGGTGGCCGAGGGCCTGCTGACCGTGGCCGCCGGCATGAACGTGCTGCGCCTGGCGCCGCCGCTGATCATCACTGAAGCGGAAGCCGACGAGGCGGTGCGCCTGCTGGACCTGGCCTGCGCCAAGCTGGCCCCGGCCACCGCGGCGGCGGCGCAATGAGTCCTGTCGTGGCGTTGAAGCAGGGGGGGCCGGCGGCAGACCGGGTGGCCCCCCGGCACTTCCTGGAACTGATGGACTTCGAGGCGCCGACGCTGCGCCGGATGCTGGACCTGGCGGCGCAGACCAAGCGCGGCGGCTATGTGGCCAAGCCGCTGGCCGGCAAGCATGTGGCGCTGATCTTCGAGAAGCCCAGCACCCGCACCCGGGTCAGCTTCGAGGTCGGCATCCGCCAGTTGGGCGGCGACGTGGTGTACCTCAACAGCCGGGACATGCAGTCCTCCCGCGGTGAGGAAGTCTCCGACATGGCCAAGGTGCTGTCCCGCTACGTGGACTGCATCATGATGCGCACCAACGACGTGAACCGCATCCGCGAGATGGCGGCGCATGCGACGGTGCCGGTCATCAACGGCCTGACCGATGTCTCGCACCCCTGCCAGCTGATGGCGGATGTGCTGACCTTCGAGGAGCATCGCGGGCCGATCGCCGGGCAGACGGTGGCCTGGATCGGCGACGGCAACAACGTGGCGCAGAGCTTCATCCAGGCGGCGACCAGGCTGAACTTCAAGCTGCGCCTGGCCTGCCCACCCAGCCTGCGGCCGCCGCAGGCGCTGCTGGACTGGGCCAGGGCCGAGGGCGCCGACATTCTGCTGACCGACGACCCCGAGGTGGCGGTGCAGGGTGCCCGCTGCGTGGTGACGGATGCCTGGGTGTCCATGCATCAGGAAAACGCCGATGGCTCCCAGCCCAACCGCCACAACGTGCTGATGCCGTACCAGGTGACACCGGAGTTGATGGCGAAGGCGCTGCCGGACGCGATCTTCGAGCATTGCCTGCCGGCGCATCGGGGCGAGGAAGTGGCCGCCGCGGTGATCGACGGCCCGCAGAGCGTGGTGTTCGACGAAGCCGAAAACCGGCTGCACGCACAGAAGGGCGTGCTGCTTTGGGCCATGGGGGCCGGCTGAGGGCTGGCTGCGGACGTCGCGGGGCCTGCGTGGGCTGCAGCGCTTGGCCGCGGCACATGAGCGCCAGGGGCTTTTGGGGGCGGGTCTCGGCGCCTCAGGCCCAAAACTGGCAGAGGAAGTCCGACTGGATACAAACAGTCTCAGGGCTGGAGCCTTGGAAAATGGCGTCCGCAAAACCGCCGCTGAATTCCTGTTTCTAATGAGGCCACGGCAGCGGCGGCTTTCTTATGCTGCCATGCTCTGCGGCAGGTGGTCGAGGTAGGCCTGCTCCGGCATCCGCGCGCCAAGGCTTGAATGCGGCGGCCGGTAGTTGTGGAAATCCAGATACCGGCCCAGCGAGCCACGCGCATCGCTCACGCTGTCATAACCGCCCCCAGCCGAACCGCCATAGATCGCTATGTCCGCGCTCGTGGACATGAAGCTCTCCTGGGGTCCGGACTGGAGGCGAATCCATTTCATCTGGTCGCGTGACATTTGGCGCCTCCGGGTGCCGTCATGCCGGGCCTGCAGTCGCGGTGAACGCGGCAAATGCAAACCGAACTGACGACGATTCGACCGCACGATGACGTCGCTTTTCGGACACCTCGTTACCCGGCTCTCCCCCGGCGCGGAAAACATCGCCACCCAGGCACTGGCCGATATTCTGGGACAATCCGCCGCAGCACGACGCACGATGAGCCAGCTTCCGGCTTCGCTCGGCCTGCGGCTACCTGAGATCCGGCCCTTCAAGACGCAGGTCTTCGACGACGACCTGAGCATACCGAACCTCGCCGGGTTGGACACGACGGGCAGCGCGGTGATGCTGGTCGAGAGCAAGTTCCGGGCCGGCCTGACGGTGAATCAGCCGGCAGCCTATCTCGCCAGACTACCGTCGATGGGTTCCTGCCTGCTCTTGTTCGTTGTTCCCCAGCGCCGGTTCCACACGATATGGCCAGATCTCGTGGTATCGGCCGCGAAGGCAGGAATCGAGGTGCCTGCTCCGATTTCGCACGACGGCGATCTTGTCTGGGGTCAGGTTGAGCACCGCACCCTCGCGGTCACCTCCTGGCAGGCCCCGCTCAGTTGCATCGAGGAGGAGGTGAGATCAGGCGGCGACGTTCCCATTCTCTCTGATGTGTCGCTGCTGCGCGGCCTCTGCGAGCACATGGACTCTGCCGGGTTCATCCCGGCGAGCCTGGAGGAGCTGACAAATACGAAGATCCCGCGGCGGCTGCTTGCGACCGCAGGCCTTGTGCCCGAGATGTGCGACAGCGCCATCGCCGCCGGGATCGCCGATGGAACCCGGACCAGCCCGGCCACCAGGCAGGTCTTGTAGGTGCCGGACGCCACGGTGGCGCTGCTCAGCGCGGCGTAGCTGGCGACATCACCGCTAGCAGTGAGCGCCACGCCCTTGTCCCGCATGGCGATGACCTGCTGCAACGGCCCGTCATGCAGTTGGTAGAGCCGCAACCCGGCATCGATCAGCACCGGCTCGACATTCCGCTTGAGGCCAAAAAGCCGCGGCTTGAACTGCCCAGCCAGGGTGCTCGACCCCTCCAAGCCGCCAGTGCCAAGGTAAAGACCGCAGACCGGCACATCGAACTCCACTGCTGCAGGGCGCAGTGGCACTGCCAGCCGGGTGGTGCCGGAGGCAGCGCCCGCGGCCCGCAGGTCGGCCACCTGGTTGAACTCGGTGAGCGGTGCATGCAGCGGCCAACGATCCGGGCCGCGCCGCAACACCACCAGCCGCCCCGCCACCGACCAGTCCCCCGCCAGGGCATCCAGGGCATCGTGCAGTGCGATGGCTACGGCGCCTACAAGACGCTGGCCGCTGATGATGACGGCATCATACTGGCGTTCTGCTGGAGCCATGTGCGGCGCGAGTTCATCGATCTGGCGAAGAGCAAGACGGCGCCCATTGCGCAGGAGGGGTTGCAGCGCATCGCAGGGTTCTACCAAGTTGAAGCGGATCTGCGTGGCAAGCCGCCGAAGCAGCGCCTTGCCAGGCGACAGCAGCGCAGCCGGCCGCTGGTCGAGGCACTGTTCGCCTGGCTGGTGGAAAAGCTCGCGCGCCTGCCGGGCGGTAGCCCGACCGCGCAGGCTATCCGCTACGCACTGAACCACCGCGAGGGCCTAGTGCGATTCCTCGACGACGGCAGGATCGAACTCGACAACAACATCGTCGAGCGCGCGATCCGCCCGATCTGCCTCAGCCGGAAGAAAGCGCTGTTCGCCAGCGGCGACGATGGCGGGGCGCGCTGGGCCGCGGTGGCCTCGCTGGTGGAGACGTGCAAGCTGCACGGCGTCGACCCGCAGCGATACTTCACCGACGTGCTGACCCGTCCCGTGTAGCCATCCGGTGACGGCCGCCTAGCGGCGCCGTGCTGGATCTGTCGTGTGCTTCGATCGAGGCTGGCAGGAGCGTCGACGACAGGATCCAGTGGGGTATTGGGCGGGGAGATGATCAGCGGTGTAGAGCGGCGGCGGCTCTTGCGGC
>CANBNK010000111.1 GCA_947371015.1 Acetobacteraceae bacterium | reverse complement strand
GGCCAGGATCTCGCCGCCCTCCTCCGCGAACTTCCAGGGCGCGTTGACCACCACCAGGCCGCACCCATTCAGCCTGGTCGGGTCGGTCGGCTCGCGCAGCCACAGCTCGGCGGCCTGGATGTCGCGCACGCCGGTCTCCCGCAGGGCCGTATGGAAGGCGCGCACCGGCGCCCGATGCTTGATCGGGTACCAGCAGGCCTGCACCGCCGCGCGGAACCGCCCGCTCACCAGCGCCACCCCGGCGGCCATGCGCTCGAACTCGCCCTCCTGCTCGAAGGGCGGGTCCACCAGCACCAGGCCGCGCTTTTCCGAAAAGGGCGTCAGCGCCTTCAGCGCCTCCCAACCATTGCGTGGATGCACCGCCACCTGCGCATCACCGCGGAAGCGTGCCCGCAGCACCGCATGGTCCTCGGGGTGCAACTCGCAGGCCAGCAGGTGGTCCTGCGGCCGCAGCAGCGCGCGGGTCAGGGCCGGCGAGCCCGGATACAGCGCCGGTCCGCCTGCCGCCCGCACCAGCCCGACATAATCCGCCAGCGCCGGCTCGGGCGCATCCAGCAGCCGGCCGATGCCGCCCTGCCATTCCCCGGTGCGCTGCGCCTCCGGGGCGGACAAATCGTACAGGCCGATCCCGGCATGCGTGTCCAGCACGCGCAGTGGCGTGGCCTTGCGCTGCATGGCGCGCAGCAGCCATACCAGCAGCGCGTGCTTCAGGCAGTCCGCGAAGTTGCCGGCATGGAAGGCGTGGCGGTAGTTCATCGCGCCGGCCTAGTGCGCCAGAGCTACCCGCACCACCTGCCCCTGGCGCGTCTCACCCGCCAGGCACAGCGCCGCGATCCCCGGCGCGACATCGGCCGGGCGCCGCAGCAGTGCCGCGTCCTCGCCCGGCATGGCATTGGCGCGCAGGTTGGTCGCAACCGGCCCCGGGTCCGCCAGGTTCACCCGCAGCGGCGTATGCGCCACTTCCGCGGCCCAGCTTTGTGCCAGGTGCTGCTGCCCGGCCTTGCCGAAGCCATACAGCCCCCAGAACGCCCCGGGAGCCGCAGCCACGCTGTCGGTCAGCAGCACCGCGCGCCCGGCCGGCGCCGCGCGCAGCGGCGGGTCGCAGGTGCGGATGAGCCGCCAGCAGGCGGTCAGGTTCACCCCCACCGCCTCCTTCCAGTCATTCGGCATGATGTGCGCCACCGGCGTCAGCTTCGCCAGCACGCCGGCGGCATGCACCAGCACGTCCAGCCGGCCAAAGCGCTGCACGATGCTCGGCCCCAGCTTGTCGATCTCGGCGTCCTTCTCCAGGTCGAAGGGCAGCAGCGTCGCCGTGCCGCCCACGGCGCGGATCGCGTCGTCGGTCTCCTCCAGCCCGCCCTGGGTGCGCGCGGTGATGACGCAATGCGCCCCCAGCCGCGCCAACTCCACCGCCACGGCGGCGCCGATGCCACGCGACGCGCCGGTGACCAGCGCGACGCTTCCGTCCAGCGGCCTCATTGCGTCGCGTGCAGCAGGCTGAGCTGACGTTCGGCGTTGCCCTGGCTGTCGGTCAGCGGAATGGCGTAGTCGCCGGTGAAGCAGGCGTCGCAATAGGCCGGCTTGGCGGCATCGCGGCCCGGCTGGCCCAGCGCGCGGTAAAGCCCGTTCAGCGAGATGAAAGCCAGGCTGTCCACGCCGATGATGCGGGCCATTTCCTCGACATCATGCTGCGCCGCCATCAGCTTGCCGCGCTCCGGCGTATCGATCCCGTAGTAGCAGCTGTGCGTCGTGGGCGGCGAGGAGATGCGCATGTGCACTTCCTTGGCGCCGGCAGCGCGCACCATCTCCACGATCTTCCTGCTAGTGGTGCCGCGGACGATGCTGTCATCCACCAGGACCACGCGCTTGCCCTCGATCATCGCCCGGTTGGCGCTGTGCTTCAGCTTCACGCCCAGGTTTCGGATCTGGTCGGTCGGCTCGATGAAGGTGCGGCCGACATAGTGGTTGCGGATGATGCCAAGCTCGAACGGTACGCCGGCTTCCACCGCATAGCCCATCGCCGCGGGCACACCGCTGTCGGGCACCGGCACCACCACATCGGCTGGCACATGGCTTTCGCGCGCCAATTCCTGGCCGATCCGCTTGCGCGTCTCATAGACCGGAATGCCCTCCATCACCGAGTCGGGACGGGCGAAGTAGATGTATTCGAAGATGCAGAACCGGCTCTGCCCGCGACCGAACGGCTTGATGCTGCGCACGCCGGCATCGTCGATGATAACGATCTCGCCCGGCTCGATATCCCGCACGAACTCGGCGGAGACGATGTCCAGCGCGCAGCTCTCGCTGGCCAGCACCCAGGAAACCGGTACGCCATCGGTGCCGCCAGTGCGGCCCAGCACGAGGGGGCGCACGCCCATCGGGTCGCGCGCGCCCATCAGCGCACCATTGTGCAGCGCCACCAGGCTGTAGGCGCCCTGCACGCGGCGCAGCGCGTCGATCAGCCGCTCCTCCACCGCGGTGTACAGGCTGATCGCCATCAGCTGGATGAACAGCTCCGAGTCGGTGGTGCTCTGGAACAGGCTGCCGCGGCGGACCAGTTCGCGCTTCAGCAGGTTGGCGTTGGTCAGGTTGCCGTTATGCGCCACGGCGAAGCCGCCGAACTCGAAATCCGCGAACAGCGGCTGCACGTTACGCAGCGCCGTCTCGCCGGTGGTGGCGTAGCGGTTGTGGCCGACGGCAGCACGGCCCGGCAGGCTGGCGATGACCTTGGCGTCGGAGAAGTTCTCCCCCACCAGCCCACGGCCACGATGCGCGTGGAACTGCCCCGCCTCATCCAGGGAGACGATACCGGCGGCTTCCTGGCCCCGATGCTGCAACGCATGCAGGCCGAGCGCAGTCAGCGCCGCGGCGTCGGTCACGTTCCACATTCCGAAGACGCCGCATTCCTCGTGGAACTTGTCGTCGTCCCACGGCAGCGTCGTTGCGTCAGTCATGCCAGATCCTCACGAACGGTTGCGCGCCGGTGGTCGTACCAGGTCTTCCAGGCTGGGCCCTGGCCGCAGCGGCGGCACCAGGACCGAAGGCTGAAAGCGTGGCGGCAGCTTGGCCGCGACCCAGTCCGCCCCGGACGCCACCAGCGGCAACGACCGCGCGTCGCGCACCACTGCCGGCCACTTATCCACCCCGGGCAACACCATGCCCGCCAGGATATAGGCAACCACCAACAGAAACGCACCCCGTACCACGCCGAATACCAGCCCCAGGGCGCGGTCGGTGCTGCCAAGAGCCGAGTCCTGGATCCGCCGCGCCACGAAGCCGATGACGATCTTCAACACCACCAGCACCACCAGGAACACGCCGGCCACCGCCAGCGCATCCGCCAGCCAGGGCGGGTCTAAGCTGGCCAGCAGCGGCCGCACCAGCGGCTGCAAGGCCAGCCCGGCCATGGCCGCACCGATCCAGGCACCAACGCCGAGCACCTCCTCGACGAAGCCACGCATGAAGGCCATGGCGGCGGAAACCACCAGCACGGCCAGAACGATCAGATCAGCCCAGGTCATCGGCCGGCGGTATAGCGGCGGGGTCCGGGGGAGTCACGCCCGCTTGCGTTCAGCCCTGGCGCAGCCCGGCGCGGGTGGCGGCGGTGCGGGTGCGCGCCAGTTCGCCTTCAAGGAAAGCGGCGAAGCCGGCCGGGGTCTGTTCGGCCGGCTCGGCCACCTCGCTGCCCACCTCCTGCAGCCGGCGGCGCGTCTCCGGCAGGGCCAGCACCTTGGCCAGCGCTTCATGCCAGCGGGCCATCACCTCGGCCGGCGGATTGGCCGGCAGCACCAGGCCCAGGAAGGCGGCTTCCCGATAGCCCGGCACGCCGGCTTCCTCGGCGGTGGGAATCTCGGGCGCCAGGGCCGAGCGCCGGGCCGCCGCCAGCGCCAGGATGCGCACCTGCGCGTCCCGGTGCAGCGGCAGGCTGGTGCTGATCTCGGTGATCGCCGCATCGATATTGCCGGCCACCAGGTCCGGCGCCATGGCGCCACCGCTGCCATAGGGCACGTGCTGCAGTTGCAGGCCGGTCATGGCGTTGAAGGTCTCCAGCGCCAGGTGCGCGGTGCTGCCGACGCCCGAGGAGCCGACCGTCACCTGCCCCGGCCGCGCCCGGGCATAGTCGAGGAACTCGGCCAGCGTCCTGGGCGCCAGGCCCTTCTTCACCACCAGCGTCTGCGGCGTGCGGCAGGCCAGGCCGATGAAGGCAAAATCCTTCTGCGGGTCGTAGCCGATATTCGGCTGGATGGTCGGGTTGACCGAAAGCGGCCCGTTGGAGCCGAGCATCACGCTGTAGCCATCCGGCCGCAGCCGGGCCGCCGCCAGGGCGCCGACGCTGCCACCGGCGCCGGCGCGGTTTTCCACCACCACCGGCTGGCCCAGTTCGGCCGCCAGCGGCGCCGAGAGGATGCGGCTGGTCACATCGGCGTTGCCGCCGGGGGCGTAGGGGCAGATGAAGCGAATCGCCCGGTCCGGGAAGCCGGCGGCACGCGCCAGGCGTGGGGCGGCGAGAAGCGGCAACGCCAGGGCGGCGCGGCGAGACAGGGTCACAGGCGTAATCCTCCGGCGTGTTGTCGGCGGATATACCTCACGCCGCCGGTTTGCGCTTCACCGTGCTTTCGGCGAAGGGCGCCACCAAATCCGCGAGGTGGCCGATCTCGGTCAGCTTCAGCCCATCGGTCGGCAAGGGCGCTCGGCCGCCCCGCGCCACCCGGCGCGGCAATACCGCGGCGGCGAAGCCGAGCTTATGCGCCTCCCGCAACCGCGCCTCGGACTGGCTGACCTGACGCACCTCGCCAGAGAGCCCGACCTCACCGAAATAGACGGTATTGGCCGCGGTCGGCCGGTCCGTCGCGGCGCTGCACAGCGCGGCGGCGACCGCCAAATCCACCGCCGGCTCGTTCACGCGCAGCCCGCCGGCGATGTTAAGGTACACGTCGTTCTGCCCCAGCGTCATACCGCAGCGGCTTTCCAGCACTGCCAGCAGCATGGAAAGCCGCGAACTGTCCCACCCCACCACGGACCGCCGCGGCGACCCGCCGGAGGACGGCGACAGCAGCGCCTGCACTTCCACCAGCACCGGCCGCGTTCCCTCGATACCAGCGAAGACCGCACTGCCAGAAATATTGCCGCGGCGTTCGGCCAGGAACAGCGCCGAGGGGTTCGGCACCTCCATCAGCCCGCGCTCGGTCATCTCGAAGACGCCGATCTCATCGGTGGCGCCGAAGCGGTTTTTTACCGCGCGCAGAATCCGGAACTGGTGACCACGGTCGCCCTCGAAGTACAGCGTCGCATCGACCATGTGCTCCAGCACCCGCGGCCCGGCCAGCGTGCCCTCCTTGGTCACATGCCCGACCAACACCACGGCAAAACCGCGCGTTTTTGCCAGCCGGATCAACTCCGCCGCACAGGCCCGCACCTGCGCCACCGTGCCCGGCGCCGAATCCAATGCATCCAGCCACACCGTCTGGATCGAATCGATAATGACCAGCGCCGCGTCGGTCTCGTTTTCCAGGCTGGCGGCGATATCGCGCAGCGCGGTCGCGGCCGCCAGTTGCAGCGGCGCCTGTTCCAGCCCCAGCCGCCGCGCCCGCAGCCGCACCTGCGCCACGGCTTCTTCACCGGATATGTACAGCGCCTTGCGCCCGGCCTGCGCTACCCGCGCCGCCGCCTGCAACAAAATGGTGGACTTGCCGATGCCGGGGTCGCCGCCAACCAGAATGGCCGAGGCCGGCACCAACCCGCCGCCCAGCACCCGGTCCAGCTCGGCTATGCCGGTGGAAATCCGTGGCGGCGGCTCGGTATCGCCCTGCAACCCCACGAATTCCACGCGGCGCCCACCGCCGGCCTTGGCCGCCGGGCCAGGGCCGCGCACCGGAGCGGCGGCTTCCTCGGCCAGCGTGTTCCACTCGCCGCAGGCTTCGCACTTGCCCTGCCATTTCGGGGCAGCGGCGCCGCAGCTTTGGCAGACGTAGCGGTTTCGGTCCTTGGCCATCCGTCAGGACTAGCACAAACCACGAACATATCCAGCGGGATTTACGCCGCCCGCTGCTCCAAGGTCGGCGCGCAATCCGTCAGCGTGGTCCGCCGCATGTCCCGCTTGTGCACCGTATCCTCGAAGGCCCGCGCCCGATGCATGGTGGCGCGGTTGTCCCAGATCACCAGGTCATTCGTCCGCCATTTATGCGCATAGACGAAGGCGCGCTGCGTCGCGTGCTCCACCAGGTCGCGCACCAGCGCCATGGCTTCGGGCGTTGGCACGCCATCGATCCGGCCGATATGGCTGGACAGATAAATCGAGTGCCGCCCGCTGCCGGGATGAAACCGCACCAGCCGCTGCGGCACCGGCGCGAACCGCACGCGCTCTTCATCCGTGTAGTCGGTGAAGCCGAGCAGCGCGCGCGAGTAGATCAGGCTGTGCCACGCCACCATCGGCTTCAGCGTTGCTTGCATCGCCCTTGGCAAGGCGTCCCAGGCCGCGCGCATGTCGGCGAACTCGGTATCCGCGCCATCCGGCGGCACCACCCGGCCATGCAGCATGGAATATTTTGCGGGTGTCGGCTTGAAGCTGCTGTCGCTGTGCCACAGCCGGTTGCCCAGGTTGAACATGCGCCGCCGGTCATCCACCGCCAGCAGGCTGCCATCCACATCCAGGTTGGAGATATCGGCCATGTTGTAGTGCTTCAGCCGTACCTTGTGGACATCCACCACCGCCCGTTCCTGCTCCAGCGGGCCGAGTGCCGCGCCGAACGCCATCTGCTGGTCGTCGTCGATCGCCTGGTCGCGCAGCACCGCCACGCCGTAGCGGTCCATCACCCGGTCGATCTCGGCGCACACCTCCGGCCCCGGGGTCTGCCGCAGGTCCAGCCCATGGATTTCCGCGGCGAATAACGGGTGCAGCGGCGTCACGTGCAGCGGCATGGCAGCTTCCTCCGGCCTTTCGGCGGATGGTAGCGCCGGCCGCCGCCTGCTGGTCAAGCCGGCTGGCGCAACCCCTGGGCTCACGCCGAGGCGGTCATACTAGCCGCCCCCTCGCGCCGCGCCAGCGCGCCGGCAAAGGGATGCGCCAGCCGATGCAGCAGCGCCGCCGGCGTGCTTTCCAGCCGGCAGCCATGGCGTTGCAGATGCTCCGCCAGGGTCGGCGTCAGCAGCCCGCGGCCATGCGCAAGCTGGTGCAATGGCAGCGCCTCGCCGCCGGCGAAGCGCAGCAGCACCGGGCCGGTATCGGTGATCGCGACTTCCCAACACTGCGTCGGATAGGGCGAGAACACCTCCGCCGCGCGCAGCACCAGCGCCTCGGTCGCTTCCCAGAATGGCAGTCGGCGCCCCGGCAGCAGGGAGCCGGTACCCTGGTGCCGCCGCACCCCGCGCCACTCCGCGCCGGCGCCGCGCACCGCACGCCGCATGGTGCCCTCGGCATCCAGCGCCACCACCAGGTCCTCGGCCTCCTCGGGCGGCAGGTCGATGGTCATGGTGGTGCTGAACAACTTCGGCCCGCCCCGCTCCCGCACCACCAGCGCATGCACCACCGGCAGTGCGTGCTGGCCGAAGGCCGCCCGCAGCGCCACATGCGCGCGCGGCCGCCGCTGGATCAGCCAGCCCTCGCCCCGCGCCAGCAACGCCATGCCCTGGGCCAGCGGCAGCCGGCCGCCATGTTGCAGGTGCAGCGTGCTGCCTTCCAACGCCAGCAGCGCCACCCGTGGGCCGGCATTGTGCAGCGGCTCGGCCAGCAGCGGGTAGTGGCTCGGCTCCGACAGCAGGGCGCTCAGCGCGATGGGGGAACGGCTGGCGGCGGGGGCAAAGGCGCGCGGCCCGGCGGCATGCACCGCCAGCAATTCCGGCACCGGCAGTCCGGCCCCGGCGGCCAGTTGCCGGCACAACCCGCGGTCCTTCAGCGGCGCCTGCCAACCCTGCGCCACGCTCTCGGCGTGCCAGGCCAGCGCACGACGGCGGCTGACATGGCGCAGTGTCTCCGCCACGCTGGTGCCCGGGCGGTCCAGCCCATAGGCCAGGAACTCCTCCCGCGTCAGACGCCCGGCACCGTGGCGCGACAGCAGCAGGCGCCGGCGCATCTCCAGCGCCTCCATGCCGGCCCGCGCCAGGCCCAGCGCCCGCGCCGGCAGAGCCAGCACGGTGGCCAAGGGCGCGCGCGCGCCTGGCACCGCATCATGCATCATAGCAACCTGGCTCATCGGACACCCCATTCCCGCAGGACGGGAACAATGCCCATGGCCGGCGCGGAAGGGGGGTAACGAGGGGGCGACGTTGCGCAGCCGTGAGATAACGCCAACGGAGAGCGACGCCAGACCCTGATCGCCGCATACTGCAGCGGTGATCACGGTCCAGCCGTCGTTGCGAGACTGATTCACGACTTGCGGCGATTCCGCCTTAGCCGATCAGGCCCTACCGCCGAAGCTCCATCTGGATCGGCCCTTCGCGCTCGCCATTGGCGAACTGGTCCACCATGGCGTTGCCGGAATGCCCCAGCGTTGCCGCGGGACCTTCCCAGACGATCTTGCCCTTGAAGATCATCGCCGCCGCGTCGCCGATCCGCCGCGCACTGGCCATGTCATGCGTGATGCTGACCGCGGTGGCGCCCAGCTTCTTCACGCAATCCACGATCAGCCCGTCGATGACCGCGCCCATGATCGGGTCCAGCCCGGTGGTCGGCTCGTCGAAGAAGATGATGTCCGGCTTGGCCGCAATGGCCCGCGCCAGCGCCACGCGCTTCTGCATGCCGCCGGACAGCTCCGACGGCGAGAGGTCGCCGACGCTGGCGGCCAGGCCGACCTGGGCCAGCACCTCGGCCGCGCGGTCCCGCGCCTTGGCACGGGTGATGCGGTTCTGCGCCAGCAGCTTGAAGCAGACGTTTTCCCAGACTGGCAGGCTGTCGAACAGCGCGCCGTTCTGGAACAGCATGCCGATCCGGTCGCCCAGCGCCTCGCGGTCGCGCCGCGGCAGCGTCAGCACGTTGACCCCGTCGATCTCGATCACGCCCTCATCGGGCTGCACCAGGCCGAGGATGGACTTGATGGTGACCGACTTGCCCGAGCCCGACCCGCCCAGGATGACCATGGAGGATTGCGCTGGCACGTCGAGATCGACGCCATCCAGCACCACCTTGCCGGCGAAGGCCTTCTTGACGCCGCGCATGCGGATCTTCGGCACGCCATGCGCCGCCGCCAGCAGGCTGGCTTCGGTCGCGTCGCGGGGGGCCAGGCCGCTCATTGCGCGAAGAACATTTCTGTCAGGACGTAGTCCAGCGCCAGGATCAGGATGGAACTCGTCACCACTGCCGTGGTGGTCGCGCCGCCGACACCCTGGGCGCCGCCCTTGCTGTTGTAGCCGCACCAGGTACCCATCAGCGCCACGATGAAGCCGAAGACCGAGGCCTTCACCAGCCCGCTGAACACATCATCGAACTGCAGGAAGTCGAAGGTCGCCTTCAGGTAGGTCGCACTGACGAAACCCAGCTTCAGCGTGGCGATCAGCCAGCCGCCCATCACCCCCAGCACATCCGCCACCAGCACCAGCAGCGGCATGGCCAGCGCGCCGGCCAGCAGCCGCGGCGCCACCAGGTACTTCATCGGGTTGGTCGAGAGCGTGGTCAGCGCGTCGATCTGGTCGGTCACCCGCATGGTGCCGATCTCGGCGGCGAAGCTGGCGGAAATCCGCCCCGCCACCATCAGCCCCGCCAGCACCGGGCCGAGTTCGCGCGTGATGCTCAGCACCACCAGGTTGGCGACGGCCCCGGTGGCGTTGAACCGGGCGAAGCCGGTGTAGCTCTGCAGCACCAGCACCATGCCGGTGAAGACGGCGGTCAGCGCCACCACCGGCAGCGAGAAATAGGCGATCTCGAAAAACGCCTTCAGGAACAGCCGGCCATAGAAGGGCGGCCGGAACAGATGGCTCACGGCTTCCAGCGCGAAAAGCGCGGCATTGCCCACCGTGCGGCAGGCGCCCAGCACGCCGCGGCCCACCGCCGCCAGGGGGTTCAGCACCAGGTCCATGCGGGTCAGGCCTGCTGGTACTGGCGGCGGTAGCGGGCGCCGAGGCTGGTCAGGATTTCATAGCCGATGGTGCCGGCGCGTTCCGCCACCTCATCCGGCGTGCAGCCTCCCCCTCCCCCTGGTCCGATCAGCGTCAGCGCATCGCCGGCGCGCAGCCCAGGCAGGTCGGTGACATCGAAGGTCGTGAGATCCATGGACACCCGGCCGATAAGGGGCACGGGCTGGCCCTGGAAACTGGCGATCGCCCTGCCCGAGAGAGCGCGAAGGTAGCCATCCGCATAGCCGGCGGCAACAGTCGCGACCCGGCTGGGACGTTCCGCCACCCAGGCGGCGCCATAGCCCACCGGGGTACCCGCCGGAATCTCCCGCAGTTGCACCACCGGCGCGTCCAGCCGCACCACAGGGAGCATCGGGTTAGGCCGCCCCGGCGTGGGGTTCAGCCCGTACAGCGCTGCCCCCGGCCGGGCGAGGTCGGAGGCAAAATCCGGCCCGAGGAAAATACCTGAGGACGCCGCCAGGCTGGCCGGCACGCCGGGGAAGCGCGCCCGCGCCGCGGCGAAGCGCCCGGCCTGCATGGCGTTGAGCGGATGCTCCGGCTGGTCCGCCACCGCCAGATGCGTCATCAGCAACAGCGGCGCCAGGCCGTCGAGCAGCCCCCATTCCTCCGGCGGCACGCCCAGCCGGGCCATGCCGGTATCCAGTTGCAATATTCCCGGCCGGCCCTGATGCGCAGCGACATCGGCCAGGCTGTTCAGCACCGGGGTCAGCCCGGCGTCGCCATCGGCGCCGGCAGCAAAGCCGTTCAGCACCGCCACCATGGCGCCCGGCCCCAGCGCCGCCCGCAGCGCCAGCCCCTCCGCCAGATGCGCCACGAAGAAATGCCCGCAGCCGGCCCCGGCCAGGGCGCGGCCCACCGGCACGGCGCCCAGGCCATAGCCATCCGCCTTCACCACGCCGGCGCAGGGCGCCCCGTGCACCGCGGCCAGCCGCCGCCAATTGGCGACAACCGCCGCCAGGTCGATGCTCAGGACAGCGTCAATAACCGCCACCGCCGTCATGCGTCTGGTCCAGGTCGCCGAAGCGGGTGAAGTCGGCCTCGAAGAACAGGTGGACGGTGCCGGTCGGGCCATGCCGGCTCTTGCCGATGATCAGCTCGGCCTTGTTGTGCGCGCGTTCCATGTCGGCCTGCCACTTGGTCATGGCCTCCTCGAACTTGGCGCCATTGTCGAAGCCCATCTCCTTCGGCGCACGCTGCGCCAGGTAGTATTCGTCGCGATAGACGAACATCACCATGTCGGCGTCCTGCTCGATCGACCCCGACTCGCGCAGGTCGCTCAGCTGCGGCCGCTTGTCCTCGCGCTGCTCGACCGCGCGGGAAAGCTGAGACAGAGCGATGACGGGGACGGAAAGTTCCTTGGCGATGGCCTTCAGCCCCTGGGTGATCATGGAGATTTCCAGCACCCGGCTTTCCGGCCGCGTTCCCGCCGCCGGCCGCATCAGCTGCAGGTAGTCCACGATCACCAGGTCCAGCCCCCTGGTGCGCGCCAGCCTGCGGCAGCGCGTCCGCAGCGCCGAGACGGTGATGGCCGGCGTGTCGTCGATCACCAGCGGCAGCGTGGACAGCTCGCGGCTGACCTCGACGAAGCGGTCGAAGTCGCGCTGGCTGATATCGCCGCGGCGGATGCGGTCGCCGGAAATTCGAGATTCCTCGGCAAGCAAGCGGGTGGCCAGCTGGTCCGCGCTCATTTCGAGCGAGAAGATCGCCACGCAGCCCTTGGCCACCGCACTCGGCCCGCCTGCCTCCTGCGCCTGGCGCACCAGCGCCTTGGCTGCGCCGAACGCCATTTTCGTCGCCAGCGCGGTCTTGCCCATGGCCGGCCGCCCGGCCAAAATCAGCAGATCGCTGCCATGCATGCCGCCGGTCTTGGCATCGAAGTCGCGCAGCCCGCTCGGCAGGCCGGAGACGCCGCCCGGGGTGGAAAACGCCCGCTCGGCGGCTTCCACCGCCGCGGTCAACGCCTTCTCGAAGGTGATGTAGCCACCCTCGCTGTTGCCCTCGGTCGCCAGGTTGAACAGCTGCTGCTCGGCCGCCTCGATCTGCGACTTGGCGTCGTGCAGGTCCTCGTCGGCGCCGAAGGCGTTGTTGACCAGCGTCTCGCCGACATCGATCAACTGCCGCCGCAGGAAGCTGTCATGGATCAGCCGGCCGTATTCGCCGGCATTGATGATGCCGACCATGGCCGAGAGCAGCTGCGCCAGGTAGGCGGTGCCGCCGACCTCGTCCAGGTCCCCGGAATGTTCGAATTCCGGCCGCAGCGTGACCACGTCGGCCAGTTGCCCGGCTTCCACCCGGCGCTGCACCGCCTTGTAGATGCGGCCATGCACCGGGTCGGCGAAGTGCTCGGCGGCGAGGAACTCGGATACCCGCTCATAGGCGCGGTTATTGGCCAGCAGGGCGCCCAGCAGCGCCTGCTCGGCCGCCAGGTTGCTGGGCGGCAGGCGCTGGGACAGGCCGAGCAAGCCGCCCTCGCCGATGCTGGAAGTGTCGCCGAAGGGCGGGACGTTGTTCATCGCCCCCTTCTACCCCACCCCGCCGCCGCTTGGCGCCCCTTACCCTGTGGATAGCGGTGGATAACGGGGGCGGTTCCAGCAAACCCAGGCCCAGCCTCGAAATGCCCAGGCGCCGGATGAGACCAGTTCCGCAAAGCCGCGAACCCGTCTCCGGAATGAAGCCGGCGCGACCAGCGCCGGGATTCGCGGCCTCAAGCCGGTGGCAGCGGCCGGTCCAGGCGTTGCCGCGCCAGCGCCCGCCGCAGCGCCAAGGCCAAGGGCACCGCCAGCGCGCAAAGCCCAGCCATGGCCCAGAACGCCTGGCCATCGGCCCGCGCATACAATTGGCCGGAGGCGAAGGTCAGCACCCCGAAGGCCAGCCCCACCCCAACTGAGGCATGCAGGGTCTGCGCCGTAGCCGCCAGATGCACCGGCATGCCGGCCAGCACCCGCATGGCGGCCAGGTGCATGGCGCCGAAGGTGGCGGCGTGCAGCAATTGCACCACGGCCAGCGCCGGCAGCCAGGTGGTCTCGGCCGTCACCGCCCAGCGCAGCACGCCGCAGCCGGCCGCCAGCAGCGCCATGCCTGGCGCGCCCAGCCGGTCCACCAGCGGCTTGCCCCACAGGAACAGCGCCACCTCGGCCACCACGCCTTCCCCCCACAGCAGCCCAATGACGCCGGGCGAGAGCCCCGCCGCCTGCCAATGGATGGTACCGAAGGCGTAGTAGAGCGCGTGACTGCCCTGCACCAACCCTGAGAGCGGCAGCAGTACCCGGAAAGCGGGGTCGCGGAACGGCGCGCGGAATCCGCCGCTGCCGCGCGGCACATGCGGGCTGCGCGGCAGCGCCACGGCACAGGCGGCAGTGGCCAGCAGGCACAGGCTGAACAGCCACACCACCACGGAGGTACCGAACGCCGCCACCGCCTGCCCGGCCACCACCGCCGCCAGGATGAAGCTGGCCGAACCGGCCGAGCGTGCCCGGCCGTAATCAAAGCCCTCGCGCCGCGCCGCCGCCAGGGCCAGGGCATCGCCCAGCGGGGCCAGTGGTGCCATGCACAGCGCGTGAAAGAACGCCACAGCCAGCAGCATGCCGAAGCCGCTGCCCCAGGCGAAGCCGGTGGTGGTGCAGGCCGCCAGCACCGCGCCGGCGGCCAGCACCAGCCGGGCATCGCCCAGCCGGTCCGCCGCCCGACCCATGGTGGGGGAGGCGAACAGCCGCACCGCGGACCCCGTGGCCAGCACGGCGGAAATCTGCCCCGGCGTCAGCCCATGGTCGCGCAGCACCGCCGGGAAGAACGGCATCAGAATGCCCACCGCGGCGAATTGCGCGGCGAAAAGCAGGGCGAAGCGGGCAACCGGCGGCATGGCTGGGGGCTTAGAGCAAACCGGCCCCGGGCGAAATCACCGTCCTGGCGAATTGCCCAGGACATGGCATCGGCCTGACGCCCCGCTTGCCTTCCGCCGCGTCCCGGCCCATGGATGCCGCCCCTGCACCACGGATACTGCCAGCCTCATGTTCGAAGCGCGTGTGAAGGCCGTTCTCGGGCCGACCAATACCGGCAAGACGCACCTGGCCATCACCAGGCTGCTGGCGCATGCCAGTGGCATCATCGGCTTTCCGCTGCGCCTGCTGGCGCGGGAAAACTACGACCGCATGGTGGCGGCCAAGGGTGAACGCTACGTCGCGCTCATCACCGGCGAGGAAAAGATCGTCCCGCCCGAGGCAAAATGGTTTGCCTGCACGGTGGAAGCCATGCCGCTGGACCGCCGGGTGGAATTCGTCGCGGTCGATGAAATCCAGCTCTGCGCCGACCCAGACCGCGGCCACATCTTCACCGACCGGCTGCTGAACGCCCGCGGCATGGTGGAAACCATGTTCATGGGCGCCGAGACCATCCGCCCGCTGTTGCAGCGCCTGGTGCCGCAGGCCGAGATCGAGACCCGCCCGCGCCTGAGCCAGCTGACCTATGCCGGCCCGGCCAAGCTGACCCGGCTGCCCGCGCGTTCCGCCGTCGTCGCCTTCAGCGCCGCCGAGGTCTATGCCATCGCCGAGGCGATCCGCCGCAAGCGTGGTGGCTGCGCCGTGGTCATGGGCCGCATGTCGCCCCGCACCCGCAACGCCCAGGTGGCGCTGTACCAGGACCGCGAAGTCGACTTCCTGGTGGCGACCGACGCCATCGGGATGGGACTGAACATGGACGTGGACCATGTCGCCTTCGCCGCCCTGCAGAAGTTCGACGGCCACCAGCTGCGCCCGCTGAACGCCCAGGAAGCCGCACAGATCGCCGGTCGCGCCGGCCGGGGCATGCGCGACGGCACCTTTGGTGTCACGGGGGAATGCCCGCCGCTGCCGGAGGAGATCGTCAACAAGATCGAGGGCCACCAGTTCGAGGCGTTGCAGACCCTGGCCTGGCGCAACAGCGAGTTGGACTTCACCAGCGTGGACGCCTTGCTGGACAGCCTGGCTGCGCCGCCGCCGGAAGCTGGCTTGGCCAAGGGCAACGACGCCACCGACCACGTCACCTTGTCCATGCTGGCGCGCGAAACGGAGATGCGCCAACTCGCCAGCGGCAAGTCGCGCGTAAAACTGCTGTGGGAAGCCTGCCAGGTGCCGGACTTCCGTAAGCTCTCGGACGACACCCACACCCGCCTCTGCGCCCGCATTTTCACCAGCCTGGCCACCAAGGGCGTGCTGGAGACCGATTGGGTCACCAGCCAGTTGGCCGGCTTGCACAGCGTCGAGGGCGACCTTGATACCTTGATGTCGCGCCTGGCGAATATCCGCGTCTGGTCCTACATCGCCGCCCGCGCCGACTGGCTGAAGGACGCCGCCGAGGCCGCCGCCGAAGCCCGCAAGGC
Source organism: Acetobacteraceae bacterium (assembly GCA_947371015.1). GTDB lineage: Bacteria > Pseudomonadota > Alphaproteobacteria > Acetobacterales > Acetobacteraceae > CAIMOR01. The sequence continues at coordinate 2,602 of CANBNK010000111.1, read as the reverse complement.
CGAGGATGCCGTCTCCGACGCGCTGCATGAGCGCCTGACCGCCCGCTTCGTCGATCGCCGCGCCGCCCAGCTGATCCGCCGGCTGGAGGAAGGCGAGGAAGACCTGCTCTCCGCCGTGACCCGCAAGGGCGAGGTGCTGGTCGAAGGCCACACCGTCGGCCGGGTCGAAGGCTTCCTGTTCCACCCCGACGCCACCGCCGAGACGGAGGAGGAGCGCAAGCTGGTCCTTCGCGCCGCGCGCCGGGCATTGCGGGAAGAAATTCCCCGCCGCGTCGCCGGGCTGGAAATGGCCAAGGACGACGTCTTCAGCCTCTCGCCCAACCATCGCGTGCTGTGGGAAGGCCATGAGGTCGCCCGGCTCCGCCCCGGCAGCGAGCCCGGCAAGCCGCAAATAGAGGTGCTGGCCAGCGAGTTCCTGGACGGCGCCCAGCGGGAACGTGTCCGCGCCCGGCTGGCCAAGTGGATCGAAGGCATCCTGGCCAAGGAACTGGCCGCCATCGCGGCGGTGGAAGCCAAGGCCGAAGCCGACAATACGCTACGCGGGCCGGCCTTCCTGCTGCGCGAACAGCTCGGCCTGGCGCCGGGCAATACGGATGGCACGGTCACGCCGGAGCTGCGGCAGAAGCTGAAGGCCATCGGCATCCGCGCCGGCCGCTACGCGCTGTTCCTGCCCGAAGCACTGAAGCCCCGCGCCATGGCGCTGCGCGCCCAGCTCTGGGCGCTAAGCCGCAACATCGAAACGCCCGCCCTGCCCAATGCCGGGCTGGTGGCGCTGCAACTCCGAGAAGCCCGCGAGGGCGAGGAAAATCCGCCGCCGCCGGTTGGCTGGCCAGCCGGCTTCGCCGAGACCATCGGCTGGCTGCCGGCTGGTTCGGTGCTGATCCGGCTGGACGTGGCCGAGCGGATCGCCGGCGAACTCTCCTTCCTGACCCGCCGCGCGCCTGCGCCGCCGCCGCCCGACCTGGCCAGCCGGCTGGGCGTGAAGGGCGATACGCTGGGTGCGGCGCTGACCGCGCTCGGCTTCCGCCTGCTGGAAGCGGAACCGCTGGCCGAGAACATGTACGGCCCGCCGACCCCGGCCCGCATCGCCCAGCCGCGCACGGCACGCCCCTACCAGGGCCAGCGCCGCGACCAGCGCGGCCCGGCGCCGCAGCCACAGCGGGGACCGCGGCCGGAACGCGCGCCGCGCGAAGCCTATGTGCCCGAGCCGATGCCCGAAGGCATGTTCGGCCCGCCCGCCCCGCCGCCGCGCGGGCCGCGGCCGGAGCGTGACCGCAACCGCGGTGGCGAACGTGGCCCTCGCCTTGACGGCCGTACGCCCTATCAAGGTCCAGCCGGCGAACGCCCCCAGGGTGAACGCCCGGCCGGTGAGCGCCCGCAAGGCGAGCGCCCGGCTGGTGACCGCCCCTATCGCGACCGCCCGCGCGGCGACCGTCCGCAAGGGGATCGTCCGCAAGGCGACCGCCCTTACGCCGCACGTCCGCAAGGCGACCGTCCCCAGGGGGATCGCCCGCAAGGTGATCGCCCCTATGCCGGTCGCGACCAGGGCCCGCGCGGTCCGCGGGATGGCCAGCGTGACGGCAATCGTGGCGGCGACCGCTACCAGGGCAACCGCTCCGAGGCGCCGTCGCGCCCGGTGCAGACCATCGCCATGGTGCTGCCGGATGGCTTCTACGGCCCGCCGCGCCCGCCGGTGGAAAAGCCGTCCCGCCCCGACTACGCCAGCCAGGGCAAGGACCGCGGCCCGCGGCGCGACTTCGGCCGTGGTCCTGGCGGCCCCGGTGGTCCGGGCGGCGGCCCCGGTGGCGGCAATCGCGGTGGTCCGGGCGGCGACCGCCCCTGGTCCAAGCGCCCCGAGGGTGGCCGCAGCGACCGTGGTGACCGCGGTGGCGGTGGCCAGCCGCGTGAACAGCAGATCCTCGGCCCGACCAACAGTGACGCGGCGGCGGATTCGCCCTTCGCCATTCTCGCCAGGCTCAAGCTGAAGTAGCGCCCGGGCGTGCCAGGAGACACTGAGGACCGCGATTGGCAGCGGTTGGACAAGTGGCTCTGGTGCGCCAGGCTGGCCAAGACGCGCGCCACCTGCACAACGGCGGTGGAGCGCGGCGGCTTCCGGGTCAACCGGCAGCCAACCGAAAAGCCCCACGCCAAGCTGCGCCCGGGCGATGTCCTGACCTTCCCCTGGCAGGACCAGGTGCGGGTCTGGCGGGTGCTGGCGCTGGCGGCGCGGCGCGGCCCACCGGCGGAAGCCCAGGCGCTGTTCGAGGACCTCTCGGCCGAACCCGAGGGCTGACCGGCTTCAGCCCCCATCTGAGGGCCGGCTGCACGCATTCCGGTGAACCGGTCGCAGCCTGACAGGCCCCAAGGGCTGGCTCCGCCAAGGCGCCTTCGCTGAAATGGTGAACCTGCCCTCCCAGGCAAGCGTTGCGGCGTGAAACCCGGCGCAGGGCAATGCCACGCCCGGCGCCGCCGGACGGAAATGCCCCCGCACGGGGCACTCCGGTCATGCCATCTGCACGCCCGTCGCGCCGCACCGGCTTCCCCCGCGCGCCCGGCATGCCTGCCGCCCCGCCTGCCCGCTTGCCTAAAGCGTGCAGGCAGG
>CANBNK010000110.1 GCA_947371015.1 Acetobacteraceae bacterium | reverse complement strand
CAGGCGCGACGCCAACGCGGCACGCTCAGCTTCCGTCAGCTCGATGCTTACCGCTGCCCGTCCCGCCATGTCTCCGCCCCGCCTGCCGTCGTTGGCAGCGAATCATAGGCAGGTAAATTTGGCTAGAAACTTCTCGGTCAAGACACTAGAGCGCGATCGCCGAAGGTGGAATCATCGTAGGCGTGTATCGCACGCTCCCACGCATGCGTGGGGTGGCGTGGCGCCAGCCATTGCCGAGCGCCGCCGCCGCTGCCAGCCTGCTCCCTGACACAACAACGGGAAGACGCGCGATGCGCTGGGTCCGCTACACCACCGCCGGCCGCACGGGCTATGGCATCCTGGAAGGGGAGACGATCCGCGCGGTTGAGGGCGACCCCTTCGCCGGCTGGAACGCCACTGGCGCCCAGCATGCCCTGGCCGCGGTGAAGCTGGAGATCCCCGTGGTGCCGCGCACCTTCTACTGCGCCGGGCTGAACTACGTGGAACACGTCATCGAGGGCGCCAAGAAGCGCGGCGAGACGCCCAACATCCCGGCCCGCCCCGAGATCGGCTACCGCGCCAACAACGGGCTGATCGCGCACAACGAGACCGTCATCATCCCGGCCGACGCGACGGAAAAAATCCACTACGAGGGCGAGCTGGTCGCGGTCATCGGCAAGCAGGCCAAGAACCTCAACCAGAGCGAGGCGCTGTCCTGCGTCATGGGCTGGACCATCGGGAATGACGTCTCCGAGCGCACCTGGCAGCGCGCCGACCGCACCTTCTGGCGCAGTAAGAACAGCGACACCTTCAAGCCTATGGGCCCCTATATCCAGACCGAGCTGGACCTGGAGCAGGCCCAGACCAATGTCCGCCTGAACGGCGAGGTTCGCACCAGCTTCGCCACCGGGCACATGCTGTTCAGCTGCGCCACCTTCATCGCGGCGATGACGAAGTACATCACCCTCTACCCCGGCGACGTGATCTGGCTGGGCACGGATGGCCAGTCGCCGGATGTGAAGTCGGGCGATGTGGTGGAGGTGGAGATCACAGGTCTCGGCACGCTGAGCAACCCGTTCAAGCGCGCCGAGGGCTGAGCCGATGGGCGAGACGACGCGCCGCATTCGCGCCGCCGGCGGCCAAGCCCAGGCGGTGCCGCTGGACGGCCCGTTGCGGCTGACCGCGCTCTGCGACGGCTACCTGGATCTGAACCTGACCCGCTTCCCGGATGTGGTGCGCGGCGTGGGCGATGACCTGGCCATCGCCGATGGCCAGGATCTCAACGACATGACCATTTCGGTCAACGCCTTCCTGATCGAGGGCGGTGGCCGGCTGGCGCTGGTGGATGCCGGCGACAGCAACCGCCGTGGTGATTTCCTCGGCCATCTGCCGCGGGCGCTGAAGGCGGCGGGCTATGCGCCGGGCGACGTGACAGACCTGCTCATCACCCACCTGCATGGCGACCACGCGGCGGGGCTGCTGTCCAAGGGCGAGAAGCTCTACCCTAACGCCAGGCTGCATGTGGCGCAGCGCGAGATCGCCTTCTGGCAATGCTCGGAATCGCTGGACGAGATCCAGGCCATCCAGCTGCCCTTCGCCGAGGCGGCGCTGCGTGTCTATGCGGACTGCCTGGTGCCGATGCGCCCCGGCCAGCAGGTGCTGCCCGGTGTGCTGGTGCGGCCGCTGGTCGGGCATACGCCGGGGCAGGTCGGCTTCCAGCTGGGCCAGCGGAACCCGGTGCTGATCTCGGCCGATGTGCTGCATTTGCCGGCCTTGCAGGTGAAGCACCCGGAATGGGGCTTCCTGTTCGACGCCGACCGCCCCACCGCGCACAGCATGCGGCGGGAACTGCTGGCCGAGGCGAGCTTGACCGGGCTGCGCCTGGCGGGGTCGCATATGCCCTTCCCGGGCGTCATAAGCGTCTCGGCGGGGCAGGGCGGCCTCGGCTTCTCAGCCGCCCAGGCCGCCTGAGTTAAGGCGCGGCCGGTCGCACATCCTGCGGTCGGCTGCGTTCATCGGTGCGGGCTTCGTGCTGGAAGCCGCGCCGCATTGCCCAGATGTTGACCTGGAGATGCGTCGGGATCATCGCCACGTCCTGCATCGCCAGCTGGGTTGCCCGGCGTAGCGTCGCCTCGCGCTTGCCATCGTCCAGCTCCTGTGATGCCTCGGCCAGCAGCGTGTCGAAGGCCGAGTTGGAATAGCGGGCACGGTTGACGGCACCTATGCCGCGCTCACGATTCCAGGTCCCCAGTACGGCGCGCAACCCGGCCAGCGGCTCGCCGGTGGAACTGCCCCAGGAGACCAGGAAGGCGGCGAATTCCTGCCGGCTGGCGCGCGTCACGAAGCTGGCATAGGGCGCCACCTCCACCTGCGTCCGCACGCCGATGCGCGACCACATCTGCGCTACCGCCTGCACGATCCGGCTGTCGTTCGGGTAGCGGTCATTCGGCCCGTGCAGGGTCAGGCGGAAGCCTTGCGGGAAGCCGGCCTCGGCCAGCAGGCGCTTGGCGGTCTCGATATCGGCAGGCGGTGGCGGCTCCAGCTCCGGCATATGGCCGAAGGCGCCAGGCGGCATGAATTGCTGGGTCGGCCGGGCCGCGCCCTCCATCACCCGCTGCACCAGCACCTGCCGGTCCACGGCAATGGAGAGGGCGTGGCGTACGCGGATATCCTCGAAGGGGTTGCGCTCCAGCGGCTTGCCGTCGTTGTCGGTGACGAAGGGATTGGCGCCGCTGCGCGAACGGTCGAGGAAGAAATAGACCAGCCGCAGGCTGTCGGCCCGGCTCAGCCGCAGCCGGTTGTCGCGCGCCAGGCGCTCGATGTCGCTGGTCGGCACCTGGTCGATGATGTCCACGTCGCCAGCCAGTAATGCGGCGGTGCGGGAGGTGTCATTGGTGATCATGCGGTAGGTGACGCGTTGCCAGGCCGGCGCGGCGCCGAACCAGGCGGGGTTGCGCTCCAGCTCCATGCGGTCGCCGATGGCGTGGCTGCCCAGGCGGTAGGGGCCGGTGCCGATCGCCATCTGGCCGCTGTTGAACTGCTCGGTGGTGGCGCCCTGGTGCGTCTCGCGGTCCAGCATCGGGATCATGGCGAGGTTGACCGGCAGCAGCGGCTCCGGCCCATGCGTCAGCACCCGCAGCTTGTGCGGGCCCAGCACCTCGATGGCGCGGATACCGGTGAGGTAGGCGGCGTAGCTGCCGGGGCTGTTGGGCACGTTGCGGACGCGCTCGACCGTGAAGGCCACATCCTCGGCGGTGAAGGCGCTGCCATTGTGGAAGCGCACGCCCTCGCGCAGCTCCAGCTCCCAGGCATCGGCGGCCACGGCGCGCCAGGCGGTGGCCAAGGCTGGCATCGGCCGCACCCGGGCATCCATCTCCAGCAGCGTGTCGAAGATGGTGGTGGCGAAGGCGCTATTGGGGGAGATGTTGTGGTAGTGCGGGTCCACCGAGGTGACCTGCGCGCCCACGCCCATGCGCAGCGTCTGCGCGGCGGCGGGCGCGGCGAGCGCCAACGCCGCCGCCAGGATCGCCAGCCGCTTCATGCCGCGCGCAGCCACTGCTGCTGCCAGGCCGGGTCGAAGACCTTGTCGGCCATGATTTGGCAGCGCTTCATCAGCCGCGGTTCCTCGGCGGAGTAGTCGGCCAGCGCCTGGTGAACGGTGCCCAGGTTGTCCCAGAGCAGGAAGTCGCCCTCGGTCCACTGGTGTGTCCACTGGTACTTTGGCTGCAACTGGTGCTGGAACAGGAACTCCAGCATTTCGTCGCTTTCGGCCTTGGCCCAGCCCTCGATATGCATCGCATAGCCCGGATTGCAGTAGAGCGAGCGCCTGCCGACGATGGGATGCACCGGGGTGATGGGGTGCAGCGCCGGCGGGCGGCTGGCCTTCTGCGCCGGGGTCAGGTCGCCACGGGCGCTGCCCTTGGCCAGCATGGCGTCCCAGAACTTCTGGAAGTCATGCACCGCCTTGGCGTCCTTCAGCCGGTCCTTCACCTCGGTCGGCAGGTCGTCATAGGCGGCGAACATGTTGCAGAACATGGTACCGCCCAGTACCCGGCCCTCGCGGCGCGGCACCCGCATGGCGAAGAGCGCGTTCGCGAAACCCTTCACCTGGGTGTAGGACATGTCAGTGTGCCAGTCCTGCCCGGCATCAGCGAGGCCGATGGGCACGCCGTTCTCCACGATGTTGGAGAGGATGCCGACTTCCTGCACCTGCTTGTCCTGGAACTTGCCGGTGACCGGGTACTGGATGAAGCCAAGCCGGGCGCAGAAGTCGCGCTGCTGCGCGGCTGCCAGCGTCTGGTTCGGGAAGCACAGGATCCCATGCCGCCCCAGCGCCTGGAGCACGGCGCGGAAGGTCGCGTCGTCCAGGGTCTGCGAGAGATCGAGGCCCTCGACGCGGGCGCCGAGGATTTGGCTGTTGGGAATGACGTTCATCGTTCAGCCTCCTGCGCAGCCCTGCGCTTCCACGTAGAGTGCATAGACCGACTGGCTCGCGGTCATGAACAGGCGGTTCTGCTTGCGACCGCCGAAGGCAAGGTTGGCGCAGCGTTCCGGCGGCAGGATGCGGCCGATGAGCGTGCTGTCTGGCGCCACGATGGCGACGCCATCATGCCCCGGCCCGCCAGTAAGGCCGGCCCAGACATTGCCCTCGGTATCCACGCGGATGCCATCCGCCCAGCCGGGCGAGAGATCGAAGAAGAGCCGGCCGTTCACCGCCTTGCCACCCACGATGTCATAGACCCAGGTGGTCTTCGGCCTGGTGCCGGGCGTATCCACCACGTAAAGTAGCAATTCATTCGGTGAGAAGGCCAGCCCGTTCGGCCGCTGCATGTCGCCGACCGCAATGCTCAGCTCGCCCGTCTTCGGGTCCAGCTTATAGACGCGGAAGGGCAACTCCGCCTTGGCCTTGTCGCCGATGTAGTTGGTTCGGATGCCCGCGCCATTGTCGCTGAACCAGATCGTGCCGTCGGACTTCACCACCACGTCGTTCGGGCCGGTCAGCTGCACGCCCTGGAAGTGGCTGGCCAGCACGGTGACGGTGCCATCATGCTCAGTGCGCGTCAGGGTGCGGCTGCCGAGTTCGCAGGTCACCAGCCGGCCCTCGCGGTCGCGGGTATTGCCATCCGGGTAGCCGGCGGGGCTGCGCAGCGTGGCCACCTGGCCGGTCACCTCGTCCCAGCGCAGCAGCGCGTCGTTGGGGATGTCGGCGAAGACCAGATAGCGGCCGCCACCGAAATAGGCCGGCCCCTGGGTGAAGCGGAATCCGGTGGCGACGCGCTCGATGGCGGCATGGCCCAGCACGATGTCGCGGAAGCGTTCGTCCAGCACCTGTACATCGGGGTCCGGGTAGCGGATCGGCGGGGCGCCTGGTTCGTAGCGAGCGGGGTTCTGGCTCATCTGGTTCGTTTCCTCGTCGCGTTCAGCGGAAGTGCAGTTCGGCGTAGCCGCCGGCGGCCACGGCATGGCCAATCTGGCAATATTTTACCGCGCCACCGTAGTAACCCAGGGTGCGCCGCACCTGCCGGCCCTCTACATTACGCTTCACCCCGGTCTGCCAGGAGTTCGCCTGGCTGAAGAGCAGTCCGGTGGCGGCCCTCCCGACAGGTTCGTCCCAGCGTGCAACCGACTCGGGCCGCGCCTCGACCCGGCCCAGCTTGTGGTTCCGCATGTGCTTCACCAACCGGGTGGTCCAGTCGATGAAATCCTCGATGCTGCCGCGCGCGGTGTGCGGCCCCGGTACCATCAGCATGTTGGGGAAGCCCTCGGCCAGTACGCCGAGGAAGGTGCGCGGCGTCTCCACCCAGTCGGCGCGCAGGCTGCGGCCGCAGGGGCCGCGGATGTCGATGCGGTGATAAGGGCCGGTGACACCATCGAAGCCGGCGGCGTAGATCAGCACGTCGAAGGCGAAATCCTCGGCACTGGTGCGCAGCCCGGCTTCGGTAATGCGTTCGATCGGCGTCTCGTTGATATCCACCAGCCGCACATGCGGCTGGTTATAGATCTCGTAGGAGCCGGTCTCCAGCGGCAGGCGGCGGGTGCCGAAGCCGTGGTTGGCGGGGATCAGCTTCTCGGCGATGGCGGGGTCCTTCACCTGCTGGCGGATCTTCCGTGCCGCCCATTCGGTCATCAGCGCGTTGGCGGCGTCGTCGGTCAGCACGTCGCGGAATTGCCCACCCAGATGCCGAAGCCGGGTTCGCTGTACAGTTTCTCCCAGAAGGCCTCGCGCTCCTCCGGCGTCACGTCGAAGACGCTTCGCTTGTCGGTCTCGTGGATGAAGCAGGTGGCGGTCTGGCGGCAGCGCTCGAAGATCTCGGCGTAGCTGGCCTTGATGCCGGCCTGCTCCTCCGGGGTGATGCAGCTGTTGTGCAGCGGCGCCGCCCAGTTCGGCGTCTGCTGGAAGACGGTGAGGCTGCCGACCTCGGGCGCGATGGTCTGGATCGCCGTCGCACCGGTGCCGGTGATGCCGACGCGCTTGCCCTTGAGGTCCAGCCCCTCGCGTGGCCAGCGCGCGGTGTGGCAGGCCAGGCCACGGTAGTCATCGCGGCCGGGAATGTTCGGCAGGGTATAGGCCGAAAGCGGGCCGAGCGCGGTGATGAGCGGCGGCGCGCTGGCCTGCTCGTGACCTTCCAGCGTCACCGTCCAATGGCTGGCGGCGTGATCGAAATGCGCGGCGGCAACGTGGCTGTTGAAGCGCATCTCGCGTCGCAGGTCGAAGCGCTCGGCAACGCGGTTGAGGTAGCGCAGCGTGTCGGGCTGGGCCACGAAATGCTCCGGCCATTCCCAGTCCTGAAGCAGTTCCGGCGAGAAGGAGTAGCCATAGCTCCAGCTTTCGGAGTCGAAGCGGACGCCGGGGTAGCGGTTCCAGTACCAGGTGCCGCCCACATCGGAGCCGGCCTCGAACAGCCGCACCCGCAGGCCGAGTTCGCGCAGCTTCAGCAATTGCAGCATCCCGGCGACGCTGGCGCCGCTGATTGTGGCGTCGCACTCCGGGACGGCATCCGCCGTCGCCTGCGCGGCACTCATGTTCTTCTCCCCGGCCGGCTGGCAGTCCGACCGGCAGTATTCCCCGGCCCGGGCGGGCGGGGAAGGGGCTCAGGCGAAGAGCAGGCTGTTGTGGCTGGTCAGGGTCAGCGCGCTGAGCGGAGCGGCGCTGGAGAGCGTCGCCACCACCACGTTCCTGGCCACCACCTCCAGTTCGGCGCCGTTCAGCACGAAGCTGATGCCGGCCGCGGTCAGGCCATGGAACTGGAAGCGGTCGCCGGCATCGAGGTTGAAGCCGAGCAGATGCAGCACCCGCCGCTGCCCATGCCGGGCAGCAGGAAGAGGTCGCCGGTGGCCCCATCATGCACTGTGACGATGCCGCCGGCTCGGGCAGCCAACTGGTTCAGCCAGCCGTTCAGCCAGATCCCGGCGGTACCGCCATGCAGAGTCACGGTGTCGTTGCCGGCGCCCGCATGCCGCTGGGCATCGCCTGCGCCGAGATGCAGCGTCAGCCCGCGCAGGCTGCCGGCGACCGTGTGGTTGCCGGCGCCGGCGCTGATCAGGTCCTGGTAGCCGTCCAGGTAGATGTCGAGATCACCATTGCCGGCCCGGACCGTATCCGCCCCGGCGACGATGCGGCTGGTGCTGCCGGCCGGGGTATGGTCCATGACGATGCGGTTGCCATGGCCCGCCAGCCTCACCTCCTCGGTACCGTTGTCCATTCCCAGCAACCAGCTACGCATCATCTCGCCCGATGTCGGTGCCGGCTCCGGCATGAAGGAAAGCCCCTTCCCCGAACACGTCCTGCCGCTACACGCGGCGAAGCTGCTGGAACGCCCGGTGCGCTGGACCGCCAGCCGCACCGAGAGCTTCCTGGCCGACACCCACGCCCGCGACAATGACAGCGTGGCGCAACTGGCGCTGAGCGCCGAGGGCGACTTCCTCGGCCTGCGCGTCACTACACTGTACAATGTCAGGGCCTACCTGGCCTGGCAGCGGCCGGTCAGCAGCACCAACAATGTCGGCGACCTAGCTGGCGTGTACCGGACACCAGCGATCTGCACCGAGGTGCGCGGCAGCCTCTCCAACACCCAGCCACCGCGCCCTATCGCGGCGCCGGCAGGCCGGAGGCGATCTACGCGATCGAGCAATGCATCGACCTAGCAGCGACCGAGATGGGGCTGAACCGCGTAGCGCTGCGCCAGCGCAACCTGATCCAGCCGGGGCAGATGCCGTTCCAGACCAGGCTGGACTACAAGTACGACAGCGGCGACTTCCCGAAGAACATGGCCATGGCGCTGGCAGCGGCCGACTGGGCTGGCTTCCCCGCCCGCCTCGCCGACAGTGCCGCGGGCGGAAAACTGCGCGGCATCGGCGTGGCCAACGCCATCGACAACGCCGGCGGCCCGCACCGCAACCCGATGGAGGAAGCCGCCGAAATCCGTTTTGATATGGCGGCAGCGTGACACTCCTCATGGGCAGCCACAACCACGGCCAGGGGCATAAGACGGTGTTCCGCCAGATCGCCTCCGAGCGCCTGGGCATCCCGGCCGAGCGCATACGCTTCATCTGCGGCGATATCGACAAGGTGACGCATGGCTGCGGCACCATCGGCTCGCCCAGCATGATGGCCGCCGGCGGGGCGCTGGCCGGCGCGGCGATGAAGATCGTCGAGCGCGGCAAGGAGCTGGCGACGCATTTCCTCGAGGCAAGCGAGCAGGACCTCGAATTCGCCGAGGGCGAGTTCCGCGTCGCCGGCACCGACAAGGGGCATCGGTATCGAGGCGTTGGCGAAGCGCAGCTACGTCCCCGGTGCGCTGCCCAAGGGCGATGCCACCTTCCCCAATGGCTGCCACATCGCCGAGGTGGAGATCGATCTCGAGACCGGCGAGACTGCTCTGCTGCGCTACTTTGTGGCCGATGACGTCGGCACAGTCATCAACCCGCTGCTGCTGAAGGGGCAGATCCATGGCGGCGTGGCGCAGGGCTTCGGCCAGGTGTTCGGCGAGAACATCATCTACCAGGACGGCCAGGTGCTGACCGCCAGCTTCGCCGCCGACTTCCCGGGCATGGAGGTGCTCTCCAACCCGCAGCGCACCACGACCAATGTGCTGGGCGTGAAGGGCGCCGGCGAGGCCGGCACGGTAGGCGCCCTGCCAGTGCTGACGAGCGCGGTGCTGGACGCCCTACGCCCGCATGGCGTGCGCTGGCCGGACATGCCGGCGGCGCCAGAGCGGGTGTGGGAAGCCCTGCACCGCGCCAAGGCGTAGGCGCTACTCCACCTTGATCCCCTGCGCGCGCAGCAGCGGAGTCCAGCGCGCCAACTCGGCCGCCAGATGCTGGGCGAAGCGTTCGGGGGGGCCGCCCACCAACTCGGCACCCATCTGCCTGACCAGGCTGTCGCGCACCTCGGGAATGGCCAGGATGCTGTTGCAGATGCGGTTCAGCCGCTGCACCAGCGTCGGCGGCATGCCCGCCGGCCCGACCATGCCGTACCAGAGCGAGGACGTCGTATCCGGCCAGGTCTCGGAGAAGGTCGGTACATCCGGCAGTGCCGCGATGCGCTTCGGTGTGCTCACCGCCATCCAGCGGATGGCGCCGGCCTGCACCAGGGCCGAAGCCGAGGAAAGCGTGGTGCAGGTGAAGTCCAGCTCGCCCTTGGCTACCGCCGTCACCATGTCGGCGCCGCTGCGATAGACCACGTTCAGCATGCGGGTATCCGGCCCGGCGCGGCTGCCCAGCAGCTCAGCAGTCAGGTGGCCGATATGGCCGACCCCGACGGTGCCAAAGCTCACCTTGCCCGGTTCGGCCCTGGCCATGGCCATCAGCTCCGCGACGTTGCGGGCCGGCAGGTCCTTCCGCACCACCAGGATCTCCGGCAGGTCCACCAGGAAGCAGATCGGCGTGAAGGCGGTGCGCGGATCATAGGGCAGGCTGCGGTAAAGTTCATGCGCCAGCAGGCCGGAGGCCTGTTCCGCCAGCAGCAGGGAATAGCCATCCGGTCGGGCGGAGGCGACGCCGGCGACACCGATGGTGCCGCCGGCGCCGGGGCGGTTCTCCACCAGCAATTGCTGGCCATTGGCAAGGGCGGGGAAATGCGGCGCCATAACGCGGGCCAGGATGTCGATGGCGCCACCGGGGCCGAAGGGCACCACCACCTTCACCGCGCGGTCGGGATAGTCGGACTGGGCACGGGCAATCCCCGGCATGGCAAGCGCAAGCAGCCCCAGCGCGCGGCGCGTCGGCATGATGGGTTCCTCCCTCGGTTGCGGCGAGGGTAAGCGAAGCTTCATCGCCAAGGCCAGAGGGAGCTATTGGTCCAGGAACACGTTGCGGCCCCTGGCGCCGCCGCGCTGCGGCGCGAAGTGCTCGGCTAGGTAGTCAATCATACGGATGCGCTGCTCCGGCTCCAGCGAGTTCATGTTGTGCCTGGCGACCATACAGTCCAGCAGCTCGTCTCAGCGTTCCCGCGACAGGCGGGTGCGGCGGATCACCGCCGTGCTGTGGCAGGCGGTGCTGACGTGGAAGACCTCCTCGCGCACCTCGCCGGGCAGCAGCGCCTCGGGCGTCTCCAGCGGGCGCTGCAGGGCCGCCAACTTGGCCGCCTCGGCCTGGCGCTCCGCCTCGCGCGTCGCCGCTTCGGCCGCCTGGCGTTGGGTCTCCAGGCAGGCCGGGGTGGGCGGCAGCGGCGCATGCGGCTGGTGCCGCATCCACAACCCGCCCTTCTGCCCCAACAGCACCAGGGCGCTGGCCAGCAGCGGCGGCATCAGCTCACCAGCACCGCGATGCGGCTGACGGGATTGCCGCCATAGCCCTGCGGGTTCCAGTTGGCGGCGGCGTGCGGCTGCATGCGGCCCTGGTCGTCGGTGGCGCGTTACCAGACCTCGAAATACCCGTCCGAGGGCAGCGCCACCTGACCCTGCCAGCGCCCCCAGGCGTGCCGGTTATGCGGCGCCGAGACCCGCATCTCGTGCCAGCTGGCGCCGAAATCCACGCTGGCATGCACCGCGCGCACGCTGTGGTCGCCCGCCCAGGCATGGCCGCGGATATCCAGGGCGCGGGTGCCGGCCGCAGGCGGCTGCCATGTTCCAGGTTGGTGAGGATGCTGCGTACCGGCCTGCTTTGCATATCGACGAAGTCACGCCCCTCGTTGCGGCTGCCGGGGACGAGCGGCCGAACCGGCACGCGGTAGCTGGTGCCGCCCATGCCGGCGCAGGTACCGTGCCGCGTCGGCTGCTTACCCCAGTCGTGGTAGGCCCGGATCGCCGCGGCCTCGCCATCGGCGCGGATCAGCAGCGCGATGTCGAACTTGCCACCAAAGGGCGGTGGCACGGTGTAGTCGGTCTCGCCGCTGGCGATCAACTCAGTCCAGCCCTCCTGCCACATCGCCGCGAACTCCGGGTCGTCCGCTGGCACTATGTCCATGGTGACGTTCATCGCCCTGCCTCCAATTTGTCGATGCGATGCTGCGCGCGACGCAGCTCGATGCGGGTTGCCTGCAGCGCCTGCCACAGCGCTGCGATCAGCGGCATCTCCTTCAGCGCCAGCAGACCGTCGCGGGTGGTGGTGACCGCCTCGGGCAGCTGCGCCGCCACCTCCTGCGCGATAAAACCGATATGCTCGCCGCCGATATCCCTGCGCTCAAAGCGCCTGGCCGGGATGGCATCCACTGCCGCGGCGCCATCGCCATAGCGGCGGATGCGCTGCTTGAGGCGGCGATCGGAAAACACCACGAAGTTGGCAGCGGCGTTGATATTGCCGCCGCTATCGACGTAGCCCGAAAAGCCGCCATTGGCGATGAAGTCGATCGTGGTGTCGTTGAGGTTCAGCCCGATATTCTGTCCCAGGCTGTAGTCGCGCAGGATATTGCCGAAATAGCCGCCGCCGCTGCTCAGATAGAAGCTGCCATTGGCGTTGTAGACGTTCATGCCGGCGATGATGCAGTTGGTGCCATCAAAGCCGATGGAGCGCGTGCCCGTGTTGCCGAAGTAGTGGTAGCCGGTGGTGGGCGCGCCGCTGCGATAGGTGGTGAGATCACCGATGATGGTGCTGTTGCCGGCGATGCTGGCGCCGACGCTGAGACCGCCTGCCGTAACCGTGAGGCCGCCGGCGGTGATGCTGGCCCCGCCGCTGGTGACGGTCAGCCCCGTGCCGATGGTCGCCTGCGCTGAGCCTGGAGCGCCATCCGGTGCCACAAACAAAAACGCCAGGCCGGTGGGCTTGGCGTTTCGCGTTTGGGGCGGCGCTACGACCCGTCGCCTCGGTTCGGGCCAGCAGCGCGGGGCCGGGGCGCCCGCGCTGCCGATGGTTGCGGCTTCAGCCGAAGATCAGCAGGTCCGAGCTGGCGACGTGCAGGTCGGCCCCCAAGATGCTGGCGTGGTTGTCCAGCGTCGCCAGCATCACCGCCTTGCCGGCGCCCTTGCCGTCGGCATCGAAGCTCAGGCGGCCAGTGGCCTGGTCGTAGATGAAGCTCGGCAGCGCCGCGGTGGCGCGGGTGCCGAAGACCAGGGTCCAGTCCGCATCGCCCGGCACCACGCCGCCGAACAGCGCCGGCGAGAAGGCCAGGATGTCGGTGCCGCTGACGAAGTCGATGATGGTATCGCGGCTCGCCGCCGTGGTGCCGAGCAGGAAAATATCCGCCCCGGCGCCGCCGGTCAGCACGTCCGCGCCGGTGCCGCCGCCCAGCGTGTCGTCGCCGTCGCCGCCCACCAGGCTGTCGTTGCCGGTGTCGCCGCTCAGCAGGTCGTTGCCATTGCCGCCGGCCACCGAGTCGCTGCCCGCGCCGCCGAGTAGCTGGTCGTCGCTGTCGCCACCGTCCAGGCTGTCACTGCCAGCTTCGCCGGCCAGCGTGTCACGGCCGGTGCCGCCGGCCAGCATGTCGTTGCCGGTGCCACCAGCCAGGCTGTCGTTGCCGGTGCCGCCGTCCTGCGTATCGTTGCCGATGCCGCCGACCAGCGTATCCGTGCCGGCGCCGCCAGCCAGGCTGTCATTGCCGGTGCCGCCATCCAGGCTGTCGGCGCCACGACCACCCAGCAGCGTGTCGTTGCCGACGCCACCCAGCAACATGTCGTTGCCGTCGCCACCGGTCAGGCTGTCGTTGCCGATGCCGCCATCGGCGCTGTCGTTGCCGGTGCTGCCCGCCAGCACGTCGGCCGCACGGGTGGTCGCCAGGGTGATGCCGGCCTCGGCCAGGTCGGCCACGGTGATGGTGACGTTCTGCTGGCTCGCCGCACCGAAGGCGTCCGTGGCAGTGACAACCAGCTGGTAGGCGTTGTTGCCGTCGGCGTCGGCGGCGGTCTCGAAGTCCGGGCTTGCCAGGAAGCTGATGGCGCCCGTGCTGGCGTCGATGCCGAAGAAGCCCTGGTCGGCGCCGCCGGTGATGGCGAAGCTGATCGCGTCGCCCTCGACGTCGGTCGCGGCGACGGTGCCGGCGGCCAGCTGGTTCTCATCCGCCACGAAGCTGGCGGCGGAGGTGATGACCGGGGCGTCGTTCACCGCGGTGATGTCGAAGCTGACATGCGAGGAGGCGGACTTCGCATCGGCCAGGCCGTAGGAGGTGCCGTTATCCTGCACCGTGTAGTCGAAGCCGGCGGTGCCATTGAAGTTGGCGGTGGGGGTGAAGACGACCTGGCCGCCGGAGATGGCAACCACGCCGCCCGTGGCGTTGCTGACCACGGTCACGGTCAGGGTCTGGGCCGCCTCGGTGGACGGGCCGGCCTTGTCGTTGCCGGTCAGCGCGCTGAAGGCGATGCTTCGGGCGCCGCTGTCCTCGACCACGGTGCTGAGGGCGTCGGCCGTCGCGGTCGGCGCGTTGTTGACCACGGCGATGGCGCCAGGGGAGCCGATCTCGGCGGCGGCGTGGGTCACGGTGAAGGCGGCGTTGGTGCCGTCCGCGCTCAGGGTGGTCAGGGTAACCGCACCCGCGGTGGCGCCGTTCAGGGCGGCCGTGTTGTCGAAGGTCTTGTACGGGCTGCTGGTCGAGGAGGCGCCGAAGGCGACGCTGGCCTTCAGCACGCCGGTGGCGCTGTACAGGTTGACCGCGTCACCGCTGGTGCCAAGGCCGACGCCCGAGCCGCTGTAGGTGCCGATCTGGAGGTTGGCCGGCGGGTTGCTGCCGAACCAGTCCGACTTGAAGGCGTCGACGGTGGCGCCGGAGGCGGTCTCGATGAAGATGACCGATTCACCGGCACCGATGCTGGTGATGCCGGTCAGCGCCACCGCGGCGGCGAAGGAGCCGCTGTTGTCGTCGAACTTCCAGCCGGTGATGTCGATGGCCTGGGCGGTGGCGTTGGTCACCTCGAACCAGTCGGCTGCGACCGGGCTGTTGCCGCTGGACCAGGGCGCGACTTCCGAGATGAACAGCTTGCCCACGGTGCCGGGCGAGCCGATCTCGTTGGCGTCGTTGCTAGCGGCCTTGGCGCCGTTCTCACCGGCCGCGCTGAGCTTGGTGAGGGTGACGCTGTTGCCGCCGGCGGCGTTGTTGAACGTGCGGAACGGAGCGCTGGCGGAGGAGGCGCCGAAGGCAACGCTGGCCTGCAGCACGCCGCCCGCGTTGAACACGTTGACATGGTCGCCACCGGTGCTGAGGCCGACGCCGCCGCCGCTGTAGGCGCCGATCTGCAGGCCGGCCGGGGCGGTGCCGCCGAACCAGGTGTTGATGAAGCTGGTCTGGGCCGTGGCCAGGCTGCTGGTTTCCAGGAAGATGACCGATTCACCGGCACCGATGCTGGTGATTCCGCTCATCGCTACCGCCTGGGCGAACAGGTCGGAGTTGTCGTCGATCTTCCAGCCGGTGATGTCGATGGCGCTGGAGCCGCTGTTGGTCAGCTCGAACCAGTCCGCCCCGATGGGGCTGTTGCCGCTGGACCAGGGCGCCACTTCCGAGATGTAGAGCGTGGCGGGCTGGCCGGCTTCGTTCACCACGTTGGTGACCGCCAGGGTGAAGTTCACGCTGGCATCCGGCGTGGTGCCGACGCTGGTGTCGTCCACGCTGACGGTGACGGCGTAGCCGGTCTTCGTCTCGTAGTCGATGACGGTGCCGGCCTTGAGGTACAGGCCGGTGCTGTCGGCTTCGAACAGCGCCGCGTCGGCGCCGGTGAGGGTGAAGCTGTTGGTGCCCAGGCCGTCATCGGTGACGACCAGGTCGGCCACCTTCAGGCGGGCGGTGGTGCTGGTGTTTTCCAGCACGGCAGTGCTGGCATTGGCCAGGGCCAGCGCGGTCGGCGCCGCATTGGTCGCAACCGAGGGGGCATAGACCCAGAGCTGTGGGTGGTCGAAGTCGCCGCCGCCATTCTCGCTGACAACATAAAGGTTGCCGGCGCTGTCCATGGTCAGGCCTTCGTGCTGCTGGTTCGGCACCGAAAGCGGGTTGCCGGGGTCAGTCACGATGGTCAGCGAACTGTAGATGGTGCCGGCGCGATCGACCTCGACGATCCGGCCCGACTCCTGGCTCAGCACCAGCAAGTGGCCGCCCTCGGCGGTGCCGGCCAGGTCGGCCAGGTTGGACAGCGCGAAGACGTCGGCGAAGTCGGCGGTGCCGACCAGGGCCGGGTCGAACAGGTTGGTCGAGTTGACGGTGGTGGCCGAGCCGTTGCTGGCGGTGTCGTTGGCAAAGTCGATGGTGGTCTGGAAGATGCCCTGCGGCGTGATTTCCTTGACGAAGATGAAGCCGCCGGTCTGCGGGTCGTAGCTGAGGCCTTCAAGCCCGACATTGCCGACGCTGGTGCCGAGATGGGCGATCCGCGCACCCGCGCGGTCCAGCGTGGTGCCGGCGACATAGGTGAACTCGACGGCGTTGCGGTCGCGCTCCTCGGTCATGACGAACTTGCCGCCGCCGACATAGGTCAGGCCTTCCGGGTCGTAGAAGGCGGTGCCCTGGGGGCTGGTGCCCTGCGCCAGGGTCATCGAGTCGATCAGCACGCCGGTCTTGGAGACCTGCACGATGGCGGTGCCGCCATCGCCGACGACGAACAGCGTATCGGTGTCGGCATTGTAGGTGACCGCGGAGGCTTCCTGCGCCAGCAGGTTATGGGCCGGGGCCGCCGTGCGGGTCGGCTCCGGCAGGTCGTAGCGGCCAACGCGGACGTAATTCGACAGATCGATGTTCGACAGGGTCATGCGGCGTCCTCGGATGTCGCAACGGCGACAAAATGAAAAGCGACGCGCTGGTTAACCTATGGTTAACGGCGATTGCGTTGCAGTTTTGCTGTGGAGCGATGAAACGCGGCGGCCCGGCGGATGTCAGCCGGAACAGGGGCGGCCGCCATGGGCTGCCCAATCTCGGGTCAACCAGTCTCGGTTCATCCGGTCAGGCCGGCTGGCGGGTGCGCCAGCTTGACCACCAGGCGCCGAGCTCCTCGGCCGGCAGCGGGCAGCCGACGATGGCCAGCAGCCTGTCCGGCAGCGACTGCGCATCGGCCTGCAGGTCAAAGCCGGCGATCAACTCCGGCTCGTCCTCCGCCAGCGGATAGGCGGCGCTGATCGCGGTGTTGGCGGTGACGGCGCCTGGTAGCCGGCCCGGGCCCGCCACCACGGCGCCCGCAGCGGGCCGATCTCCTCCGGCGGCGCGGCCAGCTGCCCGCCCTGGTAGAGACCGGCGGTGCTGGTGCCCCACCAGCCAAAGATGCCGGCGGCCAGCGCCTCCATCACCTCGCCAACGGTGCCGCCGCACAGCCAGAGGCCGGACTCACCCACCGTGCACGCGAAGCTGGTGCCGGAGGCAGCGGCGATGCCGCCCGGGCCGCGCAGCAGCTTCTGGGCGATGCTGGCGGCCGAGCCGGTGTTGTAGCCGCCGGTGCTGGCGTCATTGTCGTCCTGGGCGTCCGCGGTCAGTAGCGAGGGCGTGGCACCCAGCCGGAGCAGCCCCGCCGCCAGGCAGGTCTTGAAGGTGCCCGACGCCACGGTGGCGGTGCTCAGCGCGGTATAGCTGGCGACATCACCGCCGACGATCAATGCCACGCCCTTGTCGCGCACCGCCAGCAACTGCTGCAGCGGGCCGTTATGCAGTTGGTAGAGCAGCAGCCCGGCATCGATCAGCACCGGCTCCACATTGCGCTTGAGGCTCTAGCAGGCTGCGGAAATTCTACCACGGAAGAGCAACAAAGACTGCAATGGAATCCGTCCGGGCCTTTGCCTGAAACTTCCTGTCTCTCTGCGTCGGCGCCGCGAATCAATGTTGCGGCGTCCGGTGCCGAAAATCGAATTTCCGCAGCCTGCTAGTGTCTCGACCGAGAAGTTTCTAGCCAAATTTACCTGCCTATGATTCGCTGCCAACGACGGCAGGCGGGGCGGAGACATGGCGGGACGGGCAGCGGTAAGCATCGAGCTGACGGAAGCTGAGCGTGCCGCGTTGGCGTCGCGCCTGCGCCGCCGAAAGGTCGCCCGTGGCGATGCCATACGAGCCGAGATCGTGCTGCTGGCCGCGGACGGGGTCAGCAACATGGCGATCGCCGAGCGGCTTGGCATCACCCGCGTCACAGTGGCGACCTGGCGCGGCCGGTTCGCCGCGAGGCGCCTCGACGGCCTGCTTGATGCACCAAGGCCGGGCGCGCCACGCACCGTCAGCGACGAGAAGGTCGCCGAGGTTGTCACGGCAACGCTCGAGACGCTGCCGACCGGCCGGACCCACTGGAGCTCACGCTCGATGGCCAAGGCCGCGGGGCTGGCGCCGTCGACCGTGCAGCGCATCTGGCTGGCCTTCTCGCTGCAGCCGCATCGCAGCGAGACCTTCAAGCTGTCGACCGATCCATTGTTCGTCGAGAAGGTGCGCGACATCGTCGGCCTCTACCTCAGCCCGCCGGAACGCGCCCTGGTGCTCTGCGTCGACGAGAAGTCACAGATCCAGGCGCTCGACCGCACCCAACCGCTGCTGCCGCTGCGCCCCGGCCAGGTCGAGCGCCGCACGCACGATTACAAACGGCACGGCACGACCTCGCTCTTCGCGGCGCTCGACGTGAAGGCCGCGACCATCATCGGCAAATGCCTGCCGCGTCACCGCGCGCTGGAGTTCCGCCGCTTTCTCGACACCGTCGAGCAGAACGTGCCCAAGGACCTCGACATCCACGTCGTCATGGACAACGCATCCAGCCACAAGACCAAGTCGGTCCGCGACTGGTTCGCCAGGCGGCCCAACTGGCACGTGCACTACACGCCAACCTCGGCATCCTGGATCAATCAGGTCGAACGCTTCTTCGGGCTGCTGACCGACGATCAGATCAGGCGCGGCGCTCATCGCTCCACCGCAGAGTTGGAAGCGGCGATCACCGCCTACATCGATGCCCGCAACGCCGATCCTAAGCCATTCCGTTGGACCAAGACCGCCAACGACATCCTCGCCTCTATCGAGCGGTTCTGCCACCGCACCATCGCTGTCCAGAAACAGTGTGGCTA